>NZ_JAMYSB010000006.1:0-391610 GCF_040321695.1 Mesorhizobium sp. M0292
ACAAGCATCTCAAATCCACCAACATGCTGGAGCGGCTCAACGAGGAAATCCGCCGGCGCACCTATGTCGTGCGCATCTTCCCCAATACCGAAAGCTGCCTGCGCCTGGTCAGGGCGTTGGCCGTCGAGACCAATGAAAACTGGATGGAGGCCAACCGATACATCAACATGGACGACCTGCGCGAGCACAAGAAGCTCGCTCTGCGCCAAGCCGCATGACCAGCATCATGGCCGCCCCATTTTGCAGAACTTGACGCACACAACCTTTTCTCCTTCTTCTGCTTGGCCCTAGGCGTGTTGAGATTCAGGTCAGGCAGAGTCGAAAACGGTGACTTTCGAGAACCGGAGCGGAACGTACTTTCTGTACGTGAGCACCGGAAGCGCAGGAAGGCGCCGTTTGCAGGCCTGCCTCACCTGAATATCGGCGCGCCTAATCGAGCAACACAATCGCCGTCGGCGCATCCTCATGGCTTTCGGCAAGGTCCTCGAATTCGGTGATCTTGTCGATTTCCGTGCCCATGGAAATGTTGGTGACGCGTTCGAGGATGAATTCGAGCACCACCGGCACCTGGTATTCCTTCATCAGCCGCTGCGCTTCCTTGAACGCGCCGGCGAATTCTTCCGGCTTGCGCACCCGCACCGCCTTGCAGCCCATGGCTTCGGCGACCGCGACATGGTCGACGCCGTAGCCGGCCTCCGGATCGTTGGAGCGGTTGACGTTCTCGAAGGCGAGGCTGACCTCGAAATCCATCGCAAAACCGCGCTGCGCCTGGCGGATCAGGCCGAGATAGGCGTTGTTCACGACGACGTGGATATACGGCAGTTTGTGCTGTGCGCCGGCCGCCAGTTCCTCGATCATGAACTGAAAATCATAGTCGCCCGACAGCGCCACGATGGTGCGATCCGGATCGGCGGCGCGCACGCCAAGCGCTGCCGGCAGCGTCCAGCCGAGCGGGCCGGCCTGGCCGCAATTGATCCAGTTGCGCGGCTTGTAGACATGCAGGAACTGCGCCCCGGCGATCTGCGAGAGGCCGATCGTGGTGACGTAGGTGGTGTCACGGCCGAACGCCTTGTTCATCTCCTCATAGACGCGCTGCGGCTTCAGCGGCACCTGCTCGAAATGCGTCTTGCGCTTCATCGCCTTCTTGCGGGCCTGGCATTCCTTCGCCCAGCCCGACCAGTCGCGCAGCTTTCCTGCCGTCTTCCATTCGGTGGCGACGTCGAGCAGCATCTTCAGTGCCGCACCGGCGTCCGAGACGACGCCGAGATCCGGCGCGAACACGCGGCCGATCTGCGTTGGCTCGATATCGACATGAATGAATTTCTTGCCCTTGGTATAGACGTCGACCGAACCGGTGTGACGGTTGGCCCAGCGGTTGCCGATGCCGAAAACGAAGTCGGCTTCCAGCATGGTCGCATTGCCGTAGCGGTGCGAGGTCTGCAGCCCGCACATGCCGGCCATCAGCCGGTGATCGTCGGGGATCGTGCCCCAGCCCATCAATGTCGGTATGACCGGAACGCCGGTGATCTCGGCGAATTCGATCAGGAGATCGGACGCATCGGCATTGATGATGCCACCGCCGGCAACGATCAGCGGCTTTTCCGCGGCATTGAGCATCGCCAAGGCCTTTTCGGCCTGGGCGCGCGACATTCCCGGCTTGAACGGGACAAGCGGCTCGTAGGCATCGATATCGAATTCGATCTCGGCCAGTTGCACATCGACCGGCAGGTCGATGAGCACCGGGCCCGGTCGCGACGAGCGCATGAGATGAAACGACTTCTGCAGCGCCATCGGCACGAGATAGGGCTCCATGACCGTGACCGCCCATTTGGCGACGGGTGCGGCTATGGCGGCGATATCGACCGCCTGGAAATCCTCCTTGTTGAGCCGTGCCCGCGGCGCCTGACCGGTGATGCACAGGATCGGGATCGAGTCCGCCGCCGCCGAATAAAGCCCGGTGATCATATCGGTGCCGGCCGGGCCCGAGGTGCCGATGCACAGCCCGATATTGCCGGATTTGGCTCTCGTGTAGCCTTCGGCCATATGCGAGGCCGCTTCGACGTGACGAGCCAGGATGTGGCGGATCGAGCCCCTCGCCTTCAGCGCCGAATAGAACGGATTGATCGCCGCGCCCGGCACACCGAAGCCGCAGGAAACGCCTTCCTTTTCGAGAACGAGAACGGCTGCATCGACAGCGCGCATCCTGGCCATGTCCAGCCTCCTCAAGATTGTTGGTTGGTTAACAATGCCAGTGTCGTTTTCATTTTTCAATTTTTTCAGAATAATTTTTCATTTCGAGAAAACCGCTTCTATACCCTGATTCCCCTGGCTTTTTCGTTTTTCATGAATCCGGCCATCAAAATCGATGAAAAAGTTTTTCATTGCGATTTCGGCGAAACCGGCGACAATGCCGCCATGGAAACCAGCGAAAAACGCCAGCGCGGCCGGCCGCGCGCTTTCAACGGTCCGTCCGAGGCCGGTTCTGTGCAGTCGCTGGACCGGGCCTTGCGCATCCTGGCCATCGTCGCTGAAGGCAGTGGCCTGTCGCTGAGCGAGATTTCGGCGCGTAGCGAGCTCGCGGCGTCCACCGCCTACCGCATGCTGACGACGCTGCAGAACCACGGCATGGTCGAGTTCGATACATCGGACCAGCTGTGGTCGATCGGCGTCGAGACCTACCGCATGGGTGCCGCCTTCCTGCGCCGCCGCAAGCTTGTCGACCGGGCCCGCGTGGTCATGCAGGAATTGATGGAGAAGACCGGCGAAACCGCCAATCTCGGCGTCGCCGAGGACGATTGCGTCGTTTTCGTCAGCCAGGTCGAGACCCATCAGGCGATCCGCGCCTTCTTCCGCCCGGGCACGCGCAGCTCTTTCCATGCCTCGGGCATCGGCAAGGCGGTGCTGGCGCAGCTCGAGCCGGAACGCGTCGCCGCCATCCTGCGCAAGTCGGGCCTGCAGCGCTTCACCGACAAGACGCTGTCCGACATTTCGGCGCTGGCCCATGACCTGGCTGTCATCAAGCACCGTGGCTGGTCGGTCGACGACGAGGAGCGGCATCCCGGCATGCGCTGCGTGGCCGCCGCCATTTTCAACGAGTTCGGCGAGCCGATCGGCGGTGTCTCGGTCTCCGGACCGACGGTGCGGGTGACGATGGAGCGGCTGGACGAGATCGGGCCGCTGGTGCGCGACGCCGCCGCTGAGGTGACGAGGATGATCGGCGGGTTCCGATTATAATGCGGAGAACGCTTCAGCTTTTGCTCGCCGCTTCACTGTGCGGATGCGTGGCGACGGCGCCCGAACCCGCCCCTGTCTCCCAGCAAGTCAGCGAGATTCCGATCTCGCTCGCTTTGGAGGAGACAATCACGATCGGCATTCGCCAGCATTTGCAGGATCCTGTATCCGCCAAATTCGGGACGATGCGCGCCGGCGAGCGGACGCTCAACGGCCGCCGGGAAATCGTGGTCTGCGGCCATGTCGCCGCGAAGTCATCGTCCGGTGGTCATACAACAGACCAACCGTTCGCCGCCAAGATCTATCCGGATGAAGGAAGCAGCTTCGAACTCATCGCCATGGGCGATCAATCGCTGAATGCGAGCGGTGGTGTTGTCGGCACCTGCCATGCAGCCGGATTACCGATCTCCAAACCGTAGCTGACACTGCCACGCGCTCAAATGTAGGAAAGAGGGGCTGCGTACAGCCCCTCCTTCTTGTGGGGAGCCTCCTCTTAGAGGCGGCAATAGTGGCGGTAGCCGTCATAGCCGACATAGGTGTCGGAGTACGGATCGTAGCTGGCGTAGCGATTGGCGCAGCGGCGGACGTGCCAGGAACCACCCTCGTCGTCGACATAGACGGTGCGGGGCTGCTGGTTGAGCAGGCTGCCGAGCACGAAGCCGCCGACGCCGGCGGCGATGCCGATGCCGATTTCGCGGTTGTGGTGATGGCTGTGGGCGGCCGAGGGCTGGACGGTGCCGACCAGCGAGGTGGCGGCGACGGTGCTGGCGATGAGGGCAGAAGCGATTTTGCGCGTGAACATGACGATCTCCTTGTTTCGTTGCGAGAGGCGATCCATCCGCCTCTTGATCATCTGTCGTTTCGGCGCGGAAAAGGTTCGAAAGAATTTGGGATTTTCTTGAAGGCCGGAAATCAGCCGATGGAAACCAAGATCTGATCGATCGAGCGCTCAACGCAAAAAAGGGCGGCCGAAGCCGCCCTTCCGCGAGGCAGGTCGTCTCGCTCAAAGGAAGATGATCACCTTGCCGTGGTGATGATGATGCTTGTGGTGATGGTGCTTGTGTTGATGGTTCCACCACCAAGAGGGCTTGTCGTGGTGCTTGTGATGGTGGTGATGATGGCTGTGAGCGGAGGACGACTGCACGGTACCGGCGAGCGCGCCGGTGGCGACGAAGATGGCGACCAGGCCCGAAGTAAGACTGCGCTTCAACATGATGATCTCCTTGATCGAGGCGACCATTCGCCTCTGGAGATCAGTCGCGGTGACGTGGTGAAAGGTTCGAGGTTTTGAGCGAGTAGTGAGTAGTCAATGGTCCGAAAGGCGTTCGCCCATTCACCATTCACCATTCATCCCCATCCCAGTCACATGCCGCAGCCAAAACGCCATCGCGATAAAACCGACGATGGCGGCGATGCCGGTCCAGTCGACATTGGCGCTCTTCACGTCCCTGATGAGCTTTACCGCAAGCAGCCAGGCAATGACGACAAGCGGCAGGATGATGACAAGTCTGATCATGCGACACCCCGTTCGATGCGTTTGCACCTGAGAGATATGTAGGGATCGCATTGGCGGTTTTCAGCATGGCGGCCCGCCCACCTCGGCGGGGTCCATTAGCGATCGAAAACGGAGTTTTGTCTTTACTGGCGCACGAAATATGCTAACCGGAGCGCCGTGCCCTTGTAGCTCAGCTGGTAGAGCAGCGGTTTTGTAAACCGAAGGTCGGCGGTTCGATTCCGTCCGGGGGCACCAGCAAAATCAAGCACTTACCATGCCCTTCCCTACCGTCAGCCTGATGACATTTAGCTTTTGGGTAACGTTTCGGGTAACAGATCCAGCAAAAAGCCCGCCACCTCTCGGCAGCGGGCTAATCCTGCAAATTTGCAGCTTTTTGTTCAGGCGGCGGCCTTGCGCTCGTCCATCAGCTTCTGGTGGCAAGCCGCAGCGGTTTCGGTCAACCGCTCTGTCAAGTCTCTGGCTATCCAAAGCAGATGCTGGACCTGCTGCATGGTCTTATCGTCTGAGCCCGCGTCGGAGACTGTGACGATCGTGCTGATGAGCGTCGACAGATTCGTGATGTCGCCCTCTAGGTCGTTCAGGTTGTCGCTCGGGCCGCTCATGCCTGCACCTTTGGGCCGTAGTTGAGGCGGAAACGCTCCTCGGCCATGAGGACGCTTTTGTGGTTACTGGTGGCAGACGGGCCGATGCGAAACCAGCGCTCGCCTTTACGGTCATGCTCTGGCGCGCGCCGGACGAAGATCTGCTTCACCTCGCCCCATTCGTAGGGGGATGCATACCAGCCATCGCCCTCGTACTTCGTCGTCGTGCGGAACGCTGCGATCAGAACACCGCATTGCTTGTCGCCGTTGGTGCTGACGGTCCAGTTGTAGATGTTCGGATCGAGCGCTTCGGCGGCGGCCCTCAGTTCGGCTACAGCAGCCTGGAAGCGTTCGACGGGAGTCTGATCGGCCAACGCGGCGTTTGCCGCTGCAGCGCTACCTACGGCCGGGAGGGAGGCGATTGCGCCAAGCGCGGCGCGGCGGGAAAATCTTCCAAGGAAGGCAGCGGGCATAGCTTCGCCGGCAGCCGGAACAAGCGTGTTCGGCATTGTAAATCCCCTTTGGGTTCGATATGCTGTTTACAAGGTAAACATGCCATTGCCTGTATACAGTGTCAACAGGTGCGGGAATGATCACGCCATCACAGTGCCGAATGGCTAGAGCCGCGCTTCAGATTGGCGTGCGCCAACTGGCTCACAAAGCCGGCATCTCATCCATGACGGTTACTCGCTTCGAAAACGGCCATTCTGCCGGCGCACCTGAGACGGTCGCCGCATTGCGTGCTGCCCTCGAAGCTGCCGGCGTCGAGTTCATCCCCGAGAACGGCGGCGGCGCCGGGGTGAGGTTGCGGAAACAAAATGGCTGAAAGACCAGTTTCAACCTGCGAGTCGCTAGGGGCTTTTTTTGTGTCCCCCGCAGCAACCAGCCGTTTACTCAGCGCTAGCACCCTTTGGCTCCGGCGTGATCTCCTCGACCTGCGCGTTTTCGCCGATCTCTCTCGCCCAGGCCAAGGCTTTGGCCTTGTCGTTGGTCGTAAGCACCGTTCGCCAGTTCGCCGCTTCAAACACGCTCACAACGTAGGTTGTCACCGTCTCGTCGACCATGCTCCACCTTTGCCTACTTCATAAAGGTGTGGTGCCTTCATGCGGGGAGATAGAGCCCCCGCATCTGCCTAAGATACGAGCATATTAGCAATCACGCAATTAACCATGTGGCGCTGCCCGGTCGAAACTCAGGCAAGGCCCTCTTGAAGGCTCAAACGAGAGGACAAGCTAATACCGTTGAGAGGCGCGGGCATGGACGACGGTATGGGCGAGCATCTTGGGGTTTTCGACCTTGACGCTTTGCGCAAGGCTTTCCTCGAGTTCGTAGAAGAGCATAAAACCACGGATCATCCTGAGTGGGGCGAACTCGCCAAGCTGTTCCTTGAACAACAAAGGGATCGCTACCGGCGAGCGCCGACCCTACCCAGCCGTTAGAGGTGGACGCACCAGCGCTGTGACCGGACCGGCGCAGAAGCCATGACCAGAACAAACCGGACGTGTGGCGCCCTATTCCGCGCCGTTGGCTTTGGAATGGCGGTGGCGGGTTAGCGTAGATCTGCCCCCGCGATGCGCCGCGTGAATGCCCGCTCGACTCCAGCAACAGCCTCATCCTTCGTTTCGACTGTTCCGTGCGCGCCGCCGTCATGGCACGTCCAGAACCAAGTGCCTGCGGCTGGGCCGTGCATCCTCTTCATGATGCGGCCGACCTTTTCCTGCTGAAACGCTGCGGTGAAATCGAAGGGCGCCGTCTGCCCTCCTATGACGGTCCGCGACCAGGCCAGCCACACGCGAGCACCCCGGCCGAGCACAAACTTGAAAGCCTCATCCTGTTTCTCGAACGTCTGGAGGATCGCGCTTCCGTCGAGGACCTGAAAGCCGATTTGATAGGCGAAGCGGACGGTAAGGCGATCTGCTGCTGGCATGGCTCCGATATAGCGTTCAATCTTCCTCGCGGAAATCCTGCAGCGAGGCATGGCGCAGGTCTTCTTCGCCGCGCAGGTGCTTCACGCGGCCAATGAGCCCCGGTTTGACCCATTGCGTTGCCGGTCGCTTCATTCCCTTCGGTGCCGGCCCAGCGTGCTCCTGGACGCGCTTCCATAGCCGTTCGCGAATTGCGCGGCTGGAGTTGATGAACGCCGAGCCGACATACTGCCCGGTCTTCCGATCGGCCATCAGCGCGAATGCAGGCTTGCCCGGCTCCCGCTCGATGCCGAGCAAATCGTATTCTTGCACCATGTAGCTCTTGATCTTCAGCCAGGCTGTCGACCGACCGCTGCGGTAGTTGCTGTCACGGCGTTTCGAAACCATGCCCTCGATGCCGGCTTCATCGATCAGGTGGAAGATGGCTTTTGCGTCACCGGGCAGCGCCTGACTGAATTGAATGCGAATGTTGGCGGGGATCATGCTCTCAAGGATCTCGCGCCGTTCCTGCAGGGCCATGTCGCGCAGATCGTGGCCGTTGAGGTGGAGGAGATCGAAGGCAACGAAGTAGAGGTCGTGCTGCCGGCGTGTGATCGCCTTGCGCAGTTCGCCGAAGTCCGACAGGCCAGCATCATTCAAGACGACGATCTCGCCGTCTATGATTGCGCTCTGGGCGCCGAGCTCCGCGCTTGCCGCCACGATGTCGCGGTATTTGGTTGTCCAGTCGAGGCCACGACGGGTGTAGATCCGCGTCCCGTTCTCGTCGATGATCATCTGCGAACGGTAGCCGTCAAACTTCACCTCATGAGTCCATCCATCGCCCTCGGGAGGCTTCTCCACCAAGGTCGGCATTAACGGCTCGATGAACTTCAAACGCATGCACTGACCCACACCCGGCGATTCAAGCCGCGAGCCCGAAATCGGTTCCGGAACATTTTAGACGAATTGCATGTTTGAAGAGTTATGAAGATTGAAGCCGACGAATGCCGGTCAGGCAATCTCCCACTTCGGCGCCGGCCATTTTCATTGCACCCCGCGCGGGAGCCGCCTTGGCTGACGTCCATTAGCTCCCGCTCATCTTGACCCCGGGCGCAATGTATTGTCCGTATATGAACTCGACGAGTGAGGGCACTGCATCGCCATGTAGGCGGTCGGCCCCCGCGGCTGTCGAGCGATGTTTGAGGGAGCAGCGCATTGTTCGTCGATTACTACGAACTCTTGGAGATCAGCCCAAACGCCAACTCGGAGACACTTGAGCGAATATTCCGCTACTTTGCGATGCGCTATCATCCCGACAATCAGCAAACTGGAAACGAAGCCCGCTTCAGCGAAATAGTAGAAGCACACAACGTCTTGAGGGATCCCGTTAAGCGCGCCCAGTACGATATCTCCTATCGAGAGCATGCCGGTGAGCGGCTTAAATTGGTCGAGGAGGCAAGCGACCCCAAAGGGGTCGAGAAGGACGCTTTGGTCCAGGCCAAACTGCTTTCGCTGCTCTATGTGAAGCGCCGCCAGGATGTCGGCAATCCGGGCATTGGCGACGTCGAAATCGAACGGTTGTTAGGCTGTCCACCAGAGCATCTGGAGTTTCATCTCTGGTACATGAAGGCGAAGGGGTGGATTGCAAGAATTGAGAACGGGACAATCGCGATCACGGTTGAAGGCGTCGATCGCGCCGATTCCGAACTGCGTCGCGATACCAGCACTCGGCTCCTGAGTAGAGACTAGAGAGGGTATCTGCCCAAGATTCCGCAAGGCTCCAGGGGAGCCTCGCGCGTCATGTGGCTCCGGTTCCCGATTGCCGCGCTGCCCTGGCTCTGGACCTAACACTTTAGCGGTAGAGCTGTGCCTCGTTGCGGAAATGCTTTGTCGACAAGGCTGTTGTTGGCAAACCCGCCATCGATTGCGGCTGGTGAAGCTCTAGCTTTCCCGACCTTACCGCCCTAACGGCTGCTTCGAAAGCGAGAGAAGTTCGGCCTCATCTTTTATCCCGGCCATGTAGTTGGCAATGATCCGAGAAGCCAACCGGCCCTGCGCATCAGGTGATTGGTCGTCGACCAGTTTAAGCTGCTCGAAAACGCGCCCTAGCAAGGCCAATTCGGCAGGCTTAAAAATCCCGGCATCCACGGCTTTTCGTCTGATGGGCATGACTGGTGTTCTTCCCTCACAGTCTCAAGCCGCCAACCTGAAATCGGTTCCGGAACATTTTAGCTAAAGTGAATGTTTCAATGGTTATGAAGATCGAAGCCGCTGAATGCCGGGCAGCGTTGACGCTCATCCGGCGCACAATCGAGGATCACTGCCCGCCCGGCGTGCTGCCCAGCGAGGAAGCTGTGAATGGTCTCTATGGGCCGGGGCTCATGGATGAGGCGGAAGCACTGGCGGCTGCCATCGTCGCAACAATCGACCAGATGCAACTGCGCGTGATGACGAAACCGCCGTCGCCTAGTATCAAATAGAGGCCGACACAGGGGAAATCGCCAGCGCCGTGAGAAAAATAACGGGATATATCTGGCAAAGGACAAGTCTACAAACTGAGAGCAGGCTGAGTTTCTCGCAGGATTTACCAGATTTGTTCTCTACTCTTGCGCCGATTTCAACTTTGGGAGATGCTAGCTCAGCCTTGGGAGGGCTGGGGGATGAAAATAGCAGCATTGATGGCACTTGGTGCCGCGGCAACGCTATGCGGTTGCCAAACAAGCAATCAAGCCGACTACATGCAAATAGGCTACGGGCCTAGTTTCGAGGTCGCGCACGCTCAGTGCGAGATGCGGAAAGGATCAGTGGACCAAGGTTATCTTGCGATCGGATCGCCGGCCTTTGTTGCGGGGGCTGGGATCGGCAATGCGCTGGGCAATTTGGCGGCTGAAGACCAGTATATGAAGAATTGCCTTATCCTGAGCGGATGGAAGCGTGCCCCACATGGCCAAAGTGCCGCCGCTGCGACCGCCGTTGCTTCTGGTACTACGCCGACACCCTACGGGATACAACGGGCACCTGGCAGCTGGATCAATACGGCACTGCTTGATTGGTCCGACGCAAATAAGAAATGCGTCGCCGGCGACAAGGCCGCCTGTGGAACGCGGGCGAATCTCGGAGCGCAACTGAGAGCCGCCGGCATAAGCCCGGCCCCGGTCTAGGGGTCATGGAGCGGAACCTGGCGGTCTGCGTTAGCATCATTCTGACACTGAGCGGATGCGCAGCGGACTATCTCAATCACTACGACAGCGTGACGCTCGCCGCCGGCGACGCCTACCGTGCCAACAGCCTTGCCCAGACCATCGACCCGCTCAATCCGAACAGTCAGAACACGCACATCGAGGGCGACGGCCACCGCATTGCTGGTATCGTCCAACAATATCGGGGACCGGCCAATGCCGCCCCAGCCGGGGGGAACTGTCCGAAGGACGGCAGCATAGCGGCCGATGGTTCGCGATGCGGCGGGCGCTCCGCTGAAAGCCGTCCCGGTGGAGCAATGTGATGAGCTTCCGATTTCGTCGTAGCTTCAAGATCGCCCCAGGCCTCAGGCTAAACGTTGGCAGGAAAAGCTTGAGTGTTCGGGCCGGAATCAAAGGTTTTGGGCTGACGTCGGGAACAGCCGGCAGCCGTATTAGCGGCGGGATTCCCGGCACGGGGCTTAGCTACACGAAAAGCATGAAGGGCCAAGGTTCTGCACCAGTGTTGGAAGCGGATGCGGCCGAGACACCTAAACCCCGGAGTCTTTTGGTCCGCCTGTTTGTCGGAGCGTTCGAGGTGGTGGCAGGCATATTGCTCCTCGGCCTGCTCGCAAGATTGTTGGGATATTGACGGGGTCGCAAGCGTGGACAAATACCGATACGACAATCGTTCTGATCACTGGCGAAAGCGGACTGGTGCCAAGCACAGCCGTGCGCGCCGATTGGCGAGCGTGCCGCTGCGCCTGATCTTTGTGACTGTGGTTGCCGCTGGCGCGCTGGTCGCGCAGACCGCCATCCAGCACAGCGAAAGTTTGCAAGAGATCAATGCATCGAACTGGTTCGGCTCGAAGCCGGCGCCGATCGCCGGCGTTGCATCGGTCATTGATGGCGACACGATCGAAATCCACGGCCAGCGCATCCGCTTCAACGGCATCGATGCACCCGAGAGCAAGCAGTATTGCGATGACGCCAAGGGGTTCGAATATCCTTGCGGCCGACGAGCAGCACAGGCGCTCGACAGATTCCTAGCGACCTCCAAGCCCGTGCAGTGCTCCTTTGTCTCCTGGGACCGCTATGGCCGCTTCGTAGGCGATTGCAGGCGTGCTGACGGCACCAGCGTGGCCTCATGGATGGTCGAGCACGGTCAGGCCTTGGATTGGCCCCGCTACAGCCGCGGAGCCTATGCAGGGCAGCAGGCGAAAGCCGAGGCGGCGAACGTCGGTCTGTGGGTCGGAAAGTTTCAGGCGCCCTGGGATTGGCGTGCAGGGCATGCGGATAAGGCACCAGCGATCAGCCAACCGCTAGGGATCATCAACAACCGAGTGGCACAAAGCTACTCCTGCCAACCGCGGCGAACGTGCCCGCAGATCAGTTCGTGCGATGAAGCAAATTGGTATCTGGCCAACTGCTCTTGGGGCGGCAAGCTCGATCGCGATAAGGACGGCATCCCTTGCGAGAGTCTATGCTGAGTGTCTTTCGAAAGAGTGCAATGCGAGCGCTATTACCTTGGAGAGTGCATCAGTTCGGTTCAGCCATGAGTCATCCCGAGAACGGCGGCGGCGCCGACGTAAGGATGGCGAAGCGAAACCCGTGAGCAAAGAGGCGGCTGAAGACGACAGGAACGAGCGGACAAATCCGATCGGCCTCTACAACTATGCTGTTTCATACCATGAAGCAGCGCGCGCTCTGGGGAATGTCAAAGCCAAAACGACGCACCCGGATTCGCCTATCTACTTTTTGCACTATCACGCAGTAGAGCTATTTCTGAAATCGTACCTGAGATTAAAGGGCGTTTCGGTCACTGAGCTTGCGAGCAACAAATTCGGCCACAAGGCCGGTCGCCTCGGAAACCGGGCCGCTGAGCTTGGGCTTTTCCTGTCAGTTGAGGACATTGAAATCCTAAGAATAATGGCGGAAACCGACATCGTGATCCGTGCGCGGTACATAAGCACTGGGCGTTTTTCGATACCCTCTTTGGATGCCGTTGACCGGACGTGTCAAAGCCTGCGTGAGTCGGTGTGCCAGGCTATAAAACAGACCGGTACCTTTGTTCGATCGTAAAGCGCGCTCGCTAGGCTGCACCCGGGGGCGCCCCCGCTTGCGCGCGCGCCGCGTTTGCGCAATTGTTGGCCGGGGAAATAAACGGGAGGGGTTTTACTATGCCGCATATAGAACGCATCGAGAAACGCAAGCGCGGTTTCTTCGGCATGATTTTCTGGTGGATGTTCCTGGCCTTCAACGCGCTAATGGGACTGTGGGTATTCTACGCCATCAAGATTTCCAGCGAGCACTATCAAGCCACCTCAGATGCGGCCGGACAGGCTGGCACTGCCATCGGCGGGACACTCGCGGTCGGCATGCTGCTTTGGCTTTGGGTGTTCGGCGACATCATTCTGGGTTTGCTGGTCGCGCTCTCCCGCGGGAAGAAAGTCACGATTGAGCGGACCGTCGCCTGAATGCAGTACGAAAAATGGGAAGTCCTCACGCCCGGCCAAAGAATGCTGCGAAAGGCGGTCTATCTGGTCCCGGGAGCTCTGGTTGTAGCTGGTCAGATAATCGCCCTCGTTTTAATGAACATCGGCTTCGACAAGGTGCCGCTCAGCGTCATATTGGCGGGAGCGGCCGTCGTTTTGTTGGCTGGGTTCTCGATCTTTATCATGCTCTGCATCTTGGCCTACTGGACGAGAGAGCACCGCCGATGGCTGTATGGCTTGCTGGAGATCTTCTTTGCCCTCGTCTTGCTGGTCGTGACCGTCTATCAGTCGATGAGAGGGGTGCCTGTACCGCAGGGCTGGTCGTTTCCTCTCGTGGCCGACCTCTCGAAATATGCCGCCAGCCTCTACGTCATGGTGCGTGGATTCGATAACATCGGCCAGGGCTTGAAAGACGATCCAGTCTGGGGCCGCAGGTGGCGTTGGTTCAGCCTTCAAAAGGTCGACCCATAAGGGCCGCCAGCGCGCGTTCTTCGCCGCCGCCGTCCTACGCCCCCGATGCGCTCCGCGCGCCGTGGCGCCCGCCTGTGGCCAGCGCCATGCACTGCGACGCCATGTGCCGGGAAAGACCTTCCTGCTTGTCCAGCCATGGCCCAAAATGCCCGTGTGGCAATGAGGCCTTGTTGCGGAGGAGCCAGCGGCCGATGGCGAGCTTCTGATTGATCGACAGGTGGCCCCGCGGGATTACGCGCGTCTCGGCCGGCGCCGGATCTGCGAGCGGCACGACATTGCTCGGCGACATCAGTGCGAGATAGGCCTTGTGCACCTCATACTGCTTGTCGGCAGGCAGTTTGTTGAACTGGTGCATCGTCATCCCGCAACCGACCGCCAGCACAGCGGTATGGCGATCATCCCCACGAAGGCGCCTCAGCCGCTGGCCTTGCCACTGGTTTGGCAAACGATAGATGCCCACACCCTCGATCTCGATCTCGGTCATGCTGCCACCTTCTCGAAAAGCGACGTTCCGGCCAGCATCGGATACAGCATCGCCACCATGTTGTTTGCCGTGCTGCCTGGCATCGCCCTGGCAAGCCGACGGACGTGGCCAAGGTCGACCCTGTCGAAGGCCTCGAACAAGTCGGAGCCGATCGGCATGACCTCGATCCGGACCAGATAGGAAATTGCCTGCAGCGTGGCTGCATGGAGTTCGAGGCCGTTGCCCGTTGAGTTGATGAGCTTCAGCACCAGGGCGAGGTGCGATTCCCCGTACCGGCGCCCTATGACGCGGACCGCGGGTTTGCAGTAGCAGTGACCAGGCTTCCGGCCGGTCGAGCGATTATCGGCGCTGTCGTGCAGGGTGACGCCGCACGTGCGGGCAATGGCGTGGATATCGCAGGGATGACGATCTGTCCGTGCCAGCATGCCGCGCCTCGCTGTGGAGTACGCGGATATTGCATAAGTCTCGGCTTATAAGCAAGCCGCGCGGTCTGCGGATTGCTCTTCCATTAGCTTGAGCGCAGATTGTCGTCAGCCGGGAGTGATCTATCACTTTTCCGGTTAGGCCCGGCGCCTGTTGGCTCACCCCCTAAAGGCAGCCGGGCCGCCGAGCACTAGGCCAGCGCCAGCACCACGCCAGCGGCAACGGTGAAAGCGAGCCCAGCGATCATGCGGCTCCCTCGTGCCCATAGGCTGCTTGGATGATCTGGCCCGCCGACATCATGGCGAGCACGTATTCGTTGCCGAAGGCTTGCCAAAGCGTGATTGGAACCGACACGTTGACGGTCGTGCCGTCTTCCATGTCGAAGCGCATCCCGACCCACTCGCCTTTCGGCGCCGGCCCCATGCGGAAGCCCGCGATATGGCGACCCTGGAAGTCGCCGAACTCCTTTTGAAATTCAGCCTGGTTCGCCCGCACCAGAGGATTCTGAGGATCATAGGCCTCCGGGATGGTGGCCGGATCAAAGTCGGGAAAATCGCTCATTTGCCGCCCGGCCTCCTGCCTGCACTGGTGCTTGCTTGCCTCAACGAGAATTGCTGCAACCGGGTGGCGGTGAAGGTGTCAGTCACCAAGTCGAAGACATCACCAACGCCGAGGCCGAAGTCGAGCTTGACGTTCATCGTCCCACCGGAACCGGCAGGAGCCCCTGCAAGTTTGAGGTCGGCGAAGCCGCCACCGGCAAAGCGCGGAATGGCCATGCCACGAGTGAGACCGTCGGCCAGCCCGCCAAGGCTGAAGCCGCGCATAGCTCGGAGGGGGTCGACGCCCTGATTGAGTGCATGAAGGAAGTCCACGCCCAGGCTCCGCACGGCCCGGGCCTGCATCACAAACTCGCCGACCGACAGGCGGGCGAAAATTGAATCGCTGGTCGACGTGCCTGGGCCGTTGGCGAGGTAACCGCCGCGGGCGAAGCCCTGCGATCCGCCGCCGCTCGAGCCGCTATCGCTTCCAAGGCCGACAAGCTGCTTCGCCAGATTAATGGCCGACTGGACCTTCGCGACAATGCTGTCCACCAGCGCCGAGATCCGATTGAGCACGCTGCTTGCGATGCTGACCAAGCTGTTGAAGACGCTGGTGATCCGCTGCGGCAGCGTGCCAAACCAGCCGGCGATCCGCTCGACAATCTGCTGAGCGATCGATCCCAGGCTATCGACAAGGGCACTCCAGGCGCTGACGATCGATTCGACGATGCCGTTGAAGGCATCCACCGCCGCCTGCTGGCCTGACTGGAAGGCACCGACGATCTGCGCCCACAAGTCGGTCGCGCCCTGCACGATCGCGCCCCACGCGGCTGTGGCGCCGTCCTGTACGTACTGCCACCCTGCAGCCGAACCGGCTTTTACCTGATCCCAGAACACGGCAATTGCTATTCCCGCCGCAACTACGGCTGCTGTGATGGCCAACGGGATGCCGCCCACCAGACCGGCAAGGAGGCCGATACCGGCCACCACAGCGCCGATGGTCGACGCCAGCAGGGTGAATGCACCTACGGCGGACAGGATGGCGGTGCCGAGTGCGAGCTCGCCGGCTGTAATGTCCGTTCCGAAAACCTTGTTGATTTGCTCGGCAACGAATTGGGCGCCTTCGCGCAGCAGCTTGAACGCAGGCAGCACCAGTCCATTGAACACGCCCTGGACATCTTTGCCGAACTGCACGATTGCGGCCGACCATTCCTTGATCCAGGGGTTCTTGATGTTCTGGCTGTTGCCGCTCAACAGGTGGAGCAGGTCGCCGACCACGCTCAGAACATTGCGGTTGATGGTCTGGCCGAACTCGATCAGCAGATCGCGATTGTTGGCGATGACGTCGGCGAAGCCGTTGGCCAGAGCGGTGAGACCAGGCGCGAAGACAAGGCCGAGTTGCAGCCGGGCGCCGGCCGCGGCCTTTTTTACACCGTCCAGGCTGTCGCCGAGATCATCGCCGATCTGCGCTTGCACATCGGTCAGGGTGACGCCGAGTTTCTTTGCCTGCTCGCCGAGATCGAATAGGCCTTTTTTCCCTTCGTTCAAAAATGGCAGCAATTCGGCGCCGGCCTTGCCGAACAACTCGATTGCCAGCGCACTCTTCAGCGCGGAATCCGGCATGCGGGCGAAGGCGTCGGCGACGTCCAGAAGGATCGCTTCGTTGGTTCGCAGCTTGCCGTTGGCGTCACGGACCTTGACGCCAAGTCGTGTGAACACGTTCCCGGCATCCGCGACCTGCTTCGCAGCATCCTTCGTCTTCGCGCCGAAACGCGTAACTGACACGCCACTTGCGTCGAGCGTGTCGCCGGCCTTCTCGGTTCCTTTGGCCGCCTCGGCAATCGCTTTGTTGAGCCGGCCCATCCCCGAGACGAACTGCTCGTTGGAAACGTTGGCCATCTCGGCAGCGAACTGGAGTTTGGTGAAAGCCTCGACCTGTAGGCCCGTCGTTTCGGCGGCTTTCCCGGCATTGTCGGCGACCTCGCCGCTGGACTTGGCTACGCTCAATAGAGCAGCACCTGCGCCGGCCGCCGCCACCGTCAGGCCGGCGCCGACCAGGGCGACATTACGCCCGAATTTTACAAAGTCGTTGCTGGCCTTGCTGAGCGATGCCGAGAACTTGGCAAGATCGGCCTTGCTCACGGCGCTTTGAATGTCCTTGAAAGCCCGCTCACCAGCCGCACCGAGTGCCTTCAAATCGGCAACTATGCCGGCAACGCCATCGAAGCTTAGACGTGTTTTGATCTCGTTCGCCATGTCAGTCGTCCTTTAGGTTTTCGGCGAAATACGCGCCGAGCTTCGCAGCGTGGGCAGCGGTAATTCTGCGCAGGTTGAAGCGCTTCTTTAGGGTGACGTCGTCGACACCGACGAACAGTGGAACCGCCTGCTTCGGGCCTGCACCGGCCGCGCCCTTGCGCAACTTCGCGTTGGTGATCTTGCCAATGTTGCCGGTTGCCCGCTGCCGCGCAGAGATCCCGATGTTGGCGGCCAGGAGCGGCGCCTTTCCCACGCGGTTGATCGGGAAGAGCGGACCGATTTGCTTGACGTAGAGCGCCGGTGTCATGCGCTGCCGGCCTATTTTCTTCGGCGCGGAGGGCAGCGGAAGCCAGAGCATCGGCTTGCCGTGCACGGTCCCGCCAGTCTCGAAAATGTCGAAGTATTTGACCGTGTCGAAAATCAGTGCGGCGGCGCCGACGGATACCCCGCTTTTGGGATAGACGTTAGCGCGAAAACTGTTCGCGAACCGCCTGGAGAAGCCTCCGCTCACGATGTCGGTGCGGCCCTCTTTTTTGATATTCGTCGCTGCTTGGTTCATCGCGCCCGTGGCTGCATTGGCCATGATCGAGAGGTTGCGCTGCATTGCGCGCTCGATCGCACCAGTCGGGGTAATCATGCGAAACCCGAGCTTAGCCATCGGTCAGCGCGCCGACAGCATCAGGAGGATTTCACCTGCCGCCTCGCCCGTGGGCGCCGGCTTCAGCACGTGATTGCGAACGGTCCAGGTCTTGCCATTGATTTCGAGTGACGCGCCGCGCAAATCTGCGAGATCGACGTCGGCCAGGTCCACCGCGCGCACCATCGCGGCTGGGCCTATGTCCAGGACGTCGGCACCCTGAAAGCTGATGGTCTTCGACGCCGTCTTGTCGATCGCGCGCAGCGCCATCGGGGGATGGCCGCACGCCACAGTCAGCACGGCGTTAACCGCTATTGGAGATGCGTACAGCGCTGCATAGTGGGCGGCCCAAATGTTCATGGTCAGCGTCCAAACCTGGCCAACGGGTCCGAGACAGACCCCATCAGATATGAGGATCCACCCGACAGCCTGATCTGCGTCGACGATTCTACGGTGTGGAAAAACCCCGTGGCCATTTCGACCGCGCGCTCGGCACTGATTTCAGGCAGCGAAAGCGCGAGGTCGACGGCACCCTCGAGATGCCGACGGTTCCCGTCGCACAACCGAACGATGCTGGCGAAGCGTGAACGCTCCGCGGCGGCGCCTTCGCGCTTTCCCTGGATCAGACCCTCTGTAAAGCCGGCGTCGTGTGCGGCGCTGATCTTCTCGGCCTCCTCAGTTGATGGTGCCATTGGTGACGTCCTTTCGCGTTATGGCCAGCGGGTCCATTTTCCCACGGCGATCGGGCGGCTCTTCCGCCCGACTGGCTTGGGCTGTCGATCGTTAGAGCCGGCTGCCTTGGCGCGCGCGTACGCTGCTGCCGTGGCCTCGGAGTGATCCTCCGGCACCCTGGTCCGATAGAAGTCGCTCAAGGCCTGCCCGACCGTCTCCGAAACTGGCGTGTACGGCAGTTCGAAATCGGTCCTTTGAGGGGAGATCAGGACGCGCTCGCCCCACTCGTTCCGGACGAAAGGCATCAGGACTCCTCCTCATCGTCATCGTCGTCAGGCTCATCACCTGAGCGGAGGTTGTTGGAGAGCTTGGCGAAGTTGTCGGAAAGGCGCTGCCGGCCGGCGTCGACGATTGCTTCGATGCGCTGCCGCTCCCGCACATCCTTCGTGATCTGCGCGGGCAGCACTGACAGCATGGTGATAAAGCCGCCGACCACTTGGTCGAGACAGCCGTTACACTCTTCCATAGCGATGAGCTTCCGCTCTTCCCTGGCTATCCTGAGTTCGATTTCTCTCGCCCGGGCGTCCCGAACACGCGAGTCTGACGCTGATTTGGAAGCCTGCCGGCTGTCGTCCTTCAGGCAAGTGACGTAGCCCTGCACCACGTCGATCAGGTTCCATCTTCCGCGACCGATGGGCTTGAACCAGCCATCACCGGATAGCTTTTGGATATAGCGCGGCGTCACCTTGATCAGCGCAGCCGCTGTCGCGGTGTCGATCGTGTTGGCTTGCTGCTTTTCCGACTTTCGGGGCATGGGTTCAGATGCCCCCAAATGCGAAGCGAAATGGAAAAATCAAAACATGAAAAACACTCGCGTTACGGGCTAGCGCCCATCGCATAGCCTTGTACAACCTAAGGAGGAACCTACAACCGGGGATAGGTATAACCCTCCGGACCCCGACCCGCTCAGGGTCTCGGAGGGCAGCGCCGATCACTGGGCAAGTGCTCGACGGTTTCTTCATTCTTCAACCTCGCCCGCGCCTGCTGGCCTAGCTGCCCGCTGTGCCTGACGACGCGCATAGATAGCGGCAGCCTCGGGCATGGCCGTGCTTGGCTTGGTGCTGGCCACCGATTGCGTTGGCGCGGTGACTGTGTGGTCTTGTCGTGCGCGGGCCGGTGCCTTGGCCTTCTCGGCCTGAGGTGCTGAGCCCGTGATCGGCGAGCGGCGATTGGCGCGCTTGGCGTATATCTCGGATGCGAAGCTCATGCCGCTTCCTCGTTCTTCGAGGATACGTCGGCTTCCGCTGCATCAAGGTATTCAACGATGATGTCGGCCGTGTTGATCTCCGGTGCAGGACGCATCTCGGCGATCTGTGCCAGCTTGGCCAGGACAGAACGGGCATCGCTGAAGCTGGGTGATGCGAAGATCGGTGGATCACCTATCTTGAGGCCAGGTATCTCGATCGTTGCCAAGCCCACTGGCCGTTGCGGTGACTGCCAAGGAACGTATGTGCGGCGGATTAGGCGACGCCTATACGCTCGCCGCTGGCCCTGGACCGAACCTACATCCTCTCCCGGATGCCTCCGGTTCATCTCGTCCTGCTTATCTGGCGGCATGACCTGGATGCCGGGCGAGTCGTAGCACCACAGCGTGACCCGCTCTTCCTTCAGGGTCTTCTCGGGCTGGCCCGGCCTTCCGCGCATTGCGAACTCGGGATCAACCAGCGGCACGGCGCCATCAGGAAGGTTGTGGTTCGCAAGGTCGACGGCGAGTTGCGCCTCGGCCAGTGTCTTGAGCAGTGCAACAAACTCGCGACCGATCGCCGGATACTTGGTGGCGAGTAGCTTGGCGGCGGCATCTGCCTGGGCCTTGGCCGCGGCGTATTTGGCGGTTCGCTCTTGCTGGGTCTCAGTTATTGCAGCCGCCTCGAGCCGGCGCTCAAGCTCGGCCTTTGCCGCATAGGCGCGCTCGATATCGCGGTTTGCCGCGGCGATCTTGGTCTCGATCGCCTCCAGTTCCTTGTCTGTGCCATCGAGCAGTACCCGGCGACGATCAGCTTCAAGCTTCTCGGCAGCAGCCTCAAGTCCTTCGATGTCGATCTGGTCGAGCGTTTGCCGAAGTTGGTCGGCCGTGCTCGTCTGGCCTCCTCGCAACGACTTGAGAATATTCTGGACGTTCATTTGCTCCCCATCGGGTTGGACCTGATGTGGGGAAGGTGGCAGTCCAAACGCGATGGGCAAAGGGCTGCAAACGCGATGAAACGCGACGAAACGCGATACCCGTTAACCGGCCCGACGCTTGGCTCTGATGGATGAGGCAGAGACCAGCCACCGGCCCCCATCCTTTACACAAAACACCTTGTTCTGCCGGCACCAAAGCCGGACCGTATCTTTCGCGATATGGAACCGGCTCGCCGCTGCACTTGGCTCAATGAGGTCGTCGCTGCGAATGTCGGGTTGACGTGTGAGCGGCTGGAAATCGACAGGTTCGTTGCGTTCGGCTTGCATTGCCCGCGCAGCCTGTAAAGCAGCGGCTACCTGATCGGCGAGGCCTTGCAGATGATCGGCGAGAATGTCGAGTGGGTCCGTCATGCATCCCCCCTCGCAACAATCGGAACCAAACCGGAAAATGAGGGTTTCCTGATGGAAGGGATGAGAATCGAGGATGCCGAGGAATGGTTGAACTTTTGAACTTGGAAATGGCGATCGCCAGACAACGTGCGAAGCGAGCCGAAGTCTCTCTCAAGCAGGCAGAGAATTTGCTCAACGAGAACCACGGCATTGCTATCAGTCTTGCCCTTTGCAGCCGCATACGGGCTGGCCAAGCCAGTGCTAAAGCGGCCAAAAGGCGGCTGCAGAAGATTGCACCGCCAAGCGTGCATTGAGGACTCTAGACCATGATACTGTTCGGACCACTCGACTCGGACGGTCAAAAGCGCAGCGTGAATTACCATGCGGCCCGGTTGTCCATGCTCGGCTAGAAGCCGGATCTCGTCGCGGGCGGCCTCGCCAATGGATGACAGCCGCTCGAACAGCGTCCGCGCATCGTCGATGCTGGATCGAACAGCGATAACGTCGGCTCGCTCGACCACGCGGGCGCCGCCGGTGCGTATCCTGCCCCGGAAGGTATCCGCGGCGACCGACGTGACCGTGACGGCCCTGGCAACGAAACTGCCGGCCTTGCGATCGATCAGACAGCGCGGGAAGCTGCCTTCCTCGCGGTCGACAACCAGTGCGACGTCGCCTTTGCGAAGCGCCAGCGTCATGCAGCGTTCCCGTCTGGTCGGCTGCCACGATAGGTCAAGCGCGTCATCTCGGCGTCGACTGCCGACCAGAAGGCACCGAGTTGCTCGTCTTGCTCTTGTTCGGGAATGCCGACCCTGGTCATGTGCCCGAGCAAGCCGGTGGTCACCTGGTCACGGTAGCTTTCGGCATGGCGGTCGGTCGACTTGTCCAGCATCTTGCGGGCGACGTCGCGAACCTTGCCAATCCGTCGGACCAGAGGGAAGACGATCACATGGCAAGGAGGATTCCAGTCGAGCAAATCCATTTGAGCGGTCATGCAGCTTTCCCCTTGGCCTTGGCGTAGCTGTTGGTCTGTTCCTCTCCCTCGCGCATGTAGGCGCCAAGTTCTGTTCCGTCAGAGCGGTCTTTGGTATCCCTAAGGTTTCCCTCTAAGGTATCTACTTTACGGTCACCGTAAGGATCTCGGTTACCGGTCACCGTAAGCTTGTCGTTACCGGTCACCGGTATTTTTCGTTGCTGTTTGCGAAGCCTCCCATCCTTCAGCGCGGCGCCCTCCTCCCCCTTGGCAAACTGAGGCTTGGAAACCAACTCGGCCATGTCTGCCGCCCAACTGAAATTGAGCTTGATGAACAGGCCTCGCTCGCCCTTCCGTGGGGCGATGGTGGCGGGGACGTCGCGTCGGTGAAATTTCTGGAGAGCTCCGTCTGCCCTCATTTTGGAGATGGCAGGGCTGATCTTTTCCGGCGTCAGATTGAGTTCTGCCGCGAGCCGATCAAGAGACGGATAGGCGAAGCCGTGTTCGGGGTTGTAGAAGTCGGCGATCTTGGTGGCGACTCGTCCAAGGATGGTTTCGCGCTTCCATTTTGGCGCCGCGTTCACCGCATCGCGCCAATCGTATTTCGTCATTTCCGACAGTTCCTTTCGGAACCAGGGCTTGGGCTGTTTGCTCATGCATCACCGCCTTTGCCCTGCCAGGCACGGTAATGGTCGATCTGGTCGACGTAGTCGCGACGGCTATCGAATAGAGGCGTGGCCGGTGGCGTGGACGCGCGCGGCTTCGGCAAATCTTCCAGTTCGATCTCCGGTAGTTGCTCCTCAATCTCCTCGGCTATCTCTGGCCAGAGCGCCTCCGTTTCTGCCTCGATTTCTAAAACCTCGGCCTTGAACCCATCGAACGCGGCATTGTAGCGACTTTCGATAGAGGCGATGTCGTAGTTGCTCAGCACCTCGGCACGGAAGTTTCGGACGTTGCGTTCGATACTCCACTTCGCTTCTCGCACACGAGCAGGAAGTGTGGGGTCGACATACCGCTCGACCTCGCTCCGCACGATTGTGGCCAGCACCCCAGGGTGAAGGGCTTCCAAGGCGTCGAGTTCTGTCGCGCCGCTTCCGAATCGTTCCTCGAACTTGGCGGCTCGCCGCTCCGTTTGCTTCAGCGGAATCCGAGGCAAACGATATGCCTCGCATTGCTCAGGCGTCAGAACGATCGGCTGGAGCGTGATGTCGAGGTCAAGGTCGGCATCACGAACCCAGTATTCAATCTTGCGGGCCAGCGCGACAGGCATTGATCTGCCACCAGGGTCAAAATCGCTGACGTACAGAATCCGCATCGGCCGCTGATCTTGAACAACTCGTTCGACGGCAAGCCTCGCGAGCACCTCGGAAGTTTCGCCAGTGCCTGGTACCAGATTGAAGCCGACCGTCTGCGCCAAAGGCACAAGGACGTCGTTCATCGTCGACTTTTCGATCCACACCTCGACCAGATATTCTTGGCAGGCGTCGAAATGATTCAGCGATGCAAATGGTGGATATATGGATGCCGGTTCCATGCCGAACTGCAGACCGGCCCCGCCCCTGCCATAGACCTCGAACGAAGGCGTTCCGGTTGCCGCTGGACCTGCATGGATGATTGGCGGATCGTTCCGGGCATCCGACAAGGCGCCATCCGGTATCAGGCGCAGGTAACGCGCCGACAGTGACGCTGAGGCGAAGTATTTCCAATCGTTTTCGGTGTTTTGATAGGGCTCGCCATTGGGCCGCAGGATTGGCGTCTCGCGGGAAACGAGATTGTAGTGAAGCCGGCGCGGATGACTGCCGACCACCCATCCACACGAGAGCCAGAGACCGGCAAACCATTCGGCCGCCTCTCGCCTGCTCGCGACACCAGCGTAGAATGGATCGTTGCCAGGCGTCAGCGCGATCAGGTCGGTGATATTGCAACCGATCTCTGAAGCCAGCCCTTTGATGAAATCGTAATCAGGCCGCAAGGGTCACCTCCAACCCGCGCCGGCGGCATTCGGTGATCAATGCGTCGTCGGTTGCCTTGCCGAGCATGCGCTCGACCATCGAACCAGACACCTCCTGTTGCGGCGTGGGGAATTCCCCACGGTCGGTGGCTGCGACTGATCTGGCCTTGGGGAATTCCCCACCGCCGCCCGTGATCTCCCGACGGATGCTGCCGACCGTCTTGTGGTCGACGGCGCATCGCTTGCCGATTTCCCGATCTGATTGTCTCGACCATTCCGGGTCGCGCAGCATTGCCAGTACTGACCGTCGCTTGTCTGCCGTGGTGCGCCGAAGACCGTGAGATGCATTGGCTCCGACTGCAAACAGGATCGCATCGCGCTTGCTGCCATGCCGAACGTCGGCCATCGCCGTTGCTCGGCTAGTCCGTCTTGCAGCTTCGATGCGATGGAAGCCGTCACCAGGCCAATATACTGCGCCATCGAAGAACAAGATAATCGGCGGGAACTCAGCGCCGTCGGCCATGGCTTCGGCATAATCGGTCACCACACCTACATCGAGGCCGGCAGTGCGCATCTGCAAGTCCGGGTCGTTCTGGATCAAATCCAGATTGATGGACTCGCTCATGCAGCGCGTGCCCTGATCAACTGGGATTCGCGAATAGCCGCGCAGACATCAACGGCTGACAGCCCGAACATTTCCCGCATGGCCGGCACAAGCGGCGCTGGGCGCTGCCGTGGTGGCGTTGTCGCGAGCCATTGAGCGGCATGGTCGATCGCAGCGCTATGCTCGTGCTCGGGCGGGGAGAGGTCGGCGGCGCTCATGCGGCCTTCGCGGCACGAGCGCGCTCCCAGGCAACGAGATCAGCCTCGAGGAAGTACCGACGCCGGTTGATCACCATCGGCTTCGGAAAGGAAAGTTCAGGGTTGTTGAGCCACCGGTGAAGGCTCATGTCGCTGATATGGTATCGCGCCAGCACTTGCCGGGCAGTGATGTAGACTTGTGTGGTGGACATCAATGGTGCCTTACGTTGATAACGTTAGGCCCCTAACCATATGCATTTCCGTCCCAAAGAATACAGCACTTTGCGCGATTATTTCGGGTCTAAACACGCACCACGGTTTAGACATGACACTGCCGCCTAAACCTTAGGACTGGAGCGCTCGTCGCTTCCCCTTCCTGTAGGCAATGACGTGTCGCTCGATATTCTCGCGTGTGAGCGGATTATCCAGGAAGATGGCCGCGCCGGTTTCGAGAAAATTCATCGCCGCGCTGCCAGAGCTGGCCGACAGTTTGATGTCGTGCTCGGCGATTTTCATCGCTTGGCACCAAAGCCGGACAAGTCCACCAATGACGACGGTGATTTCCGGCTGCTCATTCTTGACCGGTCGGGAAGCGTGGTTCTGGACGTGATATTTGAGCAAGTCGCCGGATCTTTGTACAAGAGCGCTCAACACGCGACGGGTGGCCTGGATTTCTTCCTCACTGAATTCCGGCGGTACTGACCACTTTTCCAAGTCTTCCATCGTGACGTTGTATGGTGTCGAGTCCCAAGCATCATCGAAGAATGGAGCATCATCACGGAGACCGACGGCGGTCAGATCGTATTCCCAGCGGTTCAAGAAATGAATCGTCGTGCGGATGCCATAAAAGTCTTCGTGCGCTTGATCCTTGACTGCCTCCAAGGTCGAAACGTCCCTACGCCTTACCGCCTGTTCATGATCCCAGTCGATCGCGTGAAGCCGGGTCATAAGCCAGTTTGGGCCAGGCTCAACAAATCCGCGCTCCTCAAGCATGTTGAGAAGCATGCCCATGCCTTGGTCGGTGAACCTCATTTCGATGCCCTCATTCGGACGACGTTGCTGGCCTTTTTGGTATCGACCAGCGTCATTAGGAAGCTCGCCCAAGAATCCAGCGCCGCCCGTTTCTCGTCGGCGTAATCGTGGACCTGATAGATGCCAGCGATGCCGCGGAACGATCCTGACTTATGGTTCAAGACCTTCTCCGTTACTTCCATTTTGACCCCGACCCGCTGCATGCCTGCCGCTACGGTGCGGCGGATGTCGTGGAGCGTCCAAGGCGGAATGTCGGTGCTCGCATCGACCTCGGCCGCATAGCCGGCCATGAGCTTGTCGAGGCGCTGCTTCATCCGTGAGAAGCCGCTGATAGGATGCTCGCCGTCCGTTGTGAAGAGATAGCCGCCCTTCCCCTTGATCTTCGGCACCGCTTTAAGGACGGCCAGCGCCGGCTTGGACAGCGGAACGACATGAGGTTCGCCGTTCTTAGAGCGCGCAGCTGGGATGACCCATTCGCGAGCATTGAGGTCGACCTCAGGCCATGTCATCTCGGCGACCTCGGAGCGACGCTGGCCGGTGAGGACAAGAAGTTGCAGGAAAGAGCCGAACGGCCCTCGCCCGGTGTCATCATATGATTGGCTCGCCCGCCAAAGCCATCGCAGTTCATCGTCGCTGGATCCTGGCACTTCCTTGCGCCGTATCAGGACGCGGTTGCGGCTGTCGTTCTCCTCGGATGGCGCCTGAAGGTCGGCCATGGGAGAGGTGTCGAGAATGTCTTTGCCGACGGTCCAATTGAAGAACTTGCGGAGCTCGGCGAAAGTCCTGTTTGCGCCGATTGGCGCGGCCGTAGCGATCGTTTCCAGATGTTCCCGAATATCCCGGCGGGTGATGTCATGGATGCGCTTGGCGCCCCACAGGCCGGCCGCACGGTCGGCATTCGTCTTCCACTCTCCATCCTGCTGGCGCATGCCGAGTAGCCGCGCCTTTTCGGGATAGTTCCGACGCTTGGCGGCATACTCTCTCAGGTAGCGGGTGGCGACGCTCAGGAAGAGATCACGATCGGCATCAGGCTTTGGTGCGCGCTTGGCCGCTTGCTTCTCGGCGCCGGGATCCTCGCCACGTCTAACCCGCTCCAAGACGCTCGCCGCTTCATGCCGCATGCGGGTCAATTCCTGGCCGGCCGCGTCAGCGTCATCACCGAAGAACGAATTGCCCAGCGTCACCTTTTTCGGTGCACCGGCCGCCCGATATCGAACTGCCCAAGCTTTCCGGCCTGTCGGTTGGATGACGAAGTAGAGTCCGGTCAAGACTCCGTCCGGAATCTCGCGCCGTTTTGCGGGGTCAGCTTTGAGCTTTAGGAGTGATGCAGCCGTGAGCGCCTTTCCCATTTTGATTTTCCCCCTGGGTAACGGTGGGGTAACGAATTGCTCTGTTATGCGCCGTTACCCGATGATGGCAACATATGCTAACACCGCACGGAAATAAAGGCTGCGTAAGGCTTTCAGGCCGGAAGATGTTCGGTTTTGTGGCGTCTCGTTAGGGATGGCGACAGGTTTTGTAAACCGAAGGTCGGCGGTTCGATTCCGTCCGGGGGCACCAGTTTCCACCCGACAATCCCCAGAAATCAAGGAACTCAAGGGTTTCAACGTCCCCCGAGGTACACCAAAAGGTACACCGAGGGGTACACCGAGGATGAAAATGGCACTGGAACACGTCCAGCCGCGCGGCAATCGGATGGTCTATCGAAGGAAGGTGCCAAAGGCCCTTCAAGGCATTCTCGGCAAGACTGAGATGGTGCTTCGCCTCGGGAAAACCGACGCCGAGGTGCGCAAGCAGTATGACGCCACCCACGCCAAGGCAGAGCAAATCTTCGCCAAAGCATGGGACGAGTTGCATGGAGTGAAGGCGCCGGCAGCGAAGCTCACAGCGCGCGAACTGTTCGACCAAGCGACCAAGCGACTTCGGGACCTTGGCTTCAATCCGTATCGCGCCGGCAGCGGCGATCCCGACGATCCTGACGAGTTGGCCGAATGGATTACTCGCGACGTCGTCGCCGAGGGGATCGTCAAAGGCTATCCGAGGGACGAAGAGACCGACCACCCCGTTGGCGTCTCTGACGAGGACCGGGCACTGCTCACGCTACTGACCTCCTCAAACAAGCCCGTCGGTCCCGCGCCCACCCTAGAGGATGCCAAACGGCTCTATCTGAAGGTCCGGTTCACCAAGACCAATCCTTCGGAGAAATCGAAGAAGCGGGACGAGCAACAGGCCGACCGCGTCGTGGGACATGTCAAATCGGCCTTGGGTTATGATCCGGTATTGGCAGACATGAAGCGCGCCGATGCCAGAAAAGTTGCTGACGCCATGTTGAAGGAAATCCCGACTGCAGCGACTGTGGACCGATACCTCAATGTCGTGCGCGCCATCGTTGCCCATGGCATTCGCGAGTTCGACCTAACTGGCACAAGGAACCAATTCGAGAAGCTTGATGTTGCCGACAGCGGACGCGAACCCGACAAACGAAAGAGGCTCCCCTTCACCCCAGAACAATTGGTGGCAACTCGGGAGCGCGTGCTCGACCGCGCCGCCTCTGACCTCCAACAGATTTGGCGGCTGCTTGAGGGCACGGGCTGCCGTCTATCCGAGATCACCGGGCTTCGTGTCAGCGACGTAATGCTCGGTGCCCAGTACCCGCACATCGACGTCGAGTGGCATGACGAGCGCCGGGTTAAGACCGAAGTCTCTCGCCGAAAGGTCCCCCTCATTGGGGACGCCCTGGAAGCGGCCAAGGAGGCCGTCAAAACGGCAGGTGAGAGCAAGATGCTATTCTTCCGCTACGGTCATGAAGGCGGCGGCGACAAAGCCTCGGCGGCGCTTGGAAAGCACGTCAGAGCCGTCGTAACGGACAGGAAGGTGACAACCCACTCGTTGCGCCACCGCATGGAGGACTTGCTGGTAATTGCTTGGGTCCCAGAGAAACTCAAGCGGTCCATCATGGGTCACTCAGGTGGCGGCTCTGCGGACAACTATGGGGGTGAAGAGGCGCGGCTTAAGGTGGCGACCGAGGTGATGCTGAAGGCTTTCGGAGTGGCAACTGAAGCAGGGCATTTCCAGTCTGCCACAGGCGTGCCAGCGAGCCTAAGCGACGGCTAGGTAACGGAGAAACCCCATGCCTTGTGTCGCGGAGAGCAGGGCAACATCTAACGGTGCTTCATGAACTTGATCTAGGGGGGCGCCGTGTCGAAATGGATGTGCTGACTTCACCCACGCCTTAAACGCAGCAAGCAGGCGGTCAACTGTGTCGCTTGCGTCGGAGTAGCCGGTGTAGCGAGCTATCAGAATTGGTCTAAGGTGGCTGTCGATGGCTTGCGCATTCATTTGCTGGACCGATGATTGATTGATCACAACCAAAAAGGCGCTCTCTACAGCTTCAAAAACGCCCCGAATGAGCGCCTTTCCATTCTGTTTCACCGGTCCAAGATTGCTCAGAGCGTCATCAAGAGCATGTCTAGAAGCGGTGAACCGCTGTGCACCAAGCCCCGCCAAGGTTGCGTCGGCAAGCTGTTTGAACTGTTCATCCAACAGAAAGTGAACTCCACCAAGGTCATCAAGTTCGTATTGGAGGTGTTCTTCCGCAAAAATCCTTTTGACCCCGCTCAAGAAGCTTTCAGCGTCTCGAACAGAAAGCTCTCTCGGAAATAGCGTAATTGCGCTCAAGAAATCGGAAATGTCGCATGACGGCCAGAACTTTTCATGAGCCGAGCCGTATTCATACGGGTATTCTATCCCGAGCTCACCCTTGACCGCATTCACGAACTTCTCTTGCGCGCTGATAGAGCCCGTCTCTGAAAAGAGAGTGAGCACCCTTCGGCGGGCGCGTGGGCTATCTGCCAAAAGCTTCTCATTGCGAATGTAGTTTCGACGAAACAATTCGCCAGCTTTCGGGGCTTGTTCCATTGCGTGGTGCTCTCCCTAGCCCTCAGTTCGTCTCGTCGACGATGCTGTCAAAGTCTCGACCAACAAGGAGCAGCACGAAGCCACCAAGAAACGTTATGCCCGTGATGGCGATCAAACCGAGCGCCCACCATTCAGGCACTGAGAAATACCAAGCCCAGCCGAGTGCCTGTAGTAGCGGCGAAACCACCAACATCCAGGCGCCATAGACGCCGTCGGCGTTAAGGCGGCTCCTTGTAGTTACTCTGTATTTGATCGGCATGTTTCGCTCCCCCGCGCCTATGGTGTCTGACCATTTTTTGTTGCAGCTTAGTAGCCATGTGCAACCTCTACAACCTCACCACGTCGCAAGAGGCCATCCGCCAATGGACGGGGGCTTTGCGGGACATCTTGGGCAACCTTGAGCCGTCCCTAGATATCTATCCCAACCTGCCGGGTCCGGTGGTCCGCAACGCGCTAGATGGTCAGCGTGAGGTTGCCAAACTGCTCTGGGGGATGCCGACGCCTCCCGAGCGGGTCAAAGGCAAGGCCGACTATGGCACCACCAACATCCGCAACCCGCAGTACTCCCACTGGCAACAGTTTGTCGGCGTCCAGAACCGCTGTCTGGTGCCGGTGACGAGCTTCGCGGAACCTAGCCCCACGCCGGGCGACAAGGACCCCGAGACAGGCATTCAGCGGAACTATTGGTTCGCACTCAATGAGGATCGCCCGCTGTTCTTCTTCGCGGGCCTCTGGTCGCGGTGGCACGGAGTTCGCAAGGTCAAGGACGGCCCCGGCGACTTCGAGCTTTATGGCTTCATGACGACCTCGCCCAACGCTCTCATCAAGCCGATCCACGAGAAGGCCATGCCGGTTATCCTGAGGACGCAAGAAGAGACCGAGACGTGGCTGACCGCGCCGTGGTCTGAGGCGAAGCAGCTACAGCGGACGGCACCGGACGATGCCTTGGTGATCGTCGAGAAGCCCGCCACACAGATCAAGTTCCCCTTGCAGGCGCCGGCACAGGGTTCGCTGTTCTAGCTCAGACGGCAACATGGGGCTGCTGAAAGCCTGCGGGTGGATGGCGACGCATGGTGAATGTGCCTATGCTGTCGTATGGTCGGCGTCATCGCGGGAATAGACAGCACCAAAATTACGATCTTCGGTCATGGGATCGCCATCCCCGAGCGTTTCGAGCTTTCGCCGGGAATTTCGCTAAATCCCGCAATCCCACCGCTGGACATTTCAAAGGCGGCCGATGGGAGCCGCCGTTTCTCCGACTATGCTGCGGCTCTTCAAGGGGACGAGATAGCATCGTTCGTCTTGGAGATTGAAGACACAGCCGGCGGCGAGGAGTTAGCAGCAAAAGGATGGAACGCACTTTGGTTGTTCCATTTGCTGAGCGTCGCCTGCCGCACTCCATGCCTCAGTCTGTACGCTGTATGCGATGGTAGCCAGCCGGCATACTCCGCTGCCAACCGAACCCCTTTTGTCAGCCCGCTATCCGAAATTCACCTCGCGACAACAGAGCAATTGGCGTGGGCCAGGGAACACTTAGCGAGCTTTGACAGCCTGACCAAGGTTCCTGAGTTTAGCTCGGCTATGAAATGCTTCGGCAATGCTCACTACCTTCCGGATCACGATATTCGTATCATGCTACTATGGGCAGGCATCGAAGGACTGCTTTCCGTGGATGCAGAGCTCAGCCGACGACTGGCGCTGTATGCGGCGATTTTGATGGACGGCACGCCAGATGAGAAAGCAGCGTATTTTGAGGAAGTGAAGAGAGCCTATTCTATTCGCTCACAGGCGGTGCATGGAGCAAAAGCAAAGCCCGATAAATTGGAGACTGGTTACCGTCTGGCTAGTCGCATCCTGATTGGACTGCTGGCGCGCTGCGTGGAAATTGGCAGGGTACCTTCTCCGGCAGAGCTTGACCGATTGGCCGTGGGCGCAGTCATAAAGTAACGTCCGCAATGGGTCGAAGCAGCCCTCCTCAGCTATTCATCCCTCCAAACCACTCGCCGGACTATCCTTATTTCAGCCAGTCGCGTCACTCGAATGCCCTGCCGTTCTCGTGCCGACGGGTTTTGCGTCTCGGCGTGCATGTATTCGTTCTTGCCGCACCGTCTGCAGCTCATTTTGCTCCCTACTAGCTCGGCGTCAATGTCCCCGAAGATTTCCTTGAGATCACTCGGCAGGTACCAACGCTTGACGTTGCACAGCCCACAGCGGACCAACACCAGCTGCCCAATCTCATGGGCATTGCTGAACTTCCATTCGCCACCGCGCTTTCCTCTCCCACCAGTTTCAGGCATGCCCAAAATAGGAACGCATTCCTCTTCCGGTCAATTCGTCCTTGACATTTATGTTCTCTTTTTGTTCACTGTGGCAATGCAGTGTTTGGAGGTAATCCCATGGACAACATTCTGACGCTCGACAGCCGCCAAGAGGCCGCGCTTCAAGCCGTCGCCGATAAGTTCGTCGCCGTCCACAAGGGCGACGTGATGAAGGCGCTCAAGGAGATGATCGTTCTCAACGGTCGTCTTCAGGACCAGCTTGACGCGCGTTCGGCACCACGCCGGGCGGCACGGTAGAGGACCGGCAATGGGCATCATGCATTTGGACGCTGAGGCCAAAGCCGAACTGCATTCGGAAGCGGTGAAGCTGATCGCTCGGTACGAGAGCCCGCTTGAGACCGTGAAGGCGCTTATGGCCTACAACTGTGAGCTTGAGACCAAGATACTCGCCATCGCTCACCGGCATCCGGGGGTAGCCACCGTCAGCTATGACGATACCCCGGTAGTGTTGGGGTGATGATGGACGCGAGCGACGAAATCAGGCTCCCAAGGCCCGAACACGTCACAGCCCCCGGCATCCAGCATCATTGGTGCGAGCGCCCTGGCTGTGGGAAGGATGGGGGCTGGGGTTTCGCGAAGCCAAAGCGGGAACCGCACTGGTTCTGTTTCGAGCATCGCGGCGATGGTGAGAAATACCTGTGAGACCGAGCAATGCCAGCCGAGCAACAGTAGTCGATCCAAACGCGATGGACTGGGAGCTTGCCGCTGATCAGGCTATAGCGACCTGCGGCGGGGATGCCCGAGAGGCAGTGAAGGCACTTCTTGTCGCCAACGCCTCATTGGAGCGCGAGGTGGCTCTATGGGCTCCTGCTGTCAGCTCTGGGTTTAGCCGGGGGTGGCATCGACGCCCGCGCGGTGGGGCCGACTAACGAACCTGCAACGAAGGGCAGCAGCATGTCAGACAACATCCTTCCGCAACCGAAGATGCCCAAGCTGATAGTCGTCACCGCCTTCGACCGCGATGAGAGCGGCGACCTTCAGCCTGTCTTCGGACCAGTTGAGCAGCAGACCGAGGACCGGGCGATAAGGACGGCGAAGGGCTTGGCGGGGAAACATGCCGGGGTCATTGCGTGGTCACGCGATGCAAACCCGTCGCTGGGCGAATACGGGGAACCGACAACGCTCTTTGTTGGCGGCGACGTCCCCGACATGGAGTGACCTATCGGCCTAAGCAAAGTCGTAGTGCGTTGTTTCCTCGGTGTCAGCCCCACATACGGCTGGGGTCAAAATCCAGCTTTGCGGCCTTCATCTCTGTAACGAGCTTTGCCTTCCATCCCTCCGAAGGGTCCAAATCGATGTAGAGAACCCCGTAGAGGTCGGACGGTATCTCAACATTCCCTTTGCGGAGCAGGCATACCTTGCCCCGCCCCAGATGTCCGGCAAAATACCCAAGCTCAAATATCACGTTCTGGCGTGCCCGATGGTTCTGTTCAGTCGCAGTCTGGGAGGCCCCGACGTCGTCGGGCGTGAGCAATACGACCGCAAAAGCCACTTCACCCGCGATCTGCTCGTACTTCTCGATGATCGTTCGACCTTGGTTAGGTAGCTCCTGGAGGACCACGGGCTCGAGACCAAGTCTCTCAAGAAACCTAGCGAGGCCGTGCCGGGCGCCATCATCGTGGCCGTGGACAATGAAGACCTTGTTCGATCCTAACCCAGTCAATCGTGCCTCCCGGCTATTGGTCGAGGCGGGCAAAATCAAGCGCACGCCACTATCGTGCTTGCCCTCAACGTAAGACTTGTAGTCCCGGAGGAACGGGATCAGCAGTTGCCCAACGACTGAGTGGATAGCCGCGCTGAGTTTGCTACCGGAGTGGAAGTAATGGTGCCCGAAGGTGAGCAGCATTTGAGGTTCCTCGGCGAACCTCAAGATCAGCAGCAGCGTCAGGCCAAGCGTCTCGTTGGGGTCGTCTGGCCAATCGAGGGTGTCGGAGCCTACGAGGCCTCCGCGCGGGGTTTGAGCCCCAAGAAACTTATCCAGATCGAGACCCAGGGTTAGCTCGGCGTTGATCGCAGCAAGGTCGGGATTTTGCAGCAGACGGGCCAGTGCCTTGAGGGGCCGCTGGTAAGTTTGATACTGCGATGCTTGGAGATCGAGCAGCGCGTTATTCATCTGCTTGAATAGGTCAGTCGCCATCGGCGTCCCCGTCCTGCCCGAGCCGCGCCTCAGCGGCCCTATCCAAGATCCCCTGCCTGTATTGCTCTTTCATGCCCTCGATCAGAGGTGCAATCACGGGGTTTCTCTCATAAGGACCAAGTCGCTCGTCAATCATTGCTCCGACGCTTTGAATGGCGGCTTCAATACTGGCTGGGTCGTCGGGATCGAAACTCACAGTCCCAAGTTCGCCGTCGACTTCCCTGAGAGCCTTTTGAGCCTGCTCAAGTGTCTTGGTCAGTTTGTCGAGCCCCGTTATTTTGATCATTGCAATCCCCGTCAATTAGCAATGTTGCATAAATAGGCACAGAGGTAGATGCGACGTAGCGTCAATTGTGCCAGAACATCAAGCGACTTGACCAGTCGTTGACCTCGCCTAATCACTCGAACATCGGAAATAGGGGCGGGCAACATGACGCGGACCATCATCACCCAGAAACTGACAGAGGCCGGCATCCTTGGAGTGATCCTGATGCTCGTCGGCCCTGCAATCGTCGGCTTCGCATTTATGGGGCTTTCCGGGGCCAGACACGGCTTTGACGGCATGCCGCCCGATGTCACTTGGCTCTACGTCGTCGGAGCGGTCGGTACTGTCCTGTCCGCAATGGCATTGCCGCTCATCATCGTGGGCCGGCAATACACTGCCACAAAGGCCGAGTAGATGGAGGTGGAGAAGGCCTCGGCGACCGGGACTGCTGACGACCTCGCGGCGCTCACTCTGTTGATGAACGCTTTGCAGAGGTTCAACCAGTTCGACCCCAAGATGCAGGTCTCGACGGTTCTGACACTCTTAGAGATCGCTGCGGCAGAACAAGCCGACAGGGAGATTTCCGTTCAAGACATCGAAAGACGGGTCGGCCTCAAGTCAGGCACTGCGTCCCGCAACTGCTACTACTGGGCCGAAGGCCACAAGGACATGACGGGCGGCTACGAGATGATCCGCATAGACTTCGACCAGAACGACCGCCGAAAGCGTTCGCTGACGTTGACCAACAAAGGACGGGCATTCATCAGAAATCTCGGTTCGGGCCTCAAGAGGGGGGACTGATCACACCGTCGCAGCCTATGACCCGCACCAAGGGCGAGGTGTCGGCGGGCAGCTCGTTGCCCCGCAAATGAGCGGCACAGCCAGCCCCTCAGAGATCAGCACGTCACGCATGTCGAAGAGGAATTGGCGCTGCCATTGGCTGAGGTGGCCGCGAACCAATGCAGCCTCGATACGGGACTTCAGATCGTCCTCAGGCTCCATTTTGGTTGCCCCGTCCCCTCCCCCCACAATACTTGGCAGCCGGCGATGTGTGAAAAGTGCGCAGGGACCTATACGTTCGGGGGCAGGACACCTTCTGCCTTCGCGGCCAGACCATCATCCGGATCAGCCAGGAGCAGCGATGCAGCAGCTCCTTGGAACAAGGGCGGCGGTTCCATGCCCACGGCGCGCCGGGGCGCGGATTGAGAAATCAGGTGGGGAAAAGTAAAGACCGCGGATCCAATGGCCCACCTCAAAGTTGTGGAGCCCCCGAAGGGGAAGTACCGTGCACCACTTAGTTTGGGCGGGCGGGCTTCAGATGGGCGTTGTCAACAAAGAAATACCACTCGGTTCATATACGGTCTCCGTGGAGAGCCTACGGAAGATTTACAGGGGGCTACAGCGTACCGTTGCCGAAGAGGCAGACCTTGCGTTAGCAAAGTGGGAGTTGTTACCTGACCAAACGAAGGAGCAATTCGAGGCTCGAAAGAAGGAGGTCCGGGAGAAGGCGTTCCTAGTAACTGTGAGCATCTATCGTGAAGACGGCTCACATACCTACGGAGACACTGAGGAGATCTTTGATTTCCCGAATGACGCTCCCTTTGTCACGAGAATTTATATGACCAATCAGGTCGCCTTCAGGGCGGTGGCAAACTCTAATCCTGCGAACTCGTTTGAGCTAATGCTGGATTTCTCCCAACCCCCACTGCTCGATGCGAACAACATTGTCTCAAGCCCAACTCAAAATGCGAGCAACCTGACCATAGGCAGCATCCGTGAGGGCTGGCTTGCGGGCGTCGAGAAGATCGTATTGAGCCATCTCGACAAACGGCACAGATTAAGGAGCAGATTTCACGGGCCGTTTGTCTATGACCACGGCATGGTGGTCTTCGGACTTCCGCTAGGCTTCTATGCTTGTTGGCTGGCGTCCGATCTCGTCGACAAATGGACGGGCAACAACCAATTCCTGAAGAGCGCTTCGTATGTCTACATCGTGGTAGCGAGCCTCTGGGTCTACCGTATCTTGTTTGGCTACACGAAATGGGCATTTCCCCTAGCGGAACTGAAGGAGCAGCGAAGCAGACCAAAGGTTCACAGGCGGTTTTGGTGGGCGCTCGTCGCCCTGTTGGCTGGCAAGGTATTTTGGGATTTCTTCGATCCGTACCTGTCCATTGCGCACTGGCTTCAATCGCCAGCCCCCTAGCGAGGTCGGAATATTTAGCGAAAAAATCCGCCTGGGTGATCCGATAGCTGGCTCGCGCGAAGACCCCCCGTGCCCCCTCAATTCCATCTCACGGGACCCCAACGGCTGCCGCTGGATGAAGGCCGCAGGCGGGACTGCCGAGGATCAAGCCAAGACGGGGTTAGGGTAACAACTAGCACTTAGCAGCGGTCACGTGCACAAACCTATACGTTGGTGCACATGCTGCTTGACATGTCCACTAAGCGTCCACTAAGTGATGCACACCAAAGCTCTTAGAGGAAAGTGAACAGCCATGATCGTCGGATACGCCCGCGTTAGCTCGACCGGACAAGACCTCGACACCCAGCTTGAGAAGCTCGCCGCTGCAGGGGCCGAGAAGGTGTTTAGCGAGAAGCGGTCTGGCTTGGATGAGACAAGGCCCGAGCTTGAGAAGGCGCTGGAGTTTGCCCGCGAGGGTGACGTGTTCGTGGTGACCAAGGTGGACCGTCTGGCGAGATCAGCGGCGCACCTTCACCAGATCGTCAAGACGCTCGACAGGAAGGGTGTCGGCTTCAAGGTGCTGGACGACGCATCGCTGGACACGACCACTCGGACGGGCAAGCTGGTGTTTGGCATCCTTGCCAGCATTGCAGAGTTTGAGACCGCTCTTCGGAAGGAGCGTCAGATGGAAGGCATTGCGAAGGCGAAGGCCAAGGCAGAGGCCCAAGGCGAGCCATGGAAGACCGGCAGGCCCGTGAGGCTCGACCATGAGCTGATCAAGGCCCTGAAGGCTGAGGGGCGCTCTGTGAGGCAGATTGCCAAGGAGGCCGGGTGTTCACCTTCGGCGGTCCAGAAGGTTCTCACAGCAGCGTGAATGCCATTACCCCTTCCACTCGCTTTGGAAGGCGAACATTAGAGGCCGCTGAATAGGTGACCACTGGCACCTACGAAGGGCCATAACCCACCCACTAGGACTACGAAGGCGATTTGGTCTCCAAGAGCCCATACCCACTCCACTAGCACAGGGCAACGCCACGCGCGCTTCACCGCCCGCTCTTCACCCAAGCTGCCCCGTGCAGCTCTCCCCTGTTGCGACCGCCTGTTGCCCTGTTTCGCTCCTTCTGGGGTGACTGGACGTGGCGCTTGGCGGGGCAGCTTTGGTGAGGCGCGTGTGTCCCTCTATCTGTCCTCCGATTTTGTATGAAATCACCCGTCAGTTGTTTTTTATGAAGCACACGAAAGGAACCAACATGACCGTCTTCCGTCCCGTCGAGGCGGATTTCTCCGAGGTCTCGGATCACTGGACTGCCGAGGTTGAGGCATTTCAGAGGAAAGGCCCCCGGTGGACAACCCAACTCTACCAAGACGCCACCCGCAAGGACACTGAACGTGCCCCAGAGTTCAACCATAAGGCCGCCCTCGTCCTACGCGCTGAGGGCTTCTCGCAGCCCGCATCAGCGAGGGTGCTGGGGATCACCGACCGCGCTGTCCGGTCCCACCTGTCGCAGCCCTGTGAGGCTCTGGAAGCTGAACGCAAGGGGATCGCTTGGCGGGGCCGTGTACAGCGCCACGAGGTAACCAAGCGTGGACGCGCTCCGTTCGATGTCTGGGCATACCTGAAGGCGACTGACGTTCCTGTGGTCGCCGACCTTCTCGGCTTCGATCCGTGGACAGCCGAGGGGCTTGGGGCCAGCACCCGCGAGAAGGTCGCCTTCTACATCGTAGACGGATGGACGCAATCCGAGGTGGTGGCGCTGCTCGGCATCTCGAAACAGGCAGTGTCGAAGCATGTCGCTGCAATCAAGGCCCAGGTCGCGGCACGAAAGCGTGACACAAGAAGATTGTTCAAACCGAAACGAACCCGGAAGTTATAAAGACGTAGAAATGAGATTTTACAATGATAACAATGGCATAATTGGTTGACTACCGCATATAGGCATAACTCCCCTCAGGGACTTTCCCTTCGGGTGTTACCTTGGTCAGGCTTTCGGGCTCCCTATCGACGACAGGCTTATCCGAAGATGACACCAAGGTTCTCCTGAGTTGCTCAGGGACATAAGACACCCCTCTAGAAGCCCTCTGTAACCAGAGACAGCCTAGAGATACCCTCATTTCTGAATTGTCCTTGGTCGCTTCGCTCCGAAGACCATGGAATGTGTCTCCTGAGTACCTGATCAACCTCAGCACAACTTCACTCATAGCTTTGGTCTACTCTCTGCATTTCCCTTGTTCCAAGGTCGTAGCCAGAAGGAACCCAAAGGACCCGTGAAGTCTGGCCACCCGATGCTTGGATGACTGATGGTCTCCCCTCCACAGGTCTTCACCCTTCCACGTCAAACAGAGGCGTCCCTTTAAGGGAAGCTCTCGAATGTCACCACGAACACCTCACCCGAAAGGATCACAACAGATGAACATCACCACAGGAGCCGACCCCTATCATGTCGACTGAGGCCGACCGCATTGCATGGCGGATACACGGTCGAGAATGGCGAGCAGCGAACCCGGCTCGCGCCAAGGAAATCAGCCGAGAATGGTATCACCGCAACAAGGCCCGGGTAGCCGAGGCACGGAAGATGAAGCGAGAGGCCGCGCGTCTGGTCAAGGAGGCAGCCAATGGCTGAGACAACCCGCCAGATCACCCCGGCAATCCGCGTTATCGAGACCGACCGCGAATGGATCGTCCAGATGGTCGAGATGAAGCGGACCCGCAGGCGAGGTGTTCAGTCGACCGGCGAATGGATCGACCGCGCGTACATCACCAGCCGGTCAATGCTGAACATGGAGCTGAAGCGGCTGGCCGGCAAAGGGGCAGTCAAGGCTGGCCTTCGCGGGCATGTCGAACTGGACGCCCTAGACTGGTTGAACCGCCTGCCCGTTCGGCATCCGTCGCGGGACAATGAGCCTAGCGTTATCGACATGCTGGAGGCGTCTACAGCGGGCAGCGAGCATGGGGAAACCTTCCATGACCATCTGCCCCTAATCGTGAAGCACGGGCCGCTCAGGTGGCGCAACGATAGGAACGCCCGCTTTGAACCTTGACGACATCAGGCGGCGGGATTGGGTCGCGACCTACCCCACGCGAGAGGCTGCCCTTGCCTTAATCGAGTGGATCAAAGCGGACGACTGGGGGAACATCTCGCAGCTAGACCGGAGATTGCCGGGGATAGGCATCGAATGGACCCAGAGCTTCAACACGGCTGCTGAACGATGCTTTGAAATCTATGGCTACCCCGAGCTTGAGGCTGTGGCAGTCGCACGGCGTATTGCCGAGATGTCTATGAGACCCACAGCGCTGCGTGGAAGGGTCGCCGGAGGCAGCTATGATCTAGCCGGAGCAACTACCCCAACGGGCCTTAGCGAGCGTCCTGAGCGTCCTGAGGCGATGACCTACGGGTTCTCTCCGAGGCGCTAACCACTACACCCACCAGCCAGATTGGTGGGGGTCGCGACTATCACCACCAAGCCTACCCGCACCCGGAGCAATGACGCGCCGGGGCGATCAACCATGACCAAATTGAAGGAACGAATATCATGAACGATTTCAACAAGGCCAGCGGCCTCATCACCACGGGCACAACCGACATCCGCGCTCAGGAAGCACGGGAGCGACAGGCCCTTGAAGGCCGGGTGGATCAGATGCGGCGCGACCTTGAGCAGGCCGAGAGGGACCGCAGGGAGGCCGAGTTCAACGAGCAGATCGCGGCACAAACGGAAGCAGGCCTTCGGGCAAATCAACAGCTTCAGGCTAAGCGCCTTGGCATCAACACCGGGCAGGCCCTGACCGAAGGCCAGAAAGCCCAGATAGCAGCGGCTAAGCCGATGAACGGCTCGGCTCCGCAGGCCCTTGTGGATCAGCTTCCGGTGACCGTTGGTTGCATCCAGTTGGGACCCCAGCAGGCCAAGGACATGGCGGCACGTGGAGAGATCAGCCAGGGCGATTACGTCGCGGCTGTGAACGCGGCTCTGGTCCCCTACGGCTATTCTTTCAGGTAACCACGGAGGCCGAGAGTGACGACGGGGCTTCGGCCCCTGAGTTGCCCACCGTGGATGACAAGGCCGGCGAGGCCGATGAGGAACTGACCGACGACGAGAGAGAAGAGAAACAACATGCCGAGTTTGTCCGCATGGCTGACCAGAGCCTTGACCGCTTCAGGGATACCCACAGCGACGCCCAGCAGCAATTCATTGTGGACGCCTATGTGGAGACCGGAGAAATCCTTACCGGCGAAGCATACGGGATCGACCCGGTGGAAGCGGCTGTGGTCGAGACTGCGTTCTCTCAGCATTTGGACCGGAATGTCCTTCGGCAGCATGGGCTGACGCTGGCGACGTACTTCGAGCATGTCGACGAGGCCGACTACCCTGCGCTGCGAAAGGCTGCGGCTAAGGGCGAATGGCACGTCTTCCACGGCCATGCCCAGGCCATAGCAGCCGCCCGGAAGACCGGCACAGCCTTCACTGAGTGACGCCTCCCAGCCCCCGATGCATCGCCCCAAGAGGTGTGTCGGGGCGGGTGGTAGGCCCTCTTTCAAACACGATCAGAACAGTTTGCGGTATGAGCGCCGGGGGCATCGTGGTCTCGCCGGAAAAATCTACCGTCCAAGGTAAATTTTGCGGTGTTCGGCCTTGTTGCGCCTATCGCTTATTGGAGGCGACGTCTATACAGGGTCGGAAAATGAACCGAGGGGTTGAAGATTGCCTACTACTCCAGAAATTATAGTTCGATTTGGCGTTAGCGTGATCGCGCTTCTCGGGGGCGGCAGCTTTGTACTTATTGCTGTCTGCGCATATATAGCTAAACTTGTGGCGGATCATTCAATAGAGGGACACAAAGGCGCGCTCAATACGGAGCTAGAGCGCCTCAAAAACGAATTAGCAAAAGAAAGTGATCTGCACAAACTGAAGCTTCGGAAAGCAGAAATCCTTTTCGACAGGGAGCTTGTGGCGGTGGTCGATTTCGGCAAACTTTATCGTCAGATAGCACCCTCATACTCACATCCCGATATGGACTGGGACGACGCTTGTACCGATGTCGCTAATCGGTTCTCTACCATCGAGAAGCAACTCGACAACTACCTCACGAACCATGCTCCCGTATTAACTGAAGAGTTGCGGGAAAAGCTTGGCCGTTGCGCAACGATAGCATCGCACAACAAATTTGCTGGAGATGAGATGCCAGGAGCTCAAGCTGCGGCCACTACTAAGGCTGAAGCAGCCAAGCTTTTGGACGAATTGCAGGTTGTACAGAATGGTCTCTTCGCGATGGTTAAAAACGAGACGCGAGGTTGAATTTGTTTCGTTGGCCGGATCGTGCGGCTTGGGGCTTACGCTAAACGAAAGGCAACCGGAACACGGATGAAAACCCGTTGACAGAAGGTACACCGCTCGGGCACATAGAGGTACACCGAGCTTAACCGCTTCGGGGGAAGAGCCCCTTCTAAGCCCTTGATTTTTAACGGTTAATTCGGGTGGAACGCCTCAGTTGGATTTGGCATTTAGCGCCGTCCTGGGGCACCACCCTTCGCTCTTCGAGCTTCGGGTGGCAGGCCACTCGAAGCTCGTTAGTCGAAGGAGGACTGCCGACGGTTCTATTCGGCGGAGCTGGCAGCACGACATCAGGCCAACTCGCAGCCGTCGGACCTTCTAGGAAAATGTCGCAGCCTGTATGGCCGCCGTATCGCCGAACGTGTTTCTCACCCTGACCGATCTGTATACATAAGCGGCCCAGATCCCTGTGACTATGAAGGATGCCAAAGGTGTAACCAGAGCTCCTCCGGCAAGCAAACGGTTTACCGGGACACCAAGCACAGTCGATATCCAAACTGTGTCCAGTACGAATAAGAGAGGGATCGCGAACCACAGACATATGAACAGCTGCGGAAAGCGGTGGCTTCGCCGCAGCATCGAAACAAGCACGACCAGCTGAAGCACCAGAAATGCCAGATTGAGGGCTGCCTCGCCATAGATGGCCAAGGCCCCGTTGGGCACTGTAACAAGCTGTTGGTAGGTTTTGACCAGACTGGCCATATCGACAAGTGTGCGCAACGGCGAAAGGGACAGGCTGATCGCCAGCAGGATCAGCCAGCCGCCGAACCCCACGAGGTCATCTGGGCTCTGTGAGGATTTGCGCGACGACCGGACGGCGAAGAAAACCGGCACGCCAATCAGCAACAGAAGTATCGCCCAATGCCACATTTACCCACCCTCGAATGCATCCCTGGGTTGTTTAGCTTGCACCTCTGGATTGTGCAAGCGTTTTTACAGAGATCAAGGCATCGTAGAGATTTTCGGGTTTAGGTTTGCAGAGGACGCTTTCGTCGCTCGCAATGGCCGCATCTCACCCCAAGTCAAAATGCCGCGGAAAGGCCTGGTGCAGCAGGAGCAGCATGGTCTTGCGCAGCACGTCGGTGTCGCGGCTGGACGGGTTGAGATGGTCCCAATACCAGGCGCCATGCACCAGATAGTTCAGGCTCTCCGACAGCGTGTCTATGTCGACGCCGGTGTAACCGCCGCTGCGTGAAATCTCGATCAGCAGCTCGCGCGCTTCGGCCGTGTAGGCGAGATCGCTCGGCAGGCCGATTTCATTGTAGATCTGCATGCTCTTGCGGTCGCTGGAAAACACGACGAAGACCGAGACCCATTTCGGATGCTGCCGGGCAAAGCGCTGCGCGCAATCGACCGCGCCCAACACCCGCTCGACCGGCGACAGGCCGGGCGCCCGCACCAGCGTCAGCCACAGCGCGTCATATTGGTCGCTGAGATATTGCAGGACGGCCCGGAACAGGTTCTCCTTGCTGCGAAAATGAAAGACCACCAGTGCGTTGGACGAGCCGACATGCCCGGCAATGCGCTGCATGGTGACGCTGGCCAGCCCCTCCTCCGCGATGAGCTCGATGGTGGCGTCGATGATGCGCTGGACGCTCGCTTCGCCGCGCTCGCGCCGGCGGTCCTTGGGCGCGGCGTCGTTCGCCGCGCCCTTGGCCGCCTTGCTTTTTCCCGCATCCGGAGTGGCTATGCGTTGCGCCATTGTCGTCAGGCCTTTCCCCGGCGGCCGAAACATCCCGCCGCTGCCTTGGCATGCCGGCGCCCTGCGGACTCACAGCGCCGGGCGTGTCCCGGCATTCGTGTACCACTGACCACGAGCCGTCTCATAGGCCATACCCGCCCGGAACACGTCAGCGTCGCTATAGGTGCGGCCGACAATCTGGATGCCGGTGGGCACGCCATTGGCGGCGCGGCCCGACGGCACGGACAGAACCGGGCATCGGCTCAGCATGTTGAACGGCGTCGTCATCACCCAGCCCAGCGACGGGTTCACCTCTCGTCCATTGATCTCGACCTTGCCTTTGGTCTGATCGAATTCCGCCGGCACTGCGGGAAGCGCATTGGTCGGGCAGATCAGCACGTCGTATTTTTCCAGCAAAGGCCCCAGCGTCAGGTACATCCTGGCCGCCACATCGAGGGTCGCGACAAAATCCGTCGCCTTCGACTTCTGCCCGTCCTGCGCGAACTGCCTGGCATAGCTGGTCATGTCCTTGCCGTTCTTGGCGAGCAGCGGCGACAGCGAGGCGCCGAAGAGATGTTCGAGATAGGCCATGCCGGCCTTGAGCACCTCGTCGCCCCAGCCGAGGTCCACCTCCTCGACAGTGGCGCCGAGCGAGCGGAACACATCGCAGGCAGCAAGCGTGTTCTTGCGCACGTCCGCATCCACCTCGAAGGACCCGAGATCCATGGAGAATGCGATCTTCCAACCCTTGATCGGCTTGTAGTCGAGCGGCAGGCGCAGTTTCGGGCGCAGCGTGGCGATGTCGAGCGGGCTCGGCCCGGCCATGACGTTCTGCAGCAGGATCGCATCCCCGACGTTTCGGGCCAAGGGCCCGGTGTGACAGTAGAAATCGAGATTGAACGGCGGCTCATCGGGATTGCGGCCGTAAGGCGGCTTGAAGCCGACCAGGCCGCAGGCCGAGGCAGGGATGCGGATTGAGCCCGCTATGTCCGAGCCGGTTGCGATCGACGACGTGCCGGAGGCCAGCGTTGCCGCCGAACCACCCGACGAGCCGCCCGGCGTAAAATCCGGATTCCAGGGGTTGCGCGTGACGCCCCAGCGCTTCGACCAGGTATAGCCGGCGCAGCTGAATTCGGGCGTCGCGGTGCGGGCGTGCACGATACCACCCGCCTTCATGACACGCTCGTTCATCGTCGAGGTATGGCCGCCAATGGCATCCTTCGACAGCAGCGAGCCATGCGATGTCGGCTTGCCCTTGATGTAACTCTCATCCTTGATGCCGATCGGCAAGCCCTCGAGCGCGCCGGTTCTGGCGCCCTTGGTGTATTTCGCCTCGGCTTTTCCGGCGAGAGCCATCGCCTCGTCGAAATGCGTGAAGGTAAGGCAATTGATCGTCGCCTTGGTCGCCTCGGCGCGGCGGATGGTGGCCTGCATCAGTTCCACAGGCGACAGTTTCTTCGCCTTGAACAGCCGCAACGCCTCGCTGGCCGGCATGTAGCAAAGGTCGAGATCGGACATAAAAAATCTCCCGCGGCTGCTTTACGGCATCTGGCATTGGCGATGGCAGGGCCGCGATCCGCGGCCCGATGTTTGGTGGTCAGCTTCGGCTGGCGGGGCCGCTATTTCTGCAGATCGGTCCAGATCCTGGTGTAGAGCGCCTGGACGTCTGCGGGACAGGCCGGCATGAATTGGCCCTTGTCGGCAAATTCGGCCGGAACATCCACTTCGGGCGCGCCCTTCATATCGGCCGGCAGGAAGGGCTCGGAGCCCTTGATGCCGTTGGCGTAGTGCGCGAAGGCCGAGATCATCGCTGCATTCCTCGGGTCCATGATGAAATTCTGGAAGAGCTTGGCGTTCTCGACGTTCTTGGCATCCTTGAGCACCGCGACATTGTCCATCCAGATTGGAAAGCCCTCCTTGGGATAGCCGTAGACGATCTTGTCGTTCTCCAGCCGCTCGCGCAGCGATATGCCGTTCCAGTTGACGCCGGCGGCAATGTCGCCCCTGCCGAGACCGTCGACGGCAGCGTAATCGAGCGACAGCCATTTCGCTTTCGCCTCGATGAGCTTGTCATGCACCTTCTTCAAAAGCACCTTGTCGTCGGTGCAGTACTTGCCACCCTCATAGGCGATGGCGAGGAACATGATGTCTCCCATTTCGGGCACGACATTGATCTTGCCCACGAGTTCCGGCGGCGGATCGAGGAAAATCGCCGAGGTGTTCGGATCGCCCGCATAGACCGATTTGTTGACCGAGATGCCGGTCGTGCCCCATTGCCACGGCACCGAATATTTGCGGCCGGGGTCGAACGGCACGTCGACCCATCTCGGATCGACGTTTCTAAAGTTCTCCATCGTGTTGGGATCGGTTTCCAAGAGCAGGCCTTCGCTGATCCAGATCGGCATCACGCTGGCCGATGGAACGACGATGTCATAGCCGGAAGCGCCCTGGCGGACCTTGGCCAGAGCCGTATCGTTGGAATCGTAGTCGGTGACGGTAACCTTGACCTTGTAGGTTTCCTCGAACTTCTTGATCAGGTCCGGGCTGGTGTAGTTGCCCCAATTGTAGATTTGGAGTTCGCCCTCGGCGCGGGCAATGCCGGTCATCGCCAGCAGCGACAGGCCGAGCGCCGTCGCGGTCGATTTCAACTGCATGCTTGTGTCTCCCATTGTTGGGACCGGCGGGATTGCGCCTCGAGTCCCTAAGTTCCCTTCGTCCTGGTGATCATTCACCGGCGAATGCCGGCTGACCAACTCGGTATGTCTGGCAACGGTATTAATTACTAAACATACAGTCAATATCTTTTAGCGACACAACTGCATCATCGGCACCGGCAGTGCGCCGGCGAAGCCGACATGATATGGTCAAGGTTGGGCCATTGATGAATTGGGGCAAGCCGTGGCGTGAGCGCCGCAGCCTGCAGGGCTTGGATCACGGTCATGCGCCTTTTTCTGGCGGTCGTGCTGCTGATGACCATGGCGCTCTTCTCCGCTGCGCGCGGCGAAGAGCGGATAGCGCTGGTTGTCGCCAATCCGGCCTCTGAGGGCTCACCGGCAATCGCCAACGCCGACCTCAGTGCCGAACTCGTTGCAGCGACACTACGATCGCTTGGCTTCACCGTCCGGCAGGTGTCGGATGGCGACCGCGCCGATGTCGCGCGCGCCATGCATGATTTCGCCCAATCCCTGGCCAAACCGGACTCCGTCGGCATCTTCTACTATGTCGGCCACACCGCGCAGGCCAACGGCAGGAACTATTTACTGACGCGCGGCACCCGGATCGATTCAAAGGAAACGGTCGACCAGACGGCATTGCCCCTCGATCTGTTCATGCAGGCGCTCGAGGCAACCCCGACATTGAAGGTGGTTCTGCTCGACAATCCCGGCGATGGCCACAACCCTACTTCCGGCGTGATGCAGGGTCTGGCGGCGGTCGATCCCCTCACCCACGCCATCGTCGCTCTGTCGGCCAAACCCGGAACCGTTGCACTGGACGAAGCCCGCCCCGTCACCGTATTTGCCGATGCGCTCACCGCTGCGCTGGTCAAGCGCGGCGCGGACATAGCCATCATCCTCGCCTCGGTCAGGCAAACCACTATCGACAAAACGTCAGGCGCCCAGTGGCCATGGATGGCATATGGCCGCTCGGCAGACGCTGCCTTTGTGCTGACGCCGGACCAGGTGGCCGGCGCGGCACCGGCGCTGCCGCTTGTGCCGGAACCGGCACCGCCGGCGATGGCGAGCGGCGGCTACATCTCCGGGAGTGGCGGTTGGGAGCCTGACGGCAGCGACTACGCCGATGGCAGCGGTCAGGAGCCCTACCCCATGGACGTTGCACCGGGCTCCGGCAGTCCCGATGCCGCGATGGGCGACAGCGCCAAGGAGGCGGCGCTCTACGAGGAATACAAACGCCAGGAACAGCAGCGCCAATTGCAGGAAGAGCAGGCTCGGCAACGATACGAAGAGGAAAAGCAACGTCTTGAAGACGCAGCTGCGGCCGCTGCCCAGAACAATCTCGGCGGGACCTATCCGCAGGATGGCGGAGCCACCGGCGCCGAACCGCCCCCCGATAAGGCAGGGATCCCCCCTGAGGACGGCATGACATCGGCCCCGCCACCCGCGACCGGCGCCGAAAGTCCGCCGGAGGCGCAGGCGCCACCGAAACCAGCGCCGCCGCCCATCGACCAGGCGCAAAGCCCTCCTTCCGGCGGCGCCCTTCCACAACCCGAGACGGGCGCTGTCGAGGTGGTGCGCCATCCAACCATCGATGCGCCGGATGAGATTGTCGCCGGCGAGACGGTGACCGTTTCGATCGCCCTTACCGAAGAGCAATTCACGCCCGAAGTGAAGGTGAAGGCAGCGCCGGGCTCGTCGGTGACGGAAGATGGCGCCCTGGCCATGGCGATGCCGGCGGGAACCGAGCAATGGCCGATCGATATCGATCTGTTCGCCTCCGGCTTCGATCTCGCTGACGGCGGCAAATGGAGCCGACGGACGACGCTCTACCGCCAGGGCGACAGCGACTTCGTCCGCTTCGACGTCAAGGCGCGGCCGATCGCCAAGGACAGCAAGCCGGCCCAGTTCATCGCGCGCATCTACAGCGCCGGGAGGTTCCTGGGATCGGCATCGCGGTCGGTTATCATTCGCCGCACCGCGCCTGTCGAGGCAGCCGCTCTGAGCGCCACAGCCGAACGCTCCGCAGCACCTGCCATGCTGATGCTGGCCGCAGCGGCGCCGCAGCCGGCGGTAACTGGCAATGTGACGCTCGGCGGCGCAGCCGGCGATGACGTCCCCGATCTCGACGTGACCATCCTCTATGACGATCCGAGCGGGCTGGGTTCGGGGCAGATCATCATCCATTCGCCGCATCTGGCCGGTCCGGTGACCGATACGTTCTCGACGCCACCTGAGATGACGGCATGGCTGGACTCCGAATACCGCCGCCTGCTGCAGCTCGGATTGAGCCTGCGCGGCGCCGTTTCGCTGCAGCAGCCTGCCGCAAGCAGCGATACGGGGGCGCAAAAGCGCTTTGTCACGCTCGCCGCCGAAGGTTTTGGCGATGCGCTCTACCGCGACTATGTGCCGAAACCGTTCAAGGACGTGTTCTGGTCGCTGCGCGGCAAAGGCGAACTCCATTCGATCCAGATCACCTCGAACAGCCCGACGCTGCCCTGGGAATTGATCCGCCCGCGCAGCGCCGACGGCGCCGTCGCCGACGGTTTTCTCGGCATGGGCTACCGGCTGGCGCGCTGGGCTCCGCGCAGCAGTGCCTCACAGGTCGACAACCCGCTCGACCGCATGACCTTCACCGGCGTCGCGGCCGTCGCGCCCTCCTATCTCGACAAGCGCTCGCTGCGCTTTCAGCAGGACGAGATCGCGGCGCTGAGCAAGCTTTACGGCTACCGCCGCTTCGATGGCGATTTCACCTCTTTCGAGAAACTGGTCGGTGAAGTCTCGACCGGTTTCATTCATTTCTCCGGTCATGGCGAGGTCAACCAGCTGAGCAGTGGCCGGCCGGTCTTTGCCATCGATCTCGTCGACCAGTCGCTCGACCCCGATACATGGGCCGCGCTGGTCGCGGCCGCGCATGGCAAGGGCAATCCGTTCTACTTTTTCAACGCCTGCGACACCGGCCGTTCGCAGATGCTCGGCGGCTTCGTGCAGGGCTGGGGTCCGGCAGTGCTGGCGGGCGGCGCTTCCGGCTTCATCGGCGGCATGTGGCCACTGACCGACCGCGCGGCAGCGGCCTTCTCGACCGGTTTCTATGGCGGCATCAGCACGCGGATCAAGGACGGGCCGGTCTATCTGGCCGAGATCCTGCAGGATGTGCGCAGAGAATTCTACCAGACCGGCGATCCGACCTATCTCGCCTACACATTCTACGGCAACGCCAATCTGCGGATTGTCGCGCAGTGAGCGATGGATCGTCGTTGGTGGATTGGCTTCAGCCTACAACGCGTTTTGCGGGCATGGCACGCCGGCGCCGCCGCAGCGTGAGGCCATCGGCCTGGAGCTCATGTCTTCGGACTGCCGAACAAGCTCAGCAAAGAGAAGGGCGAAACTTCCCAGCATCAGGAAGACGATAATCAGGCGTGTCACCGGCAATAGACAGGTCTCGACTGGCTAGCCCCCCAGCCACCCATCCTCTGTCGGCTAACATGATCGATCAGGCTTTACGAGTGTTTAAGCTCGCTCTTAACCATCACATTCGCCGTTCCGGCGACATGAAGCGCGAGCCGCCGATTTCGTTTCGCCGCGGCCGCAACTGCGCCGGACGATGCCTCCCTTTGCAGATGCGCTTGCCCATGCTACCCCACGCAACCGCCGCCGACCGCCATCGGCCGACCGCCATCGGAATGTCATGAGCAAAGCCAATCTCGCCTTCGTCTCCTCCGACACTGCCGATGCCAAGGCGGCGATGGAGAGCCTGTCGGCCCGCTATGGCCAGGCATCCTTCGACGACGCCCAGGTGGTGGTGGCGCTGGGTGGCGACGGCTTCCTGCTGCAGACCTTGCGCGACACGATGAGCACGGGAAAGAAGGTCTACGGCATGAACCGTGGCACCATCGGCTTCCTGATGAACGAGTACCGCGTCGGGGGCCTCACCGAGCGCATCGCGGCCGCCGTCGCCGAAACGATCCGCCCGCTGGAAATGCTGGCGTTGACGCATGAGGGCGAGACGGTTTCGGCACTCGCCATCAACGAGGTGGCGCTGTGGCGTCAGTCCTACCAGACGGCAAAGATCCGCATCACCGTCGACGACCAGGTCCGCATCGAGGAACTGAACTGCGACGGCGTGATGATCGCGACGCCGGCCGGCTCCACCGCGTACAATCTTTCGGCGCACGGGCCGATCCTGCCGCTGGATGCGCCGTTGCTCGCGCTGACCCCGGTCAGCCCGTTCCGGCCGCGCCGTTGGCGGGGTGCCTTGTTGTCAAACAAGGCGACCGTACGCTTCGATATTCTGGAGTCGGAAAAGCGCCCGGTGAACACCGCCGCCGATCACACCGAGGTCAAGGCGGTGGCTTCCGTAACGGTCCGCGAATCGCCGACTGCGACGGCAACGCTGCTGTTTGATCCCAACCATTCGTGGAACGAACGCATTCTCGCCGAGCAGTTTCGCTATTGAGCCGGCGCAAAGAGTGACTACCTAATTAAGCATCGCGATTAAGCTTACCTTTTCACAATCGTGCCAATCCCGCCCGTTTCTGTTGACAAATCGCGGGCTTGCGCCTAATCGCAATACCAATCTTGCAGGCACGCTGTGCTTGCCGCGACGGATGCCGTTGCGCTTCCCCGAACCAGCCAAAGACAGCAACTCTTGTCCTCAGACACCACGACCGCTCTAGAAGCGTTGACCTTTTCAGACCTCGGCCTGTCGCCCAAGGTCCTTTCCGCAGTCACCGATGCGGGCTACACCGTGCCGACGCCGATCCAGGCTGGCGCGATCCCGCATGCCTTGCTCGGCAAGGATATTCTGGGCATAGCACAGACCGGCACCGGCAAGACGGCTTCCTTCGTGCTGCCGATGCTGACCCGCCTCGAAAAAGGCAGGGCCCGTGCCCGCATGCCGCGCACGCTGATCCTCGAGCCGACGCGCGAGCTCGCCGCGCAGGTCGAAGAGAATTTCATCAGATACGGCAAGAACCACAAGCTCAACATCGCGCTGCTGATCGGCGGCGTCTCCTTCGACGAGCAGGACAAGAAGCTGGAGCGCGGCGCCGACGTGCTGATCGCCACGCCCGGCCGTCTGCTCGATCACCGCGAGCGCGGCAAGCTGTTGCTCAACGGCGTCGAGATCCTCGTCATCGACGAGGCCGACCGCATGCTGGACATGGGCTTCATCCCCGACATCGAGCGCATCTGCGAGATGATCCCGTTCACCAGGCAGACGCTGTTCTTCTCAGCGACCATGCCGCCGGAGATCACCAAGCTCACCGAGAAATTCCTGCATGCGCCGGTGCGCGTCGAGGTGTCCAAGGCGGCATCCGCTGCCACCAACATCATCCAGCGCCTGGTCAAGTCCGGCTCCAAGCCGTGGGACAAGCGCGAGACGCTACGCAATCTGATAAAGGCCGAAGACGCCGAGCTGAAGAACGCTATCATTTTCTGCAACCGCAAGGTCGAGGTAGCGGAGCTGTTCCGCTCGCTGTTGAAGTATGACTTCGACGCTGGCGCCCTGCATGGCGACATGGACCAGCGCGCCCGCATGCAGATGCTGGCCAATTTCCGCGATGGCAAATTGCGCTATCTCGTGGCGTCCGACGTCGCCGCGCGCGGCCTCGACATTCCCGACGTCAGCCACGTCTTCAACTACGACGTGCCGATCCACGCCGAAGACTATGTCCACCGCATCGGCCGCACCGGCCGCGCCGGACGCTCGGGCAAATCCTTCACCATCGCCACCAAGTCCGACACCAAATACATCGACGCCATCGAGCGGCTGATCGGCAACAAGATCGAGTGGCATGACGGCGACCTGTCGACCGTGGTCGCCAGCGAAGGCGGCGAGGACGAAGCGCCCCGCCGTGGCCGTGGCGCTCCGCGCCGCGCCGGCCGCAAGGACGAGGACCGCAAGCCCCATGATCGCAAGGACGGTGGCGAGCGCAAGCCGCGCGAACGCCATGCCAAGCGCAGCGACGACGCGCCGGCGGCAGATGCCGCGCGCGAGGAACAGCCGGTGGTAGCCGAGGCCGCGGTCGCCGACATCGGCGAACGGCATCAGCGCAAGGAAGCGATCCGCTCCGAAAACAGCGACCGCAAGGTCTCCGATCGCAACAACGAGAACCGCGCCCCGGAACGCGGTGATACACGTCCGCAGCGCGCCAGCAACAGCCGCCCTGCCCGCGGCAACAACCGCGGTGAAGACAATGACGGCACCGTCGGCTTCGGCGACGACATGCCGGCCTTCATGAAGATCGTCGCCAAGGTCTGATCCCATGAGCCGCGGCGTCCCGAGGACGCGCGGCTTGCCTGGACGCGACGGGGATGTGAGATCTGGAGCCCGCTCCAGGATCGGCGCCATGCGCGGTAACCGCAAAACAGGCTCGATCTACCCGATCGCTTCCGGTCTGGAGGCTTAAATAGCCCGTCGATGTTACAGGCTTTTCAGTTCCAGGCGGGATGCCAATAAATCCAGAAACGCCCGAACCTTGGCCGAAGATGACCGGCCTTCCTGCCACAAGGCATGGATCGGCACCGGTGCCGGCTCGAATTCCGTCAAAACCAGTTCGACGAGACCGTCGTCGACCAAATGTCTTATCTGCCACAGAGGCGAGAAGCCCAAACCCAGTCCGTGGATTGCGGCGGCATAGACCGAGGTCATCAGATTGGAGCGAAAAGCGCCTGCGACCTTCACGGTCCGGGGTTTCCCGTCGATCTGAAACGTCCATTCACCTGGACGCTCGTTAGCGGTTCTGATTATGCAACTGTGCTCACTCAGCTGGAAGGGATGGGCCGGCCGGCCACACCGCGCGAAATAGGAAGGCGCGCCGAACACAACGCGCCGCAACGCCCCCAGGCGTTTGGCTTTCAAGTTGGAATCCGGCAAATCGCCGATGCGTATTGCCAGGTCGAGACCTTCGGCGCCAAGATCGGCAAATCCATCGGAAAGTTGAAGATCGACCTCGACCCGGGGAAATGTCCGCATGTATTCGGCGATGACAGGCATCAGGACGTTCGGGCCAAACAGAACCGGCGCCCCGATGCGCAGGACGCCTGCCGGCTCCGATCGTTGATTGATCGCCTGAAGTCTTGCGTCGTTTATTTCGTCGACCGCGGGTTTGATCCGGTTGAAAAAGGCTGCTCCGACTTCACTCGGTGTCGAGCGACGCGTTGTCCTGTGGATCAGCTCGACGCCGACTGATTCCTCCAGTGCCGCCAGGGACCGGCTGACCGACTGCAGCGAGCGGTTCAGCCGATGTGCGGCAGTCGTCAGACTTCCATGCTCGACGATCGCGATGAAAGCCTCGAAATCGTCCATCCGGCTCATGTATTCTCCCGATCTTCGACATAATATATCGCAAAAACGGGTAATTGTAACGACAATTGCGACGTCGTACCTCTCTGCAAGTTGTCCCGCGAGGACAGGCTTGATGGAAGGGAATCGTCATGCAAGTAGCCAATCCAACTGTTCTGGTCGTTGGTGCCACAGGCCGAGTTGCGGGACTTGTCGTGCCTGAACTTGTCCGACGCAATGCCAATGTTCGAGCGCTCGTTCGCGACCCTGCGAATGCCGAAAAGGCCCGGAAGCTAGGGGCATCCGAGGTTGCGACAGGAGATTTGCGAAATCGTCAGAGCCTCGAAAGGGCGGTCGAGGGCGTCGACGGCGTCTTTCACATTGGGCCGGCTTTTGCTCCCGATGAAGCAGCCATGGGCGTCGCCATGGTTGAGGCCGCCACACGAGCAGGAGTTCGAAAGTTCGTCTTCTCGTCGGTGATCCAGCCTACCAATACGCGACTGAAGAACCATGCCAGCAAGGTGCCTGTCGAGGCTGCTCTCTACTCGACAACGATGGAATATACGATTCTGCACCCTGCCAATTTCATGCAGAACCTCGCAGCGGCCTGGCCGTCCGTCGTTGAACATGGTGTTTTCTCGGAACCGTTTCCAAAGACGGCGAAGCTGGCCCGCGTCGACTACCGCGATGTCGCTGAGGTGGCGGCGATCGCCCTAACCGAAGCGCGATTGTCCTACGCGACCCTCGATCTGTGCGCTGACGGCATGCACAGCCGGGAAGACATCGTTGCGATGATGAGTGAGGAACTTGGCCGACCCATCTCTTCTGGTGAGCCGACATTTGGCGAGTGGGCGGCCGAGGCACGCCTTCCCTACAATGAGCGCCAAATGCAGGTGCTGGCCAAAATATACGCCCACTACGCCCACTATGGCCTTGGTGGGAACAGTCTGACATTGCGCGCCGCCCTGGGCCGCGAACCGCGTTCGTTGCGCGGCTTTATTCGAAACCTTGCCCACAAATGGCGCAGGCCGCCTGACTGCGCCCAGCCGCGCATACTTCCACTTTCGAGAAGGAGATAGGTGATGCGACCGTCATCCCACAAGGTTTTGAAATCGAGGAAGCTACCGTCCTCCTACAATGCGCTGGTAATGCCCTTCGTACTTTCCATCCTGATGTCGTGCATTGTTTCCGCGGTAGCGACGCTGATCAATGCGGGCTGGACAACCGGTTTCGTGGCGACCTGGCCGTATGCATGGGGAGCATCATGGCTAGTGGGCTTTCCAAGTCTGCTGCTGGTCTTGCCGATCGTGCGCCGTATCGTTGCGGCAATTGTCGATCAGCCGACCTCGTAGGCCTTGATTACAGGGGCCGATATGCCAAGCAAAACGGCCCTTGCGGGCCGCTTCTACCTTCGACTGACGGCTCGCAGCGCCATTGTCGGGTTCCGCGACCAGATACCTGTCTTCATGCGGGCAGCCTTCATGCGCGCCAGCCCTCATGCCGATCGTCCTCCGAGCCTGATCCCGAGCGCCCTCAAATGGCAGCCGGCCGGCTTGCACTCTTGGCAAGCTCCTATCCTGGCCCGTCCGTCACATCGGGCCGGGCATCATCTTGGTCGGTTTTTCCAGCATCGGAAACTCTGCCTTGCTGCATTTCACGTTCGGGTTGGTCGGACTGAACATGCCGTTCGGATTGTCTCTGAACAGCCAGGCATGAAGGTCGTAGTGGACGAACTCCCTCGGAATGAGCGGATAGTGCCCTTCCATCGGTCCCATGAAGGTCTGGCCAAATAGTTTTGGAGGTTCCTTGGTGTCTGGCGTCAGGGGCATCAGCCATTCCACGCCAACCAATTTCAAGCCTTTCTTGGTCGGCTCGTAGATCAGCACATTGGGGCGCATCGGATCGAGTTTCTGACCGACACTCGGGACGTTGACGAAATGGATGCCCATAGCGCCCTTCGGATAGTCCATTGCGCCCTCGATCCTGTCCCCGCTGTAATAGACGCACCCGACAGTCGACAGATAAAGGTCGCGGACGGCGACCGTGTAGTCTTCATATTTGGCGAGCGATTTCTTCAACGCTTCGATGTCGGCTTTGTTGGCGTCCTCGGCTCGAGCCGTGGCGGCTGCGCACCAAGCTGAGACCAGACCTGTCAAAATGAGGACGCCGCAACGCCCAAGACGAGCTGTTCTTGTCATGCATTCCTCCCAGATTTCCTTATCTGGCCGTGCAGGACCGGGGCCGACTAAGTGACTGCGCGGCCGTTTGTATCGCCCCATCCCCTCTGGAACCGCACCAATGCTAATCCCTTCCAAGGTCTCCGGAAAGGGATTATTAGAAATCTCTAATGCATTAGACCTTTTGGCGGACCACAGGAGCCCAAAAAGAAAGCGGCCCTTGCGGGGCCGCCTTCGCATTTCGATGCCGACCTGATCAGGTCAGCGGCGAAAGCTGGATCTCGACGCGCCGGTTCTGCGCACGGCCGGCCGCCGTTCCATTGGACGCGATCGGACGGGTCTTGCCGAAACCGGTGACGGCGAAGCGGCGCGAATCGACACCTTGGCCCGAGAGATAGTTGGCGACCGCCAATGCACGGCGCTGCGACAGATCGAAATTGTGTTCGTCGCCGCCGGTCGAATCGGTGTGGCCGAACACGTCGACCGTGGTCTGCTTGAACTTCTTCAGCACCAGCGCAACCGAGTTCAGCACCTGGTAGAAGCCAGGCTTCACCGCATCCTGGTCGACGTTGAAAGTAATGTCGGACGGCATGTTGAGGATGATCTGGTCGCCGGTGCGGGTGACGCTGACGCCGGTGCCTTCGAGCTGGCGGCGCAGTTCAGCCTCGTTCTGGTCCATGGTCGCGCCGATGGCGCCGCCGGCCAGCGCGCCGATACCGGCGCCGATCAGCGCGTTGCGGCGGTCATTGCCGCCGGCAAGCAGGCCGAGGCCCGCGCCCGCCAGGGCACCAAGGCCGGCGCCGGCTGCGGTGTTCGAAACCTTCTGCTCGCCGGTGTACGGATCGGTCGTGGTGCAGGCACTCACCAGCACAGCCGTCGCAACGGCGACGAGCACAGTCTTTTTCATAGAATCGTCCCTCTCCAAAGCGCGGCCTTTGCGCTCGCGCATATAAGCCCTTCTCCGGTCTTGTAACATGAAATGCGGCGAAAAACCGAGCGACGAAAGCGGCTTTTCCCCGCTCGCGCCACTCTTCCGCTTCGGTGGCTGGTGCTGGCCTACCAGAGGTTCTTGCCGTCAATGACGACCACCTCGACCTTATCGAGGTCGAAATCGTCGAACAGCCGCGAATTGACTGATATCTTGGGATTGTCGAAGTCCGGTTTGCCGGTTGACCAGTCCGGCGTTTCGGTGAAGGTGCCGCAGCCGCAAATGGCGCAAAACCCGTGTTTGACGGTCTTCGATCCCCATTGATAGAAGGAAACGTTTTCCGGCGAGCTGGTGAGCTTGAATTGCGACGGAACGTAGTAAGCCCACAGCGAACCGCGCTTGGAGCAGAACGAGCAGGTGCATTGTGTTACCGTCTCGGGCGCCTGCGAGACCTCGAACGTCGTCGCCTTGCAATGACAGCTGGCCTTGATGGTCATGAAAAGCTTTCCTCTCCGTTGCTCGCCACCCATGCGGCAAGGCACCATAAAGGAAGGCTCCTGACAACTATCTGTCAGCAGGCTCCGGTCGATCGAGCCGAGCGGCGCTCTGGCTGAAGCAGGCCCCGTCGTCACCTCCCAATCGTCGTCACCTGCCGATATAGGCGGCCAGTTCGTCCGGCGTCCCGTTTGGGAAAGCCTGTTTCAGAAAATCCAGGAACGCCGACACGCGCGCGCTGAGCAGCCGCCGCGACGGGTAGAGCGTCCATAGAGAGATCTCCGGGCCGTCGATATCCCCCCAATTCACCAGTGTGCCGTCAGCCAGGTCGTGGGCCACCAACGAAATGGGAAGCCGTCCTGCGCCGATGCCGGCTCGCACCGCATCCCGGACCATGATGAGCGTCGACAAGGCGAGGACCGGCTCGATTCTAAGTGTTGCCCGGCCACCTGGTGTCTTCACCTGCCATGTTTGCCGCTCGCCTGTCCCGCGCGCAACGCCAGGAGCGGCGAGCCCATCGGCCGGGCGAGGAAGGTCCGGGCTCGCCACAACGACCAGGCGGTCGCGGAGAAACGCCCGTCCGACCAGGCTTTCATCGGGATCCGGATTGACCCGGATTACCAGGTCGTAGCCTTCCTCGATCATATCGACATGCCGGTCTTCGGTGGTCACTTCAAGCCTCACCTCAGGATACCTCAGGGCAAATCCCGCAGCGATCCTCCCCATTGCAGTCTGCGAAAAATGCAAAGGCGCGCTGATCCGCAATCTGCCCTTGGGTCTCTGACCGCCCGAGGCAATCGCCGATGCCGTTTCGTCCAGCTCGGCAAGCAACGCCCCCGTCCGCTCGAAGAGCGCCCGTCCTTCTTCGGTCAGCTTCAGGTTACGCGCACCCCGTTCGAACAGACGCAGATCGAGACTGCTTTCCAATTCGCCAACGCGCCGGGACAACGTTGCCTTGGGCCGGCCGGTGGACCTTGCCGCTTTGCCGAAGCCGCCATGGCGAGCCACGAGGTTAAAATCGGCAAGGGCTAAAAGATCCATGACTGTCCCATCGGTGAGACGACGTGTCTAAAATTGCCGTCTACTGGGCTCTTTGTGAGCCACACATATTGGGGCTGTCAAGCAACCCAACAGGAGAAATTCCATGACCATTCTCGTTACCGGCGCCACCGGCAATATCGGCCGCCAAGTCGTCGAACAGCTCGCCAAGCGCGGCGCCGATGTGCGTGCTCTCGTGCGCGATCCGTCGAAAGCCAGTTTTCCGGCAGGCGTATCCGTCGTGCAAGGCGACTTTCTCGATGTCGATTCGCTGCGCAAAGCCATGTCTGGCGTTTCCACGCTGTTCCTCTTGAACGCCGTGGTGCCGGACGAATTCACCCAGGCTTTGATCGCCTTGAATGTCGCCCGATCGGCCGGCATCGAGCGGATCGTCTATCTCTCGGTGATCCACGCTGACGTCTATGTGAACGTGCCGCATTTCGCGGGTAAGTTCGGCGTCGAGCGAATGATCGAGCAGATGGACTTCAAAGCTACGATCTTGCGCCCGGCCTACTTCATCCAGAACGATCTGACGGTCGAAGACGTCATCACCGGCTACGGCACCTACCCAATGCCGATCGGCCCCAAGGGCCTCGCCATGATCGACGCCCGCGATATCGCCGAGATCGCCGCCCTTGAGCTGCTGCGTCGCGAACGGTCGAAGGAGCCGCTTGCGTTCGAGCGGATCAACCTCGTCGGTCCGCAGACACTGACCGGGACGGACATTGCCGCAATCTGGTCAGACGTACTCGCCCGCCCGATCAGCTACAGCGGCGACAATACGGAGGGTTTTGAGCAAAATCTCAAGCAGTTCCTGCCCGCCTGGATGGCCTACGACATGCGCCTGATGGGCGAGCGCTTCTTCACCGACGGGATGCTGCCCGAGGCCGGCGACGTCGAGCGCCTGACGGCACTTCTGGGTCGCCCACTGCGCCCGTATCGCGACTTCGCCTCAGCACTCGCTGCTTCCGTCTGACGCAAGCGCCTTCAGCACCAAGGCCGGCCTTCCGATGAGAACTGCCAACAGAACTCAGTAGGAACGCGGTGGCACGAACAGGCAGATCGTCTTGCCTGCGTCGAGGCCGGCCTGGTGCGCGCACCAGTGGAAATCGCCGTCGGGTGAGTCCTTGACCCGCTTGTCGCTCATCGGAACGACCTCCCCCGTTCCGGCGATGACATAGCCCTCCGGCTTTTCCAGCACCTCGCCGGTGTGGGTGGTGCGGCAGTCGTAGTTTGCGCAGCAGGCGAAGGGATAACTCCAGCCTTGCGGCTTCGCCGCCGTGGGCTTGGCGTCATGTGCGAAGGCGGGTGCCGTCAGCACCGCCATAGCAAGCATCGCGATTGCAAAGATCGGGGTGACGAACAAGGAAAACAGGAGTCGGCCAGCCGGTTGAACGGCTCTAGCCGATCGGAGAGTGGCAGCAGACATGGAAGCGTTCCTTTCAAACGAGCATCAAGCGTTTCGCTTGCCCGTTCCCGGAACGTGTCTTCCCAGTGGCCGGATCGTCAGGTCGCAGATATGCCGCGTCCGGCCATAAATGCTTTTTCTCTTCCAGCCCTCGGATGCTGGGCTGATTCCTTGGCCGGCGCAAGAAGTTGCTGCGCGAGGCCGCACATCTACGCCGCTATCTGCAACCGCTGACGAGATCCAAGGCCAGGCTCAACTCCCGGCAGACGGGCAACGAAACAACGGGATTGGCCGTATGTGGTTCCAGCCTATACGTCGCCTGGACCGGCGATCACATGCCCTTCATATTGCGGCAAGTCGTCGGCGATGGTGAACCATGGCGCCTTGGAGCCGACGAAGATGTGCGCGGTCGGCCGGATCGTTGGATCGTCGACCAGCGTGCCCATGGCGACGTGGACATAGGCGCCGTCGCGGACCAGCGAATACAGCAACGAGCCGCAGCGGCTGCAATGCGCATCGTGGCCGCTGTCATCGCCGAAATGGATGAGCCCGTGATGCCCTTCGGCAAGGGCAAGTTTCTCGCGCTCGATGCCGGCGAAAGGCTTGAAGGCGGAACCTGTGGTGCGCCGGCAGTTTGAACAATGGCAGTTGGCGGCATAGACGAACTCGTCCGCCACTTCATACTGGACCGCGCCGCAAAAGCATTTGCCGGTGAGCCTGCGACTCATGGTTCCTCCTTCGCTCCCCCTCCCAGGGATCCTTCTGATTCAAGTCGGCCGAGTCGAGAGTGGCGGAAGCGCAGGAATCAGCCATTCGCAGCCCGGCCTCACCTGAATATGGACATATCCTAGTCGAGGTCGGCCACGGCTTCACCGGCACCGCCCTCGATGCGCTGCGACAACGAGGCTTCCATGAAGTCGTCGAGGTCGCCGTCGAGCACGCTCGACGGGCTGGTGCTCTCGACGCCGGTGCGCAGGTCCTTCACCAACTGGTAGGGCTGCAGCACATAGGAACGAATCTGGTGACCCCAGCCGATGTCGCTCTTCGACGCTTCTGTGGCATTCGCCACCGCTTCGCGCTTCTTCAGCTCTTCCTCGTAAAGGCGCGAGCGCAGCATTTCCCAGGCCTTCGCCTTGTTCTTGTGCTGCGAGCGTTCGGCCTGGCAGGCAACCGCGATGCCGGTGGCGATATGGGTGATGCGAACCGCCGAGTCCGTGGTGTTGACGTGCTGGCCGCCCGAACCGGATGAGCGGTAGGTGTCGATGCGTACATCGGATTCCGAGACGTCGATCTCGATCCTGTCATCAACGACCGGGTAGACCCAGACGCTGGAGAAGGACGTGTGGCGGCGCGCATTGCTGTCATAGGGTGAAATGCGGACCAGGCGATGAACGCCCGACTCCGTCTTCAGCCAGCCATAGGCATTGTGGCCCTTGATCAGAAGCGTGGCGGACTTGATGCCGGCCTCTTCGCCGTCATGGACTTCCAGCACTTCGACCTTGAAACGGCGACGCTCGGCCCAGCGCGTGTACATGCGCAGAAGCATCGAGGCCCAGTCCTGGCTCTCGGTGCCGCCGGCGCCGGCATGGACTTCGAGATAGGTGTCGTTGGCGTCGGCCTCGCCCGACAGCAGCGTCTCGACCTGGCGGGCCTTGGCCTCGCCCTGCATCGAGCGGAGGGCTGCTTCCGCCTCGGCGATCACGCTCTGGTCGCCCTCTTCCTCACCCAGTTCGATCAGGCCGATATTGTCTTCCAGCGCCTGAGTCAGGCTTTTGACGCCGGCGATCCCGTCTTCGAGGCCCTGGCGCTCGCGCATCAGCTTTTGCGCTTCCAGCGGATCATTCCAGAGGCTGGAATCCTCGGCGCGCACGTTCAGGTATTCAAGCCGCTTTATAGCCTGATCCCAGTCAAAGATGCCTCCTCAGCAGGGTGATCGCCTGCCTGATCTCGTCGACAATATTCTGCGTTTCCGCGCGCATGGCTGGTTGTTCTGTCCTGTTTTTGAAGTGGCGCTTGGGTCGGCGCGATACATAGGCACGGCATTGCTGCCTGTAAAGCGAAATGGGCCGGCTCAACAAGCCAGCCCACTCGACGTAAAAAATCAGGTCGTCAGTAGAGTCCGCCGCCGGGTGCCTGGATGGCTTCCGTAGCCTGCGGCGATAGCGGTCCGCCGGCGCCGTTGGACCCGTCGGCGCCCATGCCGATCACCCAATAGCTGTCGGCTGGGCCGGTGCCAGGCTTGAAGGCTTCGATGATGGTGCCGGGATCGCCCGACGCGGCACGCATGCCGGTCTTGCGGTTGATCGCGACCAGGTTCATGCCTTCCGGCACCTTGAAGTCGACATTCGGCGTGCCGTCCAGCGCAACGCGCATGAAGTCCTTGAAGATAGGTGCCGCCAGACCGCCGCCAGTGGCGCCATGGCCGAGACCGCGCGGCGTGTCGTAACCCATGTAAAGGCCGACGACGAGGTTCGGCGTATAGCCGATGAACCAGGCGTCCTTCTCGTCATTGGTCGTTCCGGTCTTGCCGGCGATGTGGCGGCCAAGCTCGGCGATGGTGGCGCCGGTACCGCGCTGGACGACGCCTTCCATCATCGAGGTGATCTGGTAGGCGGTCATCGGATCGAGCACCTGCTCGGAATTGTCGACCAGTTCCGGTTCGGGCTGGTTGTTCCATTCGGGCGCATTGCAACCTTCGCAGCCGCGCTCGTCCTGCTTGAACACGGTCTTGCCGTAGCGGTCCTGGATGCGGTCGATGAGCGAGGGTTTGATCGACTTGCCGCCATTGGCCATGATCGAATAGGCCGACACCATGCGCATCACCGTCGTCTCGCCGGAACCCAGCGCCATCGGCAGATACGGCGCCAGATGGTCGTAGACGCCGAAACGCTCGGCATATTCCACCACCAGCTTCATTCCCATGTCGTTGGCGAGCCGCACCGTCATCAAATTGCGCGACTTTTCGATACCGGAGCGCAAGGTCGCGGGGCCGGCCACCGTGCCGTCATAGTTCTTCGGCGTCCAGGTCGTGTTGCCGCTCTGGATGGTGATCGGTCCGTCCATGATAACCGAGGCCGGCGTATAGCCATTGTCGAGCGCGGCCGAATAGACGATCGGCTTGAAGGACGATCCCGGCTGGCGCATCGCCTGCGTGGCGCGGTTGAACTCCGACTGCGCATAGGAGAAGCCGCCGACCATGGCCAGCACGCGGCCGGTATGTGGATCCATGGCGATCAGGCCGCCCTCCACTTCCGGCACCTGGCGCAACGTGTAGGCGGCTTCCGACCCTTCGTTCTTCTGCACGAAGATGACGTCGCCGGGCTGCAGTACATCGGCCGGAGACTTGGCCTTGACGGTCTTGCCATCGACCACATGGCGCATGGCAAAGCTCATGTCTTCCTTGCTGACGGCGCCTTCGATGCGTTCCTTGACGATATCGCCCGAAATCTGCCGCGTCGGCTGCAGGCCGATGGAAAGGCCGGTCGCCGAGCTGTCGAGCACGACGGCAAGCGACCATTCCGGCACGTCTTCCAGCCCCTTGACGTTGCCCAGCGCCACGCCCCAGTCGCCGGAAGCATCGATATGCGTCACCGGTCCGCGATAGCCGCGCAGCGTGTCGTATTTGAGCAAGCCGTTCTGCATCGACTTGCGGGCGATGAGCTGGATCTTCGGATCGAGTGTCGTGCGCACCGAAAGGCCGCCCTCATAGAGCGCGTTCTCGCCATAGCGCGAGATGATCTGGCGGCGCACTTCCTCGGTGAAATATTCGCCCGCAAACAAATAAGAGCCATTGCGGCGCGGAGTCACGCCGAGCGGCTCGGCCTTGGCCTTGTCGCCTTCCTCGCGCGTCACGTAGCCGTTCTCGACCATCTGGTCGATGACCCAGTTGCGGCGCTCGATGGCGCGGTCGGCATGCTTGAAGGGATGGTAGTTGTTGGGCCCCTTCGGCAGCGACGCCAGATAGGCGGCTTCCGCGACGGTGAGTTCGTTGACCGACTTGTCGAAATAGGTCAGTGCCGCGCCCGCAACGCCATAGGCGCCGAAACCGAAGAAGATTTCGTTGAGATAGAGCTCAAGGATGCGGTCCTTCGAATAAGCCTGCTCGATGCGGAAGGCCAGGATCATCTCCTTGATCTTGCGCTCGTAGGTCTGGTCCGAGGACAAGAGGAAGTTCTTCGCCACCTGCTGGGTGATGGTCGAGGCGCCGACCTGGCGCCTGCCCGAACCCAGATTCTGCAGGTTGACGTAGATGGCGCGGCCAAGCCCGGTGATGTCGATGCCGGGATGGTTGTAGAAATTCTTGTCCTCGGCCGACAGGAACGCCGCCTTGACCCGGTCCGGAACCGCCTGGATCGGCAGATAGAGCCGCCGTTCGCGCGCATATTCGGCCATCAGCGAGCCGTCGGAAGCATGGATGCGGGTCGTCACCGGCGGCTCGTACTTGGCCAGAACCTCGTAGTCGGGCAGGTCTTTCGATAGATGGCTGATGTATATCGCCACGCCCGCGGCGACGATAAGCGCCAGCGTCGTGCCGATACCAAAGAAATAGCCGATAAGACGAATCATGCCCGCTCCAGTCCGAGGTCCGGGAATTTCCTAGACGAAGCCTTTCGCGCAAGCCTTCGCAACTGTCCCGATCCGTGATGGAAAACCCATGTCGCCACCATGTGGGCAAAATACGGCAGTGCCCGGTTTCGGCATCCCCCACCGGAAATAAAAGCGCCTGGTGTTGTCGTCGTGCAACGCTGCCTCCGGTCGTGGGCGGCGGCGACCATCTCAGCCTCCGGTTCCCGTTCCCATCTTGGCGGAGGCAAACAGGGCGACGGCGTTGGTGATGCTCTCCGCCGCCTTGCCGCGCCAGTCGGCGTCGAGCAGTTGCGCTTCATCCTTGGCGTTGGAGAGATAGCCGAGTTCCACCAGCACCGACGGCACATCGGGCGCTTTCAGCACTTTGAAACCGGCCGAACGCTGCGGATTGTTGATCAGGCCGACGCTGGTGGACAACTGGCCGACCAGAGTGTGGGCAAAGCTCATCGAGAAATTATGCGTCTCGCGGCGGATCAGGTCGATCAGTATGTCGGTGACTTCCTTGTTGTCGTCCTTGATCACCATGCCGGCGAACTGGTCGGAGAGGTTTTCACGGTCGGCAAGCGCCTGCGCTTGCGGATCGGACGCCTTGTCGGAGACGGTATAGACGGTGGCGCCTCTGATACCCTTGACGATGATCGTGTCGGCATGGATCGAGATCAAAAGGTCGGCCTCGTGCTGACGGGCGATGCGCACGCGGTCATCGAGCCGCAGGAACTCGTCGGAATCGCGCGTCATGAACACGTCGTAGTTGCCGACGGCGGCGAGCTTGTCGCGCAGTTCGGTGGCGAAGGCCAGCGTCACGTTCTTCTCGATGGTGCCGTTGAGGCCTTCGGCGCCACCGTCGATGCCGCCATGGCCGGGATCGATGACGATGGTGAAGCGATGCCCGGGATTGGAGATCGGCCCTGTGCCGACCCTGGAGCCCTTGTCGGTGGAGACGGTCGAGCCGGTGGTCAGCGCCTGGTTGGCAAGGGCTTCGTCGAACTCGCGGTCGGAGGCTGCCGACACGTCGATGGCGATGCGATAGCCTGCGCCGTCCTCGTTCTTGAGCACCTCGAGCTTGTCGACCGAGAACGGCCCCTTGCCGGTCAGGATCAGCCGCGATCCCTCGCCCTGATCGCCATAACGCACCGCTTTGACCAGGCCGCGGGCCTTGGCGTCCTTCGCGCCAATGGCGAATCGGGTGCGCGGCAGGTCCACGACCAGCCGGTTGGGGCCGCGCAGCAGGAACCATTTGATGTCGGGCTCGCGGTCGAAATCGATGACGATGCGCATCTTGGTTGCGTCGCCGGCCATCTTGTAGGCGGTGGCGCCGAGTGGCGCATCGGCGGCGCGTGAAACCGGCGCAAAAGCAAGGCAAAGCGCCAGCAGCAACAGCACACCGGCAGCGCGCAGGAAACGGCCTGCACGGCCATGGCCCTTGTCTGTGGTGCCCGCCAGTCCCATTTCTTTGCAGTCGCTCCCGGTTTGGCGCCTTGCGCCCGCGTGGTTGGTCGAAATGCCGGTCAGGCCGCAGACTCGATTAACGATTGGTATCCAGAGAAGGTTAACCAAGCCTTTTCATTGAGGATTAAGGCCTGTGCTTCCGTTACGGCACTGCTTTTTGCCGGCATCCGAAATCGGGGTTGCCTTCCACCCCGTCAAATCATAAAAGCGATGGTGGATCACTGCAATCCTGGAACCGCTTCTCCCGCAGCTTCCTGCTACAGGTCAGATGAAAGGCGGCTCCTTTCGCTCCAGCGAAAAGGCTTAGGTGATCGCGACGAATTTCGCAGGTGTGCGCCCGTGGCGGGGGAATCGCCTGCGTGAGGAAAACGGCCGGGTTTGTTCCCGTGCCGGCTCTGTATGAGCAAACAAGCTGGTCCGGTTCGTCCGGGCTTTGGTTCAAAAGGTTCTGCTGGTGACGATGGCTTCAAGCGCAATCATGGAAAGGTCCGCATCAAACCGCGCCATTGTGGCTGCGGGCGGCACCGCCATGGCGCTCAAGCGGCGTCCGGCGGACATTCAGACATCCGGCACCCACATCCCAGACACGCAGCAGCGGGCTTTGCCTCGCAAGCTGCGGCTGACGGCTGCCGGGAGGAAACGAAATAATGCCCAACAAAATGCTGATAGACGCCTCCCACCCGGAGGAAACACGCGTTGTCGTTATCCGCGGTAACCGTATTGAAGAATTCGACTTTGAATCCCAGGACAAGAAGCAGCTCAAAGGAAACATCTATCTCGCCCGCGTAACGCGCGTCGAACCTTCCCTTCAGGCAGCCTTTGTCGAATATGGCGGCAACCGTCACGGTTTCCTCGCCTTCAGTGAAATTCACCCCGACTATTACCAGATCCCGGTCGCCGATCGTCAGGCTTTGCTGCGCGCTGAAGCGCAGGAAGCCGAGGACGAGGAGAACGAGGACAATGACGGCGACGACCGCCAGAGCCGCGATCGCGGCCGGCGCGGCCGCCGGCGCGGCGGCAAGGGTCGTGAGCGCGGCGAACACAAGCGCGACGCCGGCGCCGATGATGAGAACGGCGAACATGGCGATGCCGGCAGCGATGCCGTCTCCGAAGAGCCTGCTTCCGAGCATGCCGCGGCCGATACCGCCGGGCATGACGATCATGCCGGGCATGGCGACAGCGAAGCTTCCGACGCCGAGACATCCGGGAGCGAACCGTCGGAAGGCGGCCCGACATCGATTGCGGCAAGCGTCGAAGCGGATGTGATCTCCGAAGCTGTCCCTGCGGCGGAGCCGGGTGACGAAAGGTCGTCCAGCGAGGCAAGCGGCGAAGCCACCTCCGGGGACAATGACCGCGGCATGCTGGAAGAGGTGCAGTCCTCGCATCCGGACGACCACGAGATCGAATCCGTAGGCGCCGAGGATGCGCTGGAAGAGGTGCGCAGCCGCCGCAAGCCGGTGCGCCGCCAGTACAAGATTCAGGAAGTCATCAAGCGCCGGCAGATCCTGCTGGTGCAGGTGGTCAAGGAAGAGCGCGGCAACAAGGGCGCTGCACTCACCACCTATCTGTCGCTTGCCGGCCGCTATTCCGTGCTGATGCCCAACACCGCACGCGGCGGCGGCATTTCGCGCAAGATCACCAGTGCGGTCGACCGCAAGCGCCTCAAGGAGGTCGTTGCCGATCTCGAAGTGCCGCAGGGCATGGGCGTCATCCTGCGCACCGCCGGCGAAAGCCGCACCAAGGCGGAAATCAAGCGCGACTACGAATATCTGATGCGGCTTTGGGAAAACGTCCGCAATCTGACGCTGCAATCCACCGCCCCTGCCCTCGTCTATGAGGAAGGCAGCCTGATCAAGCGCTCGGTGCGCGACCTCTACAACAAGGATATTGACGAGATTCTTGTCTCCGGCGAGGAAGGCTACCGCGAGGCCAAGGATTTCATGCGCATGCTGATGCCGAGCCACGCCAAGGTCGTTCAGCCGTTCCGCGACACGACGCCGATCTTCGTGCGCAACGGGATCGAGGCGCAGCTCGACCGCATGCTGCAGCCGCAGGTGACGCTGAAGAGCGGCGGCTACATCATCATCAACCAGACCGAGGCGCTGGTCGCCATCGACGTCAATTCGGGCCGCTCCACCAAGGAGCACTCGATCGAGGACACCGCTCTCCACACCAACCTTGAAGCGGCGGAAGAAGTCGCCAGGCAATTAAGGCTGCGCGATCTCGCCGGCCTGATCGTCATCGACTTCATCGACATGGAGGAGAACCGCAACAACCGCTCCGTCGAGAAGCGGCTGAAGGATCACCTCAAGAACGACCGAGCCCGCATCCAAGTCGGCCGCATCTCGCATTTCGGCCTGATGGAGATGTCGCGCCAGCGCATCCGCGCCAGCGTGCTGGAATCAACCATGAAGCCGTGCCCTCATTGCGGCGGCACTGGCCATGTGCGCTCCGATTCGTCGGTGGCGCTGATGGTGGTGCGGGCGATCGAGGAATTCCTGCTCAAGGATTCGCGCAGCCACATCACGGTGCGGACTCCGGCGGCGACCGCTCTCTATGTGCTCAACCACAAGCGCGGCACGCTGGTGGAACTCGAAAGCCGCTTTGGCCTGACCATCACCGTCGAGGCCGATGATACGGTCGGTGTGCAGCACTACGCGATCTTCCGCGGCGCCATTGCCGAAAAGCCGGAAGGCTTTGTCGAAGCGCGAACCTTCCCGGCCTATGTCGAGCCGGAAGAGCCCGAGGACGAGATCGTCATCGAGGAGGAAGACGACGAGGTTGTGGTACAGGCCGAGCAGCCGCGCCAGGCGCAGCCGCAATCGCAGCAGCAGCCGAGATCGGCTGAGGACGGCGAAGGCCGCGACCGCAAGCGTCGCAAGCGCCGCAGGCGGCGCGGCGGCAAGGATCGCGAACGCGAACATGGCGATCGCGAGCATGGCGCCGAAGGTGCTTCGGTTTCGGCGGCAAGCGACGACTTTGCCGCTGAACCAGGCGATGACGATGCAACACAGCAAGACGAAGCCCAGGTTGGCGCCGTCGAAACGGTGGAAGCATCAGATGACGCCCAGGGCAAGAAGCGCCGTCGCGGCAAGCGCGGCGGCAAGCGCAATCGTCGCGAAGACGGCACGGAGACCGAAGCCGGCGAAACCGCCTCGGTGGCCGAGGCCGCTGAAGTCGGAACGGCCGCAAGCGAGCCCGTAGCAGCCGTAGCGGTTGAAGAAGCAGCGGCTCCCGCCGCGGCGAACGACGACGCTCCAGCCGAAAAGCCGAAGAAGAAGCGCGCTTCAAGGGCAAAGAAGGCTGTGGTGGAAGTCGCCGATGAGACGGCGGCCGAGGCTGCACCGGAAGCTGCCGTCGAAGCAGCCGCCCCCGCTGCGGCCGATGCCGCCACGGAAACGACCGTCGACGACGAGCCCGCCAAGGCTCGCCCGTCACGGCGCAAAGCCGTGGCCGCGGATACCTCCGCGGTGCCGGTGGTTTCCTCCAGCGTTGCCGACGAGGCAAAGGCCGAGGAAAAGCCGAAGCGCGCCGGCTGGTGGCAGCGGAAGGGCTTTTTCTAAGCTATTCAGCCGATTAAGATAGGTTCCTGACAAAAATCCCGCGCCGTTCAAACCACGGCGCGGGATTTTTGCATGCGCGAATGACGGAAGGCGTCAGGGGGCGAAAATCGACCAGTTCATCATCCTGGCCAGTTTTTCCAAGGCGATCGACCCCAGCTTGGAATTGCCGTTGGCGTTCAAGCCCGGCGACCATACGGCGAGCGAAGCAACACCCGGCACGATCCCCAATATGCCACCGCCGACGCCGCTTTTGCCGGGAATGCCGACACGGAAGGCGAAATCGCCGGAACCGTCATAGTGGCCGCAGGTCAGCATCATGGCGCCGATGCGCCGCGCCCGCTCGGCAGACACCACGGAGTGCCCGGTTGCCGGGTTTCTGCCGCCATTGGCGAGGAAGCGGCCGGCCAGCGCCAATTGCCGGCAGTTCATGGCGATGGCGCAATGGTGGAAGTACACGCCCAGCGCCAGCTCCGGTGCATGGTTGAGATTGCCGAAGGATTTCATGTAGTTGGCAAGCGCGAAGTTGCGATAGCCGGTGGCGCGTTCGGAAGCCGCGACCTCGCGGTCGATGATGATGGTTTCGTCATCGGCAAGGAACTGGATGAAGCGCAGGATTTCGCCGATCGCCTCGCGCGGCTGGTGGCCGGCAAGCAGTATGTCGGACACGACGATGGCGCCGGCATTGATGAACGGATTGCGCGGAATGCCGTTCTCATGCTCGAGTTGCACGATCGAGTTGAACGGATTGCCCGACGGCTCGCGTCCGACACGCTGCCACAGCGCGTCGCCGACATTGCCGAGCGCCAACGTAAGCGTAAACACCTTGGAGATGGACTGGATCGAAAACGCCTGGTCGGCGTCGCCGGCGACCAGCACGCGGCCGTCATTGGTCACGGCGGCAATTCCGAATTTCTTCGGATCGACCTTGCCGAGCTGCGGAATGTAGGTGGCGACGTCACCGCGATCGGTGCGCTCGGCCATCTCGGCGGCGACATCGGCCAGCGCTTGTTCAAGATCCGGCATGCTCGTCCCCGCTATTTCAGCCAGCGCTCGATGCGCACCATCGCCTCGACCATGTCGTCATGGCTGCCGGCATAGGAAAAGCGCATCGTGCGGTGGCCCTGAAGTGGATCGAAATCGCGGCCGGGCGTAGCCGCCACATGCGCCTCGGCTAGCATCTTGCGCGCAAAGGCCATGCTGTCATTGGTATGCCGGGTAACATCGCAGAAAGCGTAGAAGGCGCCGTCCATCGGCGCCGCCAAGGGAAATCCGAGTTCCGGCAGGCGCCGCATCAACAGCTCGCGGTTCCAGGCGTAGCGCGCCTTTACCGCTTCCAGCTCTTGCGTCGCCTTGAAGGCTTCGATCGCCGCGATCTGCGACAGTTCCGGCGGCGAGATGTAGAGGCTCTGGGCGATGCGCTCGATCGGCCTCACCAGAGCTTCCGGCAGCACCATCCAGCCAATGCGCCAGCCGGTCATGCAATAATATTTCGAGAAGGAATTGATCACCGTCACGCCTGAGCCATGGGCCAGCGCAGTGGTGTCGGGCGCGGCATAGGCCAGCCGATGATAGATTTCGTCCGATATCACCGCGATGCCGAGTTCTTCGGCTGTCCTCACCAGTGCGGACAACTCGTCGACGGGAATGACCGCACCTGTCGGATTGGCCGGGCTGGCGAACAACACGCCCTTCAGCGGTTTTTCCTGGTGCGCCGATTTCAAATGCTCGGCGTGCAGGTAGGCGTCCGTGCCGAGCTCGATCTCGACGATCTCGATGCCGAGCGCGGCCATGATGTTGCGGTAGGCCGGATAGCCGGGTGATGCGATGGCGACGCGGTCGCCGGGATCGAACATCGCCAGGAAGGCCAGATTGAAGGCGGCCGACGATCCCGTGGTCACGGCGATCCGGTTCGGCGAGACATCGATCCCGTAATGGTCGCCATAATGCGCGGCGATCGCCTTGCGCAGATCCGCCAGACCGAGCGTGTCGGTATAGCCGATGCGTCCGATCCTCAGCGCATTTGCGGCTGCTTCCCTCGCGCCCACGGGCGCCGGATCGGATGGCTGGCCGACGGCCATGGAGACGACAGGCACGCCCGTCGCCTTCAGCCGGTTGGCTTCGGCCAGAATGTCCATGGCGTGAAACGGCTCGACTTCACCGCGGCGCGACAGCGAAACTACCATTTGACCTCCGTCCGGCCCGCCGCTCGAAGCCATGAACCGGCGGCAGCGCCGCACAAATGCCCGATTGATGTGAGGATCACAAGTTCGCCTAGTTTCGGTGCCGTGACTTTTCATCGTTCGCCCGCTCGTTTACCAGTGGACCTCATGCTGAGCCGACCCAAATCGACGATGTCCAAATCTTCCATCGGGAAGACAGCGCGCGGCTTCGCGACGCTTTTGCTTGCCGCCGCCGTCGCTGTCACCGGCTCGGTGACGGCCTTCGCGCAGGCGGTGCCGGTCGTGCGCGATGCCGAGATCGAGGCGCTGGTGCGCGACTATGCGCGGCCGATCTTCAAGGCGGCCGGTCTTGCCAATGACGGTGTCGATATCGTTCTGGTCAACGATCAGAGCTTCAACGCCTTCGTCACCGGGCGCCGGCTGTTCATCAACACCGGCGCGCTGATGCAGGCAGAAACGCCCAACGAGATCATCGGCGTCATCGCCCATGAGGCCGGCCACATCGCAGGCGGCCATCAGCAGAAATTGCGCGACCAGCTCGAGCGCGCCAAGACCATGGCCATCATCGCCACGCTGCTTGGCGCCGGCGCCATCGTTGCCGGCGCCACCACCAACAGCCGCGGCCTTGCCGGCGCCGGCATGGGCGTGGCTGCGGGCGGCGGCGAGATGGCGCAGCGCAGCATTCTTGCCTACCAGCGCACCGAAGAGTCGACCGCCGACCGCTCTGCCATCACCTATCTCAATGCCACCGGCCAGTCCGGCATGGGCATGCTGAAGACCTTCGCCCGCTTCCAGAGCGCGCTGTCGCTTTCCGGCACGCAGGTCGATCCCTACCGCATCAGCCACCCGATGCCGCAGGAGCGCATCGCCAATCTCGAAGTGCTGGTCAAGCAGAGCCCTAACGTCGACAAGGTCGATCCGCCGGCACTGCAGCAGCGGCACGACATGATGCGCATCAAGATCGCCGCCTATATGGGCGGCCAGGCCGCCGCCACGCGGCTGATCCGCAAGGCCCCGGGCAGCCTCGCCTCGCGCTATGGCGAAGCGCAGATGGCCTATCTCTACGGCAATCTGGGTGCAGCACTGACCAAGGCCAATGGATTGATCAAGGAACAGCCGAAGAACCCCTACTTCCAGGAAATGCGCGGCGACATACTGATGAAGGCCAACAAGCCCAAGGACGCCGCGGACGCCTATGCCAAGGCGGTCAGCCTCGATCCGGTGAGGTCGGGCCTGTTGCCCGTTTCCCTCGGCCAGGCGCTGATGGCCATCGGCACGCCCGACTCGCTGAAGAAGGCGGTGGTGCAGATCAACAACGGTCTCGGGCGCGACAAGGAAAACACGGTCGGATACCGCTATCTCGCCCAGGCCTATGGCGAGCTTGGCAACATTCCGGCGGCGGAACTCGCCACCGCCGAGGGCCACTTTTATTCCGGCGATTACACGAATGCGAAAATTTTCGCCATGCGCGCGCAAAAAGACTTGAAGCGCGGCGAGCCCGGCTGGATTCGGGCGCAGGACATCATAAACTACAACCCTTCAGGCAAACTCAAGAAATGAACCTTCCGGTCGCCCGCGGCGACTAGGATAGACCGGAACCGGTAAAGAGGATGAGACGATGAACAAGGCAATATTGCTCGGCACGACGGGAGTGGCGGCTGCTCTTGCCATGCTCGCTTTCGGGTTCGTCGCCGGCAGTCCGCAGGTGGCCAAGGCCGGCACGGCGCAGACCGTGCAGACCGCCTCTGCCGACACCAAGATCGATCGCACCGAGGTCGAGGGCATTATCCGCGACTATCTCCTGAAGAACCCCGAAGTGCTGCTTGAAGTGCAGGAGGCGCTCGAGGCCAAGCAGAAGGAAGAGCAGCGCATAGCCAGCCTCGGCGTCATCGAGAAGGCCAAGTCCGAGATTTTCAACTCGACCTTCGACGGCGTCGTCGGCAATCCGAAGGGCAAGGTCACCATCGTCGAATTCTACGACTACAATTGCGGCTTCTGCAAACGCGCCATCGACGACATGCAGGCTCTGACAAAGGCCGATCCGGAGCTGCGCTTCGTGCTCAAGGAATTCCCGATCCTCGGGCCGGATTCGCAAAAGGCCAGCGTCGTCTCGATGGCTTTCCACCTGATGCATCCGGAGAAATACGGCGAGTTCCACAACGCCCTGCTCGGCGGCCAGGGCCGCGCCACCGAGGCGGCGGCCATCAAGGTTGCGCTGTCGCTAGGCGCCGATGAGGCGAAATTGCGCGAGAAGATGAAGGATCCGACCATCACCGAGGCTTTCTCCAAGACCTTCGACCTCGCCAACAAGCTGGCCATCACCGGAACGCCTTCCTACGTGGTCGGCAATGAGGTGGTGTTCGGGGCGCTCGGCCAGGAAGTGCTGGCTGAAAAGATCGAGGCGGCGAAAGCCGCGCTCTGATCTTGCACGCGAGCCTATTTCTCACGGGCACATTTCCGCCTGTTGTGGACAGTGAAAGATCGCACTTGTGCTCTTTCCGCAGGCGGCTATGCCCATTATAGAAGGCCCTGCGCGCCGGCTTGAGGCCGGCGTCGGAAAAGGTCGGCATTTTTGAAAACGATTTTCGTCCTGAACGGCCCCAACCTGAACGCCCTCGGCAAGCGCGAGCCGGGCATCTATGGCGGCAAGACGCTTGCCGCGATCGCCGACGACTGCAAGCAGGCGGGCGCCGCGCTTGGCCTCGAGATTGATTTTCGCCAGTCGAACCATGAGGGCGACCTCGTCGACTGGATCCAGGAAGCCGGCGACAAGGCAGCCGGCATCGTCATCAATCCGGGTGCCTACAGCCACACCTCGATTGCCATTCACGACGCCATCCGCGCTGTCGCGCCGCTGCCCGTCGCCGAAGTTCACCTCTCCAACATCCACGCGCGGGAACCATTCCGCCACGTCTCCATGGTCGCGCCGGTCGCTGTCGGCATGATCTGCGGGTTCGGGCCGCTTGGCTACTCGCTGGCGCTGCAGGCGCTGGCGGCACGCCTATGACCGGCCCACAAACAGAAGGCTCGAAAATGTCGATAAAGAAGACCGGTGTTGACCAGCAACTGATCCGCGATCTCGCGGGCATACTGAACGACACCAATCTCACCGAGATCGAAGTCGAGCTCGGCGACCTGAAGGTGCGCGTGTCGCGCCAGGCGCCGGCCGTCCACGCCATCGCCGCCCCGCAGGCCGGTTATGCTCCGGCAGCGCAGCAGCCCGCGGCGGGCGCGGCTGCCGCACCAGCAGTGGCCGACCCGTCCAAGAACGCGGTCCCCTCGCCGATGGTCGGCACCGCCTATCTCGCGCCCTCGCCCGACGCCAAGGCCTTCATCGAAGTCGGCCAGAAGGTCAAGGAAGGCCAGACGCTGCTGATCATCGAAGCGATGAAGACGATGAACCAGATCCCTTCGCCGCGCGCCGGCACGGTGACGGCGATCCTGTTCGAGGACGGCCAGCCGGTCGAGTACGGCATGCCGCTCGTCGTGATCGAGTAGAGCGGGCCGGATGTTCCAGAAGATCCTCATCGCCAACCGCGGCGAAATCGCGCTTCGGGTGCTGCGCGCCTGCAAGGAACTCGGCATCCAGACCGTGGTCGTGCATTCGACCGCCGACGCTGACGCCATGCATGTCAGGCTCGCCGACGAAAGCGTGTGCATCGGTCCGCCGCCGTCGCGCGACAGCTATCTCAACATCCACCAGATCGTCGCCGCCTGCGAGATCACCGGCGCCGACGCCGTGCATCCGGGCTACGGTTTCCTGTCGGAGAACGCAAAGTTCGCCGATATCCTCGCCGCCCACAACATCACCTTCATCGGTCCGTCGGGCGACCATATCCGCATCATGGGCGACAAGATTGAGGCCAAGCGCACGGCAAAGCGGCTCGGCATTCCGGTTGTGCCGGGCTCCGACGGCGCCGTCACCGATCAAAAGGAAGCCAGGCGCATTGCCGCCGAGATCGGCTATCCCGTGATCATCAAGGCATCGGCAGGCGGTGGCGGGCGCGGTATGAAGGTCGCCCTTACCGAAGCCGATCTCGAGATCGCCTTGCAGACAGCGAGCACGGAAGCCGGCGCGGCCTTCGGCGACGATGCCGTCTACATCGAGAAATACTTGGAAAAGCCGCGCCACATCGAGGTGCAGGTATTCGGCGACGGCGCCGGCCGCGGCGTGCATTTCGGCGAGCGCGACTGTTCGCTGCAACGCCGCCACCAGAAAGTCTGGGAAGAGGCGCCCTCGCCGGCCCTCAACGCCGAGGAGCGCGCCCGCATCGGCAATATCTGTGCCAAGGCCATCGCCGACCTCGGCTACTCCGGCGCAGGCACCATCGAATTCCTGTACGAGAATGGCGAGTTCTACTTCATCGAGATGAACACGCGTCTGCAGGTCGAGCATCCGGTGACGGAAGCGATTACCGGCATCGATCTCGTGCACGAACAGATCCGCGTCGCCTCCGGCGGCGGGCTTTCAGTGCGCCAGGAGGACATAAAGTTCAACGGCCACGCCATCGAATGCCGCATCAATGCCGAGGATCCGCGTACCTTCACGCCTTCGCCCGGCACGATCACGCATTTCCACACGCCTGGCGGTCTCGGCATTCGCGTCGATTCCGGTGTCTATTCCGGCTACAAGATCCCGCCCTATTATGACAGCCTGATCGGCAAGCTGATCGTGCACGGCCGCAACCGCGTCGAATGCATGATGCGGCTGCGCCGGGCTCTCGACGAGTTCGTCGTCGATGGCATCAAGACGACGCTGCCGCTGTTTCGCGACTTGGTCGGCAATGCCGATATCGCCAATGGCGACTACGACATCCACTGGCTGGAAAAGTATCTGGCCAAAGAGGAATAGCGCCCGAATTGCCGCTATGATGCCGCGATGACCCGCCCTTACGCACCCGGCTATCGCATTCCGACCGACCTCTTGCTCAAGGCCTATGCCTCGGGCGTCTTCCCGATGGCGGAGAGCGCTTCCGACCCGGAAGTGTTCTGGGTGCGGCCGGAGACGCGCGGCATCATCCCGCTCGACGGCTTCCACACGCCGAAGAGCCTGCGGAAGACGATCCGCAAGCACCCGTTCGACATCCGCTTCGATTTCGATTTCGAGGCGACGATCGACGGCTGCGCCGAAAAGCGCGAGGAGCGCCGCTCGACCTGGATCAACGCGCCGATCCGCGAAGCCTATATCGAGCTGCACCGTCTTGGGCACTGCCATTCGGTCGAGGCATGGCGCGAGGAACGGCTGGTCGGCGGCCTCTATGGCGTCTCGCTCGGTCGCGTGTTCTTCGGCGAAAGCATGTTCGCCCGGGAAACCGACGCGTCCAAGACCTGCCTGTATCATCTGGTCGAGCGGCTGAAGGCGCGCGGCTTTGCCCTGCTCGACACGCAATTCACCACCGAGCATCTCAAACGCTTCGGCGCGGTCGACGTGCCGCGCGTCAAATACGAGAAGATGTTGGCCGACGCGCTGAAGGGCGAAGCCGTTTTTTATCCCTGACCGGAGACCGAGCGGCCGAGCCGGCTCGACCGGTGAAAGGGGTCAGCCCTTCGCGGTTTCCATCGGCGTCTGCGAATGGAACATCATCTTCCAGCCGTTGACACGATGAACATAGCCGGTGCTGACCAACGCGGCGTAGGGCTCGCCGTTTTCTCGTGTCGCATGAGCCTCATAGGTCAGCATGATAATGTCGCTGCCGGGCTCGATGATACCCTTGAGGTCGATCTGAAGGTCGCGCCAGCGGTTGGGCTTGGTCGCGGTCTTGGCCAGATCGGCATTGTCCATTGCCTGTGCCATCTCAGGAAATGCTACCAGGCATTCTGTGTCGACATTGGCGGCGTAGTAAGCTTCGTCGCCCGTCCAGAACCCCTTTTCGAGTTCGAGCAGGTCGTCTTTGCTGGCCGTGATCCGTTTGCTGTCCGACATCAGAATATCCTCCAAGCGCGCAAATGCGCGGTCGTCCATGGCCCAACGCATGGTGGCCATGACGGTTCCGGAGGATCAGTTGGTGTTGGTCGCGTCAGGCTCCGTGGGGTCCGGCTGTTCGGCGGCCGGAGCAGCGGCGGGCTTTGGCTTGGACGTGTCGACCTTGGGCGTCTCGGCATTGGCCGCGTCGGGCGGGGGCACATCCGACTTCTGCTTGCAGCCCTTTAGCCAGACGTCATAGACGGCGTGCTCGACGGCGTTTAGGCCGGGGCTCTCGGCGAACATCCAGCCGGTGAAGATGCGGCGGATCTTGCGGTCGAGCGTGATTTCGTCGACTTCGACGAAGGAATCGGTCTTCGGCTCTTCATTCTCCGGCCGCGAATAGCAGATGCGCGGCGTCACCTGCAAAGCGCCGAACTGCACGGTTTCGTCGATGTAGACATCGAAGGTGATGATACGGCCGGTGATCTTGTCGATGCCGGCAAATTCGGCGACCGGATTGGTGATGCGATCGGAGATTGCGGGTGCTGCCGCAGGCGCCTGCGCCGCGGCAAACGCTGTCGGGAACATGGCGATAGCGCCAATTGCCGCCAGTCCGGCCATCGATGTCAGGCTGAAAATGTTCATGCGGAGATACCGGTGGTTTGGGCCCGGGTGATTCTGTCACGCCCAAGGCTATTCGCCGTTGTCATATCAGCAAGCAGCTAAACGCCAATTGTGGCGACAAAGGACCGGCCGGCGGTCAAGAACTAGGCGTCCACGCATCGTAGTCGCCCGTCACCTGCGGACGGTGCTGATTGGTGAGCACGGAACCCTTTGGGCGATAAGCCGCCGGTGTTCCCGTGAGGTTCGGCTCATGCGCCTTTTCCCATTCGCGCGGCCGATAGTCATCGCTTGGCGGCGCCACATCGACGCGGTGATGCATCCAGCCGTGCCAGCCCGGGGGGATCGCCGACGCCTCCGAATAATTGGCGTAGATGACCCAGCGGCGGGTGCGGCCTTCCGAATCGACGCCGCCTTCGTAGTAGACGTTGCCGGCAGGGTCCTGGCCGACCTTGTTGCCGTGGCGCCAGGTGTGGAAACGGGTTCCCAGCGTCTGGCGGTTCCACCAGGTGAAAAACTGCAGAAGGAAAGTTTTCATTCAGATCCTCGCGGGGCGCACGGCGGTGCCTGCTTCCTGCTTATGGCGTCAGGACTCCGCGAAGGCAAGGGTTTTGCGGCGCCTGCGGCACTGACGGCATGCCGAAACGCTCGGTCATTGGCCGATCCATTTCGCACCTGCGAACCGACGCTTGCCAAGCCGGCTGCGTCTTCCTAAAGCTCTCATCGCCCGGCGCTGCCGCATGACCCCGAAAATCGAAATCGATTTTCGGGGTCATGCGCAACCAAAGTGATACAGCCTCCTTTGCGCGTCCACGGGACGCGCGGCGCTGTAGTCAACGCCGGCTGCGGGAGGTGAGGAATGGCCTTAGCTGTCGCCAGGATCAGTGCGGAGATAATACGCGCCCGCAAGGGCGGCGTGCCGGTCGTATGCCTTACCGCTTACACCTATCCCGTCGCCCGCCTGCTCGACGATCATGTCGACCTTCTCCTGGTCGGCGACAGCGTTGCCATGGTGCTGCATGGCCACAAGACCACGCTTGGCGCGTCGCTGGAAATGATGATCGTCCATGGCCAGGCCGTGATGCGCGGCTCGGCAAAGGCCTGCGTGGTGGTCGACATGCCGGCCGGCAGCTACGAGACTTCGGCCGCGCAAGCCCTTGCCTCGGCGCGCCGCATCTCCGAGGAAACCGGCTGCCAGGCGGTGAAGCTGGAAGGCGGCGTCGAAGTCGCCCTCCAGATCGCGGCAATCGTCGCGGCCGGCATTCCTGTGATGGGCCATATCGGCTTGCAGCCGCAATCGGTGGAAAAGGACGGTGGCTACAAGATCAAGGGCCGCACCCCGGAGAATGTGGCCGCGCTCATGCGCGACGCCGACGCGGTCGCAAAGGCCGGCGCGTTTTCGCTGGTCATCGAAGGCACGGTCGAGACCGTTGCCGCCGACCTCACCCGGCACATTACCATTCCTACCATCGGCATCGGCGCCAGCCGCGATTGCGACGGCCAGATCCTGGTCATCGACGACATGGTCGGCCTGACGGTCGACCGGGTGCCGAAATTCGTCAAGGAATACGCCGATTTGCGCAGCGCGGTCGCCGATGCCGCGGCGCGTTATGCGGCGGAGGTGCGCAGCCGCACCTTCCCCGGGCCGGGCCACGTCTTTTCAGCCGCGAGCGACAAGGACAAGGCATGAACCGGCCCCCCATCCGCCAGCCGCTCGTCGTCGACACCGTGCCCGGCCTTCGCGCGCAGATCCGCGAATGGCGGCGCGAAGGCCTGAGCGTCGCCATGGTGCCGACCATGGGCGCTTTGCATGACGGCCATATCTCGCTGGTCGGGGCTGCGCTCGCAACGGCCGATCGCTGCGTCGTCTCCATCTTCGTCAACCCGGCCCAGTTCGCCCCCACTGAAGATCTCGACAAGTATCCGCGGCAGCTGGCCCGCGATCTCGACCGGCTGACCGAGGCCGGCGCACAGCTTGCCTTCACGCCTACGGTTTCCGAAATGTATCCGGCAGGCTTTGCGACGAAGATTTCGGTCGGCGGCCCGTCTTCTGGCCTGGAATCGGATTTCAGGCCGACCTTCTTCGAGGGCGTCGCCACGGTCGTGGCCAAGCTCTTTCTGCAAGCCCTGCCCGACTACGCCATCTTCGGCGAAAAAGACTACCAGCAGCTTTGCGTCGTCCGAAAGCTCTGCCGCGATCTTGACCTTCCGGTGGAAATCGTCGGCGCGCCAACCGTGCGCGATGCGCATGGCCTGGCAATGTCGTCGCGCAACGCCTATCTCGACGCCGCCGAACTCGACGTCGCGCGACAGCTCAATGTCATCTTGCGCCAGACGGCGGCAGCGCTCGCGGCCGGTGCCGATGAAAACGGCGTGACCGGTAAAGCCACTGCCGCGCTTCTCGAGGCAGGCTTCGACAGCGTCGACTATGTCGCCGCGCGCGAGAGCCTGACGCTCACCTCGTGGCGGCGTGACGGCGATGGCCGCCTGCTTGCCGCGGCGTGGCTTGGCAGAACCAGGTTGATCGACAATGTGGAAGTTTCCTCATTTATTCCCTGAAAAATTCCAATTCCGTTCACTTTGATTTGTATCGCAGACCGGCCCGAGCGCTCTTAGACAACGGCTCATCAGGCACGTTCTGGCCAGCCCGTAAGCGCTCACAATACACCGAACGCCGCTGTGAGACGTTTCACAGACTTAACCACGCCGGCTATGTTGTGTGCGACCCCACGCAGAGACAGTGTGTTACCTGCCACTACGCTGCAATACTTACGAGGCTCTACGTGTCTGTCCAAGCCAACGTATTCGGTCGCGCCCTGCCGCAGATCGTCGAAGCGATTTACGATTCGATTGCCGATGTCGGCCGTTGGCCATCGACGCTCGAATCAATCTGCAAATTGGCGCTCGGCCGGCTTGCCATGCTGGCGGTCGTCGATACGGCGAGAAACTCGGCCCGGTTTTCGACTTCCTGCGGCGATCCGGTCCTGCTTGAGCCGCTGCAGCGCGACTACGCCTGCGAGGTGCCCTTCTTCAAGGCGGTGCCGAAGATGGAAATCGACATGCCGTTCACCGTCGATAGCGTCTACGCCCTGCAAGGCCCCGACGCCCGCCAGAACTGGCTCGAAAGCCGCATCGTGCGCGAGTGGGTGGAACCCAACCGTCTCGACGATTTCTTCTGGGTAGCGCTGATGAAGCAGCCGGCGCGCACCGGCACGCTGATGGTGGTTACCGACAAGGACAGGCCCCAGATTTCAGCCAGGGATATCGACCTGATGTCCAGGCTGGCCCCCCATGTCCGGCGTGCGGTGACCATCGGCGACCTGTTCGAGGCCGAGCGGCGCAAGGCCGACATCTTTCGCTCGATCCTTGAGAGCCTCGACCATCCAGTGCTGATCGTCGCCGACGATATGCAGATCATTTTCGCCAATCCGGCAGCCGAAGCCCTGCTCACCGAAACCGCCTCAGTGTCCTCGGTGCGCGGCCAGCTGTCCTTCGCTTATGCCAACGCCAACACCGCCATCGGTCGCGCCGTCCAGCTCGGCACGCGCGACGAATTCGCGCTCGGACCGTCCGGCATCAACATTCCGCTGGTGAAGGCCATGTCTCCGGCGGTGGCGCATGTCATGCCTCTGGCGCGACGCGACATTTTGGCCCGCATATCGCCGCGCGCCGCCGCGGCCATCTTCATTGCCGCCGCCGGCGCCGCATCAGTGCCGGCGCTGGAAGCGATCGCTGCGCTGTTCGGACTGACCGCAGCGGAAAAGCGTGTCGCCGGCCATGTCGCCGCCGGGCTGACACGGCGTGAAATCGCGGCTGCCAGCGGCGTCTCGGACGGCACCGTCAAATCACAGCTGGCGACGATCTTCGACAAGACCGCCACCGGCGATCAGCGAGAGCTGGAACTCCTGATGCGCGAATTGACGCCGCCGCTGCGCTCGGCCTGAAGCCATACTCGGAGTCAATCGTCAAATTTTTCAACTATTTGCCGGTACGCAGGCGTAATCCACAATACCAAGCCGGCATCGTTGCAATTCGGCCAAAATCATGGTGCGGTTCTGCTCCAGTCCGGAGACGGTGCATCGTGCACGACCGGACGTGGAAACCATTTCCTGGGCGGTCCCCGAACTTGATACCGACACGAATTGAACGGCTGCTGCCTTACCTCTTCCTGCTGGCCCTGCTTTGCATCGCGCTCGCTTTCCGTCCACTACTGCCGGTCGATGAGACGCGCTATCTCAGCGTCGCCTGGGAGATGTATCTCGGTGGACATGTCTTCGTACCGACGATGAACTTTGCGCCCTATCTGCAAAAGCCGCCGCTGTTGTTCTGGCTCATCGATCTGTCTTGGAACATCTTCGGTGTGAGCCGCGCGGCGGCGATGCTCGTCATCTTCGCCGCCTCGTCGCTGGTCATCTGGCTGACGACGCTTCTGGCCAAAACCCTGTTTCCCGAGCGCCCGGACATCGCCAGTCGCATCCCCTGGCTGGTGGCCGGCAGCACCGTCTTTGTCATCTATTCGACCCTGATCCTGTTCGACATGCTTTTGACGGCCTGTGTGGTCGCCGCACTGCTGGCGCTGCTGGGCTTCGCCAGGACCGGCAACCGCTGGCAGGCGGTGCTGGCGGGTCTGTTCATCGGGCTCGGCGTGCTGGCCAAAGGCCCGGTCGTGCTCATTCACATCGGCGCGCCCGTCCTACTCTATCCCCTCTGGCGTGACCGGCGAGCCGGCCTTGCCCCTTTGCAGTTCTTTGCCGGAGCCGGCCTGGCAATTCTCGCCGCCCTTGTCCCGGTCGCCATATGGCTGGCGCCCGCGACCATCCTGACCAAGGGCAGTTTCGTCTACGATCTCGTGTGGAACCAGTCGGCAGGTCGGGTTACCGGAAGCCTGCACAATTCGCATGGCCGCCCATTTTACTTTTACCTGATGCTGTTGCCGCTCATGTTCGTGCCCTGGGCCTTTATCCCCCCGGTGTGGCGGCTGAAGCCGGCTGCCCGGATACGCAGCCTGATCGACACGAAATCCCCGGATATGCGTGCCCTGCGCCTGCTGTCGTTCTCGTTCATTGCGGTGCTGCTGGTCTTCAGCGCCATATCCGGCAAGCAGCCGCACTATGTCGTGCCGGCACTACCGTTCGCGACCATTCTGCTGGGCTACTTCATGGCCGAGATTTCAGTCGCCAGGCTGAGGGCTACGGCCTTTGTCATGCTTGCCCTTTTCGCCGTCGGCCACGCCGCCGCCTCGGCAACCGTGTTCAAACGCTACGATCTCGCGCCGCTGGCGAGCTTCATCGACGAACGAAAGGACGCCGACTGGGCCGTCGCTTACGACTATCAGGGCGAGGTCGGTTTCCTTGGGCGAATAGAAAAGCCGTTCGAGAACGCCGACAAGCCCGAGGAATGGCTCAAGTCTCACCCCGGCGGCTACGTCATCGAAAAGCAATCGAAAGATCCGGGCACATCCGAACAGATCGCCTTCCGGCAGCCGGTGGAACGCGGCTATCTGGTCGTGCTGAAAGGACAGCACTGAGCGTTTCGTCGGGCGCCTATCCCAGCGGTTTCTCGAAGATCAGCGCCGGCAACCCCGAACCGCCGCCGCAATCGGCGGTGCTGCCGACGGGCAAAAATCCCTTCGAACGGTAGAAGGCGATGGCCGGCACGTTGGCCTCTTCCACCTCGACGCGCAACCTGTTCGCCTCGGGAAAGCTGGCTTCGACCTCGTCCAGCAAGGCCTGGCCGATGCCTTGCCGCTGGCAGGCCGGCAGTACATAGAGCTGGTTCAGCAGCACGATCTTCGCATCCGTCGTTGCGGCGGCAAAAGCCATGCCGCCGATACGCTTGCCGTCATCGGCGACCAGGAATTCCGAGTTCGGCCTTGTCAGCCGCGCCTTGAGCGAGGCGATCGAATGCCAGTCGTCGGTAATTTCGATCACCCGCTGGGCGCCATAGATCGCGTCGTAGGTTGCGTGCCAGGTTTCGACCAGCAGCGCGCGGACAGCGGCAAGGTCACGTTCGCTGGCGGTGCGGACGAACATTGTTCTATTCGATACCGAGCTTGGCCTTGACCAGATCGTTGACCGCCTGCGGGTTGGCCTTGCCGCCGGTGGCTTTCATCACCTGGCCGACGAACCAGCCGGCCATGGTCGGCTTGGCGCGAGCCTGCTCGACCTTGTCGGGGTTGGCGGCGATGACTTCGTCGACCGCCTTCTCGATGGCGCCGGTGTCCGTGACCTGCTTCATGCCGCGGCTTTCGACCAGCTGGCGCGGATCGCCGCCCTCGTTCCAAACGATCTCGAACAGATCCTTGGCGATCTTGCCGGAGATGGTGCCTTCCTTGATCAGGTCGATCACGGCACCGAGCTGCTCCGGTGTTACAGGAGCATTTTCAATGTCCTTGCCGGCCTTGTTAAGCTGGCCGAGCAGGTCATTGATGACCCAGTTGGCGGCAAGCTTGCCGTCGCGGCCCGAGGCCACCTGCTCGAAATAGTCGGCGATCGGCTTTTCCGACACCAGGATCGAGGCGTCGTATGTCGACAGGCCAAGTGAGGAGATCAGGCGCGCCTTCTTGTCGTCGGGCAGTTCCGGCAACTCCTTGGCCAGCGCGTCGACATAGGCCTGGTCGAACTCCAGCGGCAAAAGGTCGGGATCGGGGAAGTAGCGGTAGTCATGCGCCTCTTCCTTGCTGCGCATCGAGCGCGTCTCGCCTTTGACGGCGTCGAACAGCCTGGTTTCCTGGTCGATCTTGCCGCCATCCTCGAGGATGGCGATCTGGCGGCGCGCCTCGAACTCGATGGCCTGGCCGATGAAGCGGATCGAGTTGACGTTCTTGATCTCACAGCGCGTACCGAATTCGCCGCCGGGCTTGCGAACGGAGACGTTGACGTCGGCGCGCATCGAACCTTCGTCCATGTTGCCGTCGCAAGTGCCGAGATAGCGCACGATGGTGCGCAGCTTGGTGACATACGCCTTGGCCTCGTCGGCGGAGCGCATGTCGGGCTTGGAGACAATCTCCATCAGCGCCACGCCGGAGCGGTTGAGATCGACATAGGACATGGTGGGATGCTGATCGTGCATCGACTTGCCGGCGTCCTGCTCCAGGTGCAGGCGCTCGATGCCGATCTCGATATCCTCGAACTCGCCCTGCCGGTCGGGACCGACCGAAATGACGATCGTGCCTTCGCCAACGATCGGCTGCTTGAACTGCGATATCTGGTAGCCCTGCGGCAGGTCGGGATAGAAATAGTTTTTCCGGTCGAAAACCGACTTGTGGTTGATCTGCGCCTTCAATCCGAGGCCGGTGCGGATCGCCTGCTTGACGCATTCCTCATTGATGACCGGCAGCATGCCGGGCATGGCCGCGTCGACCAGGCTGACATTGGCGTTGGGCGCCGCGCCGAAAGTCGTCGACGCCCCGGAAAACAGCTTTGCTTCCGAGGTTACCTGCGCATGGACCTCGAGGCCGATGATGATCTCCCAATCGCCGGTAGCGCCGGGAATAAAACGTTTGGCATCGGGCGTGCGGGTATCGATAAGGGTCATGGTGGCCTGCGCTTTTGGCTCGCGAAAACTGCGATTTTCGCGAATTTGGGTATCGGTCTTCGCTAGTGCAAACCGCTTCGCGAGACAAGCGCCCAAAGCAGCGCAGAGCAGTGGGCTGGCCTTTTCAGCCCCTTTCGGCCGCTCGGCAACCGATAGAATGAACGCCGCCGGCCGGTATTCGGACGGCGGTTTCTTCGTCAGGTCAGGCCGTTGCGATATAGGCCCTGATTTCGTCGGCCTCGCGCTCGACATCCTCGATGCGGCGCTTGACCACGTCGCCGATCGACACGATCCCGTCGAGCAGCCCATCCTTTTCCACCGGCAGATGGCGGAAACGGCCTTTGGTCATGATCTCCATCACCTCGTTGACCGTGTGGTTCTCGTTGCAGATCTTCACTTTCGGCGTCATCGCCGAGCGTACCGTTATATCAAGTGCGGCAGCGCCTTCCCTGGCAACGACCCGCACGATGTCACGCTCGGAAAGGATGCCGACGATCTTGCGATCGCCGTTGGTGATGACCAGTGCACCGATCTTGTGGTCGGCCAGGATTCGAATGGCTTCGCTGAGCTTTACATTCGGCCCGAGCGTGAACACGTCATGGCCTTTTCTCTCGAGAATTGCCTTAACCGTCATGGCGTCCTCCTCCTCCTGCTTGGCTAGCCAGCTCCCGCCCTGACCGGCTTCACATAAGAGTGAACATCGTGCGCCGTGATCGGTTGCTTTTCAAGTGTGCCAGTGGGGTGTGCCAGTGGGGTGCGCCAATAGAGTGCGCTAGTGGGGGGTGCGCTGGTCGTCGGGGATCTCCCATTCAGGCGCCCGCCAGCGCCGGTCGAACCAGCGCAATCCGAAGAAGCCTGCGACGAGGCCGCCAATGTGCGCTTCCCAGGCGATCTGGCCGGGTTCTCCGAGCCCGAGACCGTAAAGGCCGGTGGCGAGATTGATGACCATCCAGGCGCCGAGAAAATTGACGACGCCGCGCATGCGCAAAACGACTGCGATCGGCAGCACGGGACCGGCAAAGGCCGCCCTGCCGGAGGAGCGGTCGGTACGGAACCCGAAGCGAGCCGCCGCACCCATCATGCCCGATATCGCCCCGGAAGCGCCGACCAGCGGTGCTTCGCCATATGGATGGACCGCCCAGAACAGCACCACCGCGGCCAGCCCGGTGGCGGCGAAAAACAAGGCGAACCAGAACCAGCCGAGACGGTTGGCCAGCGGCGACCCGAAGGCGGCCAGCGCAACCATGTTGATGGCAATGTGGGCAACGCCACCATGCATGAAGGCATAGGTGAAAGGACGGGTGAAGAGGAACCAGTCGAAACCGTATTGGCCGGTGTAGAGGACCGGAATGAAGGCGCCGTCGGTGAGCAATGTTATCTGCTGCTCTTCGGTCAGCACATATTGCTGCAGCAGGAAGACGGCAACGCAGATGCCGATCACCGCCAGCACCGCCGGTGGCAGGTTGAACACCGGCTCGCGGCGCGGCGGCGGCGCCTCCGCGGTCTGTTCGGTCTCCAAGGGGCCGGCCGGTTCGCTCATATGCTCTGATCCAGGGATTTGCGTGTCGCGAGCATCTAGGCCATGCCCGGACAAATCACAAACTACGAATCACAAAGCGCGAATCACAAACCGCGAATCAAAAAGAAGCCGTCCAAGGTTTCCCTTGAACGGCTGGTCGAGCCCCCTGCTCCCCTAAACTATTGACCGAAGTGCTGTTGGTCGTCGCGAAACGACCGCTTCTGGCGTGGTTTTGGTGTGCCATGGCGAGCCTGTGCGCGCAACGTAAACCATTTGTTAACCTTAACGTCCCCGACCCGTGAACAAGTCTTAACGACGCTGGCACGCATCCTGCTCCGGAACGCATGTAGGTCATCGGAGGGCGCCCTTTCTGTTCACCGATGGGACCATCAGACGGCAGAATGCGCGGAGTTTCATAGCATGAACCAGAACGGATCAATCGCGCTGTTCCATTATTGGAATCGCCTGCGTGGTGGACGTCCTGCCCCAAAGCGTTCGGAAGTCGAACCGGCCGATATCAAGGCGCTTTTGGCCGACACCTTCATCCTGGAAAGGGATACGCGCGGCGAAGCGGTGTTCCGGCTTGCCGGCACCAGGCTTTGCGCCGGCTACGGCCGCGAGCTCAAGGGGTTTTCGTTCCCCTCGCTATGGCGCGAGAAGGACCAGCGGCTGGTGTCGCGCCTCATTCACGGCGTTTTCGAGCAGAAATCCGTGGTGCTGATCACTTATGAGGGGTTCAGCCGCAGCGGCCGGTCCAACCACTTCGAGTTGCTTGCGCTGCCGCTCGACGGCGGCGTCGAGAACCCGCGCTGCCTCGGCGTCATCAGCGCCGTGGAAAAGCCGTTCTGGCTGGGCGCCGACCCGATCACCGACGCGCTGATCGACGCCATCCGCGTCATCGATCCCGACAAGGAACCGATGTTCCTGAAAAACCGGCCGGAAATATCCGTTCCGTCGTTGGCTCCCGAACTCGAAGCGCCGGAGACCATCTCGGCGCTCGGTCGGTCGCGCCGTATCCGCCACCTCGTCGTGTTCGACGGCGGGCGCGAGCAATAGTCTCCAAGCCGGCGCTAATCTTAACTATCGGGGGCCCACTTTTCCCTTTGTTAACCTGCTTGGCTGTAGTTTTTGCCGAGATTCCACGCACGACGCGGGAATGCCAACGGGGTGTAGGCAGTCATGAGGTCAGCGGCGGTCGAATACGCACCGTCCCGCGCCGAAAGGCGTAATTTTCAGCGCGTCCGGGTCAAGATCTACGGGCGCTTCATGCTGGAGGACCGCACCGAACACCCTTGCCAGGTCGTCGATATGTCACCGGGCAATGTCGCGTTGCGCACCGAGCGCGTCGGCATGCCGGGCGAAAAAATCATTGCCTATATCGATCATATCGGCCGCATCGAGGGCGTGGTGACGCGCACTTCGCAGGACGGCTTTGCCATGACCGTCATTGCCTCGGATCGCAAGAAGGACAAACTGGCCGCGCAGTTGACCTGGCTCGCCAACAAGCATGAACTCGACCTGCCGGAAGACCGCCGCCACGAACGCGTGGCGCCGCGCAACCCGACAAGCGTGCTGCAGCTCACCGACGGGCGCCAGTATCAGTGCCGCATCATCGACCTGTCGCTGTCGGGCGCGGCGGTCGAGATCGACGTCAAGCCGGCGCTCGGCATCCAGGTCATGCTGGGCACCATGCGTGGCCAGGTGGTGCGTCATTTCGAGGATGGCGTCGCCATCGAATTCGCCGTCATCCAGCGCCCGGAAACGCTCGATTCCGAGTTCAACGCCCCGCGCGCCTGAACGATCGGCAACAGGCAGCAAAAACGAACCGGCCCTGCGCGGCCGGTTTTTGTTGCCGGCGTTCCGCCTGCCTCTCCAGCTTGTAGCGGCACGCAGCAAATCCACGGCTCCACCCGGAAATCCGCGCCCCGACACCGCGGTTTTACGCCGAGACCTGAACGATTTTATATTAAAATAGGTCAAATTTTACGCGTATTCTATTGAGCTTTTACTCAATGTCTACTTCGGGTTTTTGCGTCAAATAAATCCAACGCTGTCATTGTCTCCTCAAACGGGGAGACTGACGAATGGCAAAGACGTGGGGCAAGCTGTTGCTCTTGGCAATGGCGATGCAGCTTTCCGCTTGGGGAACGGCGCAAGCAGCAGGACCGGCCTACATGCACACTGGCGGCCGCACGACACAGCCGGTCGGTCACTACGAATTCTGCCAGAAGCTGCCGCAGGAGTGCGCTCAGCGCACGCCGAAGCAGGCACCGGTCGAACTGACCCGCAAGCTGTGGGCGGCGATCGTCGACGTCAACAATTCGGTCAACACCCGGATCGTGCCGCGCACCGACATGGAAATGTGGGGTAAGGAAGAGGTCTGGTCCTATCCCGACAGCGGCTTCGGCGACTGCGAGGACTATGCGCTGGAGAAGCGCCGCGAATTGATGGCGCTCGGCGTTCCCGCCGGCAATCTCTTGATGACCGTGGCGCGCCAACAAAATGGCGACGGCCACGCGGTGCTGACCGTGCGCACCAGCCTCGGCGAGTTCATCCTCGACAATCTGGAGTCCAAGGTGCTGTCCTGGACCGACACCGACTACACCTACCTGAAGCGCCAGTCCGACCAGAATTCCGGCGTGTGGGTGACGATCAATGACGGTCGCGCCGACGCGGTTGCCAGCGTCCGCTAGGACGCCATCACAGAGGTCAAGCACATCGAATAATGCGACGTGCCTAACGAGAAAGCCCGGTCGAGTCCCCCACCCTCCCCGTCCCCAACGACCGGGTTTTAAGGAGCCGGCCCCGTCCCCGGGCCGGCTCCACCATTTCTGGACCATGATCGCGAACCGAAGGACCTCGGCAGCGAAAAGTGAGAACCGGTTTTTGCTGCGCTGACCTGCCGTTCGGAAAAGATCATCGTCAAACAGGATAGAGTTCAGGCCTTCTTCAGCCCCGCCTTGAAGCGCTTGCCGTTCGCGACGTAGTGCGCGGCCGAGGCGCGCAGCCTGGCGACCGCGGCGTCGTCCAGCGTCCTGATAACCCGCGCGGGCGAGCCGACGATCAGGCAATTGTCGGGGAACTCCTTGCCCTCGGTGACCAGCGCGCCCGCGCCGACCAGCGAGTTCTTGCCGATCCTGGCGCCGTTGAGCACGATGGCGCCCATGCCGATCAGGCTGTTGTCGCCGATCGTGCAGCCATGCAGCAAGGCGCGGTGGCCGATCGTGCAGCCCTGCCCGATCGTCAGGGGAAAACCGGGATCGGTGTGCATCACCGTGTGTTCCTGGACATTGCTGTCGGCGCCGATGACGATCGCCTCGTTGTCGCCGCGGATGACCACGCCAAACCAGAAGCCGGCATTGCGACCGACGCTGATGTCGCCGATCAACGTCGCATCGGGCGCGATCCAGTTGCTGTCGGCATCCTCGAAACGGGGCGATTTTCCGTCGATTACATAGGTCGGCATTTCCAGTCTCCGATTCGTCGCAGGCCGGGACAAACCCTAGAACAATCCTGGGAAAACCGCGTAGCGGTTTCCCCAGCAATTGCCTCAAGGCAAATACCGCGCCAGCGATTCCACCAACAGCTGAAGCGCACCAGGAGAGCCAATGCCCCAGGAGGCAATGGCGATCAGCACGATGCCCAGCGCCAGCGCCCAGGCGATCACCGTGCAGCCGCAGGACACCAGCATCAGCATCGAAATGCGGCCGTCGCGCCGCGCATCGAGCGCATCGTTGGCGAGCATGAACGGACCGGCGCAAGCGGTCGCGGCCAGCGAGCGCAGGATGTACGCCGGCGACACATAAGGTTCGGCAAAGGCAAGCCGGCGGCCCGCCGCCAGTTCCATCACGGACCCGGTAAGCCCGCAGGCTGTGAGCCCGACGGCAAAAGCGAAGAGAACGGGCAGCAGCAGGCTCATCTTTACCTTCCGTTTACCATGAGATCGCACAGTCGCGTCCAGCGCAGCAAGAGCCGTGCCGCGGCATGTGTGCAGCCCAGGGACAGACGGCGGCGACTATGGGGATTGCGATGAAGCAGGCAGCGACCGCCGAAGAATTCAACGTCGTCGATTCCGTGCTGATGAAGCGGGTGTTCTATGCCTTTGCCGCACTGGCGCTGCTGTCGCTGGCGATCAGCCTTGGCGGAAAATGGTTCGGCCGCTCGATCGCCATGGCCGGCTACACCGACGACATCACGGTCCACAGGGTAGTGATCGGCAACAATGTCATTGCCGTGCCGGCCAACGCCATCCGCTTCCTGCAGGCGCGCCGCGACGGCATCGCTTCGCGCCTCGACCTCTATCTGCGCTATCCCCAGATGGACGGTTACAGCGAAGCCGCCCGCGACGATTTCAACCACACGGGGGCCGCCAAAAACATCATCTTCCTGTCGTTTGAACCGCAGATGATGTCGCGCGACATGAGCGGCCGTTTCGCGCCGATCTATAGCGCGCTCATCAGCCAGCCCGGCGCGCCCGGCCCCGGCGGCACGACGATTTACGGTTTTACGGAAAAATCAGGCTATCTCAACGAGGTGCTTGCGGTCGCCGGCCGGCCCGGCAAGGACCCGTTCGTCGCCCGCTGCCTGAGCGGACCGAGCGCTGAGGAATCGCTGGCGCCCTGCGAGCGCGACATCCAGGTCGGCGACAGCCTCAGCCTGACCTACCGCTTTCCCCGGGAGTTGCTGGGCAACTGGCCGGCGCTTGACGCCGCTATCGTCGCCGAGGCCACGCGCGTCTTAAAGACCGCACGGTAGCGGCCCTCCGCTTTTGTCATACACGGGCGCGAAGCCGCGCGGACCCGAGGATCCGTTCCATGCCCTTAAGGCAGCGAAGCGGTGCAGAATTACTGTTGGGAAGCAGCAGAGGCAGTTCTGGACCGCCACATTCCTGAGCCGAGGCCCGGAATGTATCCCAGGGTCTCAGCGACGCCGCTGTGCGGCTGCTTCTCCCCGGGATGACGATGGCGCAGGTGGCTGCCGCCAATCGCCGAAGTCCGTAGCCCTCTGGGCTCAGGCCAGATCGATGTCGAGGATCGCCATCGAGAAATTATAGTCGCCGTCGTCCTCGTCCTTGAAGACGATGCCGAGGAACTCGTCGCCGACATAGACCTCGGCCGAATCTTCCTTGCGCGGCCGCGCCTTCACCTCGAGTTTGGGATTCTGGAAGACGCGCTTGAAATAGGCGTCCAGCTTTCTGATTTCGTCCGGCTTCAAAAGTATTCTCCGATCGTCGGGCTTGCTCGTTGGAACGCGCTTCTGGCACGTCGACAATGGCGATGTAAAGGCAAGCCGGTTGGATAGAACGCGAACCCTGGAGCCGGATGATTTCAGGTCGAATCCAAATCCGCCTCTAAATCAAGGAGGTAGAGCATGATGTCGTCCGAAAACCGCTTCACACTTTTCGGCATCATGCTCCAGAGGCAACGGCGCCGGCAACCGGACTCAGTCCGGCACGCCGGGTGTTGCAAATCAGATGTCGAAGCTGACGACCTGGTCCATCGACTGCGACGGCAAAAGCTGGTCCATCTGCCGCGAAGGCTGGTCGCAGCCGGTCTCGCCGACGACGCGGGCCGGTACGCCGGCAACCGTCTTGTTGTGCGGCACCGGCGACAGCACGACCGAGCCTGCCGCGATCTTCGAGCAATGGCCGATCTCGATATTGCCGAGAATCTTGGCGCCGGCGCCGATCAGCACGCCGTAACGGATCTTGGGGTGACGGTCACCGCCGGCTTTGCCGGTGCCGCCCAGCGTCACGCCGTGCAGGATCGACACATCGTCCTCGATCACCGCCGTCTCGCCGACGACGAGGCCGGTGGCGTGGTCGATGAAGATGCCCTTGCCGATGCGTGCGGCCGGGTTGATGTCGGTCTGGAACACCGAGGACGAGCGGCTCTGCAGATAGAGCGCGAAATCCTTGCGGCCCTGATTCCACAGCCAATGTGCCAGCCTGTGCGTCTGGATGGCATGGAAACCCTTGAAATAGAGCACTGGCATGATGAAGCGGTCGCAGGCCGGATCGCGGTCGTAATAGGCCTGGATGTCGACACGAACGATCGACGACCATTCCTTGTCGTCGGCCAGCATCGACTTGAACGTCTGGCGGATGAGGTCGGAGCCGATGTCCTGATGCGCGAGCCGCTCGGCGAGCCGATGGATGACAGCTTCCTCCAGGCTCTCCTGGTTGAGGATGGTCGAATAGAGGAACGCCGCCAGAAGCGGGTCGCGGTTGACCGCTTCCATCGCCTCGTCGCGGACCGAACGCCAGATCGGATCGACCGGCTGCACCTTTGTGGGGCGGGAAATGCTGATGCTGTTCATCGACGTCTTGTCCTGCGTCCTGGCCGCTTGCCTATTCTCCGGCGGCACATATAAGCCAGATCATAGCACGATTGAACTCAATTTTCCTTAGTGCTCGGTGAAATGGATTTGGTTCACGGAAATTCAAGCCGCCATGGAAAACGAACCCTTGATCGACGCCCCGCTGAAACGCGCGCTTTGCCGGCTCTATCAAGCTCCGGATCGCCACTATCACAACCTCGCCCATATAGAGGCGTTGCTGGCGCTGGCGGACGAATATCGAGCATCGCTGCATGATTCCGGCGCCGTCGAAGCCGCAATCTGGTTCCATGACGCCATCTATGACAGCCGCGCCAAGGACAACGAGGCCAGGAGTGCGGCACTTGCGCAGGACAAACTTGGCGCCCGCACCGATCCGGAGCGCCTCGGCCGCATCGCGGCGATGATCGTCGCCACCGCCACGCATGAACTGCCCAGCCTTCAACCACGGGGCCTCGCCGATCAGAACTCCCTGCGCGACGCAGCGCTTTTCCTCGACATGGACCTGGCGATACTGGGTGCGTCAGCCGACGCTTTCGACGCCTATGAACAAGCGGTCCGACGCGAATATGACTGGGTCGAGGAGCCTATGTGGCGCGCCGGCCGCGGCGCGATTCTCAAGACTTTCCTCGCGCGCCAGCATATTTTTCACACGCAGGAATTCCGCCACAGGTTCGAGCCCCAGGCCAGGCAAAACCTGGCGCGGTCTCTAGAAACGCTCAAATCCTAATCCGGAAATGTCTCCATGCGCTGCGCATAGGCTTTGAAACCGGCGCGCCTGTAGACCGATTGCGCGGCCGGATGGTCGTATGTGTCGGTATGAAGCCAGACCCTTTGCGGCGCCCGCGACCAGATGGCGCGAAGCGCCTGGTCGAGCAGGAACGGGCCGAGCCTGCGACCCTGGAAGGCGGGAACCAGCCCGAAATGAACCAGCTCGACCTCAGGCTGGCCGACGCCGTTGAATTCGCACAGACCAGCGGCCTCGCCCTCGACGCGCAGCACATGGATATGTGTCGAGGGCAGCGCCAGCAGGCGCTCGAGGTCTTCCGCCGGCATGCGCAGCCGCTGGTCCCATTGCACGGGCTCGCCGACCGCGTGGTAGAGGCTGATATAGTCGGCCACATCAAGTGTTTCACGCGCCACCGTGGCGCCCGATAGCGGGCAGTCGAAAGCCGGCGCCGAATTCGGTTCGCGCATGTCCATATAGGTGACGAGAAGGTCAACCAAAGCGGCACCGCCTCCGGCTGCAAGCCAGACGAAGATCGATCACCTGAAGGCGCCAACGGACTTGGTGGCCGCCCAAACAAAGAACAGGCCGATCACCAACGACAGCCCGTTGAGGATGATACCGACGATGCCGAGGACACGATTGTCGTTTGAACGTCCCAGTGCCATCAAGCCAAAAACCACGCCGGTGATGTGCGCCAGCGGCGCCGCAACGAGAAACACCAGCAGAAAAACCCCGCCGAGGACGTTTTGAGCGGCCAGCGACGCCTCGCCTGGCATCAGCGCCAGCGTGACCACCGCCGCAAAATCCATTGCGAACGCCAGCAGGGCCAGGATCACCGAGCGTTTGCCCAAGCTGCTCCGCCCCGCCACGCCGGGCATTGCTATCGTGCTTCTTCCCCATCCGGCCATTACTCGTCCCCGATCAGGTGAAAGCGCCGATCGTCGATGCCATTGCCACAAGCAGCAGGAAGCCAACCGCCAGGGAGCCGCCGTTGAGCAGGATGCCGACGACCCCAAGCACGCGGCTATCGTTCGAACGCACCAGCGCGATCAGCCCGAAAATCAATCCGGCAATATGCGCCAACGGCCCTGCCAGCAGGAAAACCGCCATGAAGAAAGCCGTGGCGATGTTCTGGGCACGCTCGGATGCGTGGGCCGGCAGCGCCACCATTGTGGTCAGCGCTATCACACCGGCACCGAAGGCGAGCAGCGCCAGGATGACGGAACGCTTGCCGAACATGCTTGTCACGACGGCGCCCGGCAGAGCGTCGGCGCTTCTTCCCCATTGAGCCATTGTTTGCCACCCCTCGCCGGCCGCCCAATCCATTTCGCCCGAAAAATCGCTTACCGGTTAAAGCGGATTTTCGGCATAAAACTCCAAAACCCGCTGCTTGAAGGTCTTGTCGCCCACAGCCAGCATATGGTCGCGGCCGTCTATGTGAAACACCTTGGCGTTCGGCATCAGCGCGGCGAGCTCGTCGGGCGAGCCGCCGATATCGTCTGTCGTCCCGACCGCAATCAGCGTTGGTTGGGCGATGCGCGTCATGTCGTCTTCGCTGAGCAGTTCGCGCGACGTGGCGATGCAGGCGGCCAGCGCGCGGCGGTCGCTGCGCGTCTGATCGGCAAAGGCGCGAAACGAGCGACCGCGCGGATGGCTGGTGGCGGCCGGATCGTCGGCCAGCAGCGCCTCGGCGATCGGGTCCCAGTCGCCGACGCCGTCGACCATGCCGATGCCGAGCCCGCCGAAGACCAGAGTCGCCACCTTGCCGGGATCCGACAGCGCCAGGAACGCCGCGATGCGCGCGCCCATCGAATAGCCCATGACATGCGCGCGGCCGATGCCGAGATGATCGAGCAGGGCCGCCGCGTCCGAAGCCATCTTGGCCGGGGTGTAGTCGGCCTCGTCATAGCTTTTCGACGACGAGCCGTGGCCGCGATTGTCGAAGGCGATGGCGCGATAGCCGGCATCGTTCAGCGTCTTGAACCAGCCGGGCGATACCCAGTTGACATAGTGGCTGGAGGCAAAGCCGTGGATCATCAGCACCGGATCGCCCGCCCCCGACGCCGGCTGGCGGTCGAGGAAGGCGAAGTCGAACCCGTCATGGGAGAAGAATTGCATCGGGAGCGGCTCAGCCGGCGCCGGGCGTGGGCGCGTTGCCCTTGTCCGATGGCGGCATGCCGGGGCCGGACACCGTGCCGACGGCCGGATGGCGCAGCAGATCGCCATGGTCGATGCCGTTTTTGGCGGCGGTGCCGGCCTTGAGCTCCAGCACGAAGCGCACTGGCACACCCGGCGAGATGACTGCATCGGACAATGGAGTGCCGTGCTTGACGGCCCGGACCTTGCCGTCCTGTCCAACAAAGATCAGGTCGAGCGACATCGGCGTGTTGTGCATCCAGAAGCCGACCTGCTTCTGCATCTCGAAGACGAACAGCATGCCATGATTGTCGGCCATATCCTGGCGATACATCAGGCCGGCCTCGCGTTCCGAGTCGGTGTCGGCGACTTCGATCGAAAAGGATTTATCGCCGCCTTTCGTCGCCACGACCAAGGGTGTCGGATCGACGGGAAGGATCATCGCCTGACCGCCGGCGATCGTCTGCTGGGATGCGGTCGGCTGCCCGGAATAGAAGTAAGCGCCTGCGGCTACCGCAACGATGACGCAGAGCGCGCCCGCTGTCAGCCAGTTCCTGTACGCCATTGGAAATCCTCGACCAAAGACCATGATCCCTAAAAGTGGTCTCAGGTATTCGGATAAGATCGTGGTGAAACCAAGAAAAAGAGCCGTCCTGAATTGGTCGGCTGGAGTTCATCGTAAGGGCTCGCGTCCTAATGCGCGACCGGCAAGGTGCCCATATCGGGGTGAATCTCGGCAGCCATGAGGCCCTTGTCACCGCGTCCGAAACGCACCAGCACGACCTGTCCGGGCCTGAGCTCGGTGATGCCATAGCGGCGCAGCGTCTCCATATGGACGAAGATATCCTCGGTGCCCTCGCCGCGCGTCAGAAAGCCGAAGCCCTTGGTGCGGTTGAACCACTTGACCAGCGCCCGCTCGAGCCCGCTTTCCGGCGTCACCGCCACATGGGTGCGCTGTTCCTGCATCTCGGCCGGATGGACCGCCGTAGTGGTGTCCATGGACAGCACCCGGAACGCCTGCAAACCACGGTCGCCGTGCTTGACAAGGCACACGACACGCGCGCCCTCCAATGCAGTCTGAAAACCGTCCTTTCGAAGGCAGGTGACATGGAGGAGGATGTCGCCCGAAGAACCGTCATCGGGAAGTATGAAACCGTAGCCCTTGGCCACGTCGAACCATTTGATGGCGCCGGCGATTTCGACAAGGTCGGCGGTATCGCCGCCACTGTCGCGCTTCAGGGCGTCGTCAAGGTTCTCATCCCGCCTCGTGAAAGAGGCCTTATCCCCCATAAGAACGCCCCCTTTTTTCAAGAAAACCGCAAGTGATTCTTGACATTAGATTAACACCGCCGCTTCCGGGGTGTGCAAGACCTGCCGTGCCTTTTTTCGCGGTTGAATACAGGAATAGCTGACTTGTTGTTTGCCGGCGTCGCTGCCGACAGCAATGACGATCCATCAAGGCGGTCAACCGGTCGGCAATTTGCAAGGGATTTCGCCGAAATCGGCAACCACTTGTGTCCGACGCTTTTGTCAGAGCAATCTGATTTTTTCCAAAACCGGTGACCACTTTTCCAGTCCGATGCTCGTTGCCCTTCGGCGGGGTGGACCTTATGTTGCCTCGCAACCCAAACATCCCCGAGGAAATCCCATGCGCTACCTCCACACAATGGTCCGTGTCGCCGACGTCGATGTCTCGCTCGATTTCTACTGCAACAAGCTCGGCCTTCAGGAAGTGCGCCGCTACGAAAACGAGCAGGGCCGCTTCACGCTGATCTTCCTCGCCGCCTCCGAGGATGTAGAAAGCGGCATCACTGAGAAGGCGCCGCTGATCGAACTGACCTACAATTGGGATCCGGAGGAGTACAAGGGCGGCCGCAATTTCGGCCATCTCGCCTATGAGGTCGACGACATCTACGCCACATGTCAGCATCTGATGGACAATGGCGTCGTCATCAACCGGCCGCCGCGCGACGGCAACATGGCCTTCGTCAAGTCGCCGGACGGCATCTCCTTCGAACTGCTGCAGAAGGGCCCGGCCAAACCCAAGGCCGAGCCGTGGGCATCGATGCCGAACACCGGCACCTGGTAGCGATCACGCCATCTTGAGCGAGGCGGCCGCGCCGACAAGCCGGCCGCCTTTGCCATTTCGACCAACGGCACCTATTTACCTGCCTGTCGCGCCAGCCAAGCAAAGCCAGTGCCTCATCCAGGAGAATTCGTTCATGCCGACCAGCCGTGCCGATGTCACCACCGCGTATGCCAGCCGCTATTTGCAGCAGTTGTGCAAGCACTGGGCGCACAAATTTCCCGTCGAGTTCGATCCAAACCACGGCACCATCGATCTGTCGCTCGGCCGCACGGTTCTCGATGCCGATGCGGCAGCGCTGCATATCACGGTGTCGACGGATGAAAGTGGATCGCTGGAGCGCATGGAGAGCGTCGTTGCCGATCACATCAAGCGCTTTGCCTTCCGCGAGGAACTGACTTTCGAGTGGAAGCAGGCTCCGGCGACCTGATCTGCTGTCAGCCGCAACGCCGAACGCCGGAAGCTGCCAGCCCCGGGCGACGTTATGGCGTCACTTGGTTGCGACGCCATCTGAACCGTCGGAACGACGGATCGATCAGAACTTGTAGTTCAGGCCGATCTTGATCGTATGGGCGTCGATCTTCACCTTTGCGTCGTTGCCCTCGATATCTGTCAAACGGACCTTGCCGAAGTCGAAGTACTGGTATTCCAGCTTCGTGGTCCATTTGTCGGCGAAGGCCCATTCGACACCGCCACCGATCGTATAGCCGAAGCGGCCTCCGCTCCTCGATGCGCTGCTGTCCGGGTCGGGCACCCCGTCAAAATCGAAAGTATCGCCATATCTCAATTTGTAGTGAGTCGCCGCCGCGCCGCCCTTGGCGTAGATCAGCAGCCTGTCGGTGGCGTAGCCCAGACGTGCCGTCAGATCGCCATAGACGCCCAGTTTCGCCGATCCGAAATTGTCGGGCTCTTCGACGATAGTCCTGTCGCCGTCGAGGCCGAGATAGCCCAGATCGGCTTCGACGCCATAGACGAATGCTCCGGACTGCCAGTTGTAACCGGCCTGAACGCCGCCGAGGAAGCCGTCGGTATCGACGTCATGGGTCTGACCAAGCTCCTCGTCGAAGAAGGAATCCGTCTGGTCGACCGCGTCACCGCGTCCCCAGCCATAGCCGGCGTTGATGCCGACATAGCCACCCGACCAGACAAACCCTGCCGGTACGGTCTCAATCACGTCGGCGGCGAACGCCGCGCCGCAAGCCGAAATCAGGAAAGTGGATGCGAGAAGCAGACGTTTCATGAAACTCCCCAATGCAGTCGGAAAGAGCATAGCACAGACATGCAGTATTCATTAAGCTGCCCAGGCCGGTTAATCGAAATAGTTGCAGAAAAACAACTGTTTAGCCGAGGCTTAATTAGCATCGCGCCCGCAATGCAGATCTAGGCGATTCAAAGCGAACGCGCCATCTCCAGCAACGCAAGCACCGAGCGCCAGTTGCGCGCGGTGCCGGGCACTTTCAACGTGCGTGGGATGAGATTGGCGAACATCGATTTGCCGAGCCCGTCCGGCGCCTTGAGGTAGAGCACGTCGCCCTTAACCTCAAAGCTTTCCGGGCCGGTGCATTTTTCGGCAAGCCTGGCGATCTCGTCCGCCGTCGGCTGGCGCTCCAGCGTGTAGGCGTGAAGCTTGGTCGGATCGCCGGCGACTTCCGGATAAGGATTCTCCTTCACCAACCGTTCGAACCAGGAGAGATCGCGCACCATGATGCGCGAGTGAAAGCCCCATTTTTTTCTCGAACGCCATTTCGATCTGTTTCGCCAGCGTGGCGGCGTCGCCCTTCTTGGTCCGGAACACGACATTGCCGCTCTGCACATAACTGGCGACATCGGTGAAGCCTAGCGCCTCGAATAACGCCCGCAACTCCGCCATCTGGACGATGCGGTTGCCGCCGACATTGATGCCGGAAAACAGTGCGACGAAGACCACCCTTCGCTCTTCGAGCTTCGGGTGGCAGGCTGTACCGCTCATATGATGAACCCGGCCAGGGTCTCGTTGTCGGTGATGTCCTGATAGTGCACGCCCTCGGCCTCGAAATTCGCCCTCAGCAAATCGAAGTTTCGCCGGTCTTTGGTTTCGATGCCAATAAGCACAGAGCCGAAATTGCGTGCCGATTTCTTCAGATATTCGAAGCGCGCGATGTCGTCGTCGGGACCGAGCAGTTCGAGGAAGTCGCGCAGCGCGCCCGGCCGCTGCGGAAAGCGGATGATAAAATATTTCTTCAGCCCCTCGAAGCGCAGCGCCCGCTCCTTCACGTCGGGCAGCCGCTCGAAATCGAAATTCCCGCCCGACACCACCGCGACGATGGTCTTGCCGCGGATTTCCTTGCGCGAAAAATCCTTCAACGCGTCGATCGCCAAGGCACCGGCCGGCTCCAGCACCACACCTTCGATGTTGAGCATCTCGATCATGGTGGCGCAGAGCCGGTTCTCAGGGATCAGCCGCACCGCCTGAGCGGCGAACTCCTTGAGGTGGCGCAACGGCTCGCGGCCGATCTCGGCCACCGCCGCGCCGTCGACGAAATTGTCGACATTGGCGAGCCGGACGCGCTTGCCGCTGGCGAGGCTCTGATACAGGCTCGGCGCACCGGCCGGTTCGCAAAAGACGTACCGCGCGTCACGTTGCTGATCGGCGAAATAGTGCGTCACCCCCGCGGCCAGGCCACCGCCGCCAACCGGCAGCATGATGATGTCGGGCATGCGCGCGCCCGGCATTTGGTCGGCGATCTCATAGGCGACCGTCGCCTGCCCCTCGATAATGTCCTTGTGGTCGAAAGGCGGCACCATATGCGCGCCCGAACTTTCGGTGAATTCGAAGGCGGCGCGGTAGCAATCGTCGAAGAAATCGCCGACCAGCCGGATCTCGACGAACTCGCCGCCGAACAGCCGCGTCTTGTCGATCTTCTGCTGCGGCGTCGTCACCGGCATGAAGACCACGCCCTTCTTGCCGAAATGGCGGCAGACGAAGGCAAAGCCTTGCGCATGGTTGCCGGCCGAGGCGCAGACGAACAGCTCGGCCTCGTTGCCGGCGGCAAGCGCCTTGCGGAAAAAGTTGAAGGCGCCGCGGATCTTGTAGGAGCGCACCGGCGAAAGATCCTCGCGCTTCAACAGCACCCGAGCCCCCGTCTTCTTCGACAGATAATCGTTTTCCTGCAGCGGCGTTTCGGGAAAGATCTCGCGGATCGCGGCTGCGGCGGTGGCGACACGGGAGGAGAAACTGTTCATGGCGCCGTCACCTCTGGATCGAATGGTTCGAAGGCGAAGCCTATTGCACAATTCGCCGTTTGCAGCCACCGATGCGGCGCGGCCGCTTTGACGCGCCAGCAGGAATCCATTGGAGCCATCTTCATGCCTGTTTCGGCTGTCGCCCTGAAGACCATAGACCTTCCTGAATTCGGCGAACCAACAGTGATGCCGCTGGTTCAGCGGCGGACCTACGAAGCGCGCATCGAGGCTCTGCTGGCGCGCGGCGCCGAGGCCGGGCTCGACGCCTTTGCCGTCTATGGCGACCGCGAGCACGCGGCCAATGTCGCCTATCTCAGTGGTTACGATCCGCGTTTCGAGGAGACGCTGCTGGTCATCGTTCCCGGCAGCCAGCCAAAACTTCTCGTCGGCAATGAGGGTTGGGGCTATGCCGAAATCTGCGACGGGCCTTACCAGCGCGTCCTCTACCAGACCTTCTCGCTGCCGGCGCAGCCACGCGACCGCTCGGCCTCTCTATCCGACACGCTTGCCGCCTGCGGCCTGAAAGCCGGCCAGAAGATCGGCGCCATCAGCTGGAAGCCGTTCGGCCCCGGCGATGGCGGCTTTGGCGAGACGACGCTCGACCTGCCGTCCTTCATCGCCGATACGCTGCGCACACTGGCCGGCGACAGAGGCGCGGTGGTCAACGCCGCCAACCTGTTGATGAACCCATCCGACGGCCTACGCGCCATCAACGAGGCAGACCAATTGGCGTCCTTCGAATTCGCCGCGACCTTTTCCTCGCAGGGCCTCCGCAACGTGCTTGGGAATATTGAGCCCGGCATGAGCGAATTGCAGGCCGCGCGGCTGATGGGGATCAACGGCCTGCCCCTGTGCTGCCACCCGATGCTGTCCGCCGGCAGGCGTGCGCCCTACGGCTTGCCTAGCCCGCGCCTCGACATCATCAAGCGCGGCGATCCCGTCACCATGGCCTATGGCATCCAGGGCTCGCTCAACGCCCGCGCCGGCTTCCTGGTCGAGAGCGCGGCCGAACTGCCGCGCGAGATCGACGACTATATCGACAAGCTGGTCGCGCCCTATTTCGCCGCCGTCGTCGACTGGTACGAGACCATCGGCATCGGGGCTGCCGGCGGAGCGCTTTGGAAAGCCGTGCATGACCGCATAGGCGACCCGTTCTTCGGCGTCTCGCTCAATCCCGGCCATCTCGTCCATATCGACGAATGGATGCATTCGCCGGTGTTTTCCGGCTCGGACATCAAACTGCGGTCCGGCATGGCGCTGCAGGTCGACATCATTCCGGCGACCGGAACCAGCTATTTCACCACCAACATCGAGGACGGTATCGCGCTTGCCGATGAGGCGTTGCGCGAGGAGATCGCGGCCCGCTATCCCGAGGCATGGCGCCGCATCGAGGCGCGCCGCGCCTTCATGGGCGATGTGCTCGGCATCAGGCTCAAGCCCGAGGTATTGCCCTTCTCCAACATCCCTGCGTTCCTGCCGCCATTCTGGCTTTCGCGCAACAGTGCGATGACCGTGGCTCGACGCTGACCACATTTCGGCTGGACACGACTTACTTCTGCCGCACTCTCACTGTCCGGGAGGTGCCGCGGGGGTATATGGGCCTTTTGGCCGGAGTGGAATTTTTGACGTGCGTTTGAAGACGATTTGCATTCTTGCACTTGCCCTGTTGATCGCCGGCTGCGGCGGCCGCAAAACCGAGGAACTGCTCGGCAGCGCCGTCATGTCCACGCCGGTGACCGAAATCTCGGGCAATCACTCGATCTTCATTGCCACCACACGCAAGAAATCCGACGATCCCAACAAAGTTTTCGACGGCGAACGCTCGGCGACGCTGAACTACGCCCGCGTCACCGTCACCGTTCCCGGCATCCACCAGACCGGCCAGATCGAGCGCCGCTCGCGCGGCAGGTCCAACGACCCAGCGAAGTACTTCATGGCCTCCGAGGTCGTCGGCTACGATGCGCAGCCGAAATTCTCCAGTGCGCTCAATGCCGACATTGCCGCGCGCGGCGGCCGCGTCATGGTCTTCGTGCATGGCTACAACACCGGCTTCGACGACGCGGTCTACCGCCTGACCCAGATCGTCCACGATTCCGGCTATCCCGGCACGCCGGTGCTGTTTTCCTGGGCATCCGGCGCCAGAACCACCGACTATGTCTATGACAAGGAAAGCGCCAGCGCCGCCCGCGATCAGCTGGAGGTGACATTGCGCATGCTGCAGCAGTCCGGCGCGCGGCGCATCGACATCGTCGCCCACTCGCTCGGAACCTGGGTGACCATGGAAACGCTGCGCCAGATGGCCATCACCGGCGACCGCGATCTCGGCGGCAAGCTCGGCGATGTCGTGCTGGCCTCTCCCGACATCGACGTCGACGTCTTCAAGAGCCAGATGCGCCGCTACGGCAAGCCGGACAAGCCGTTCATCCTGCTGCTCTCCGACGACGACCGTGCGCTGCGGCTCTCAGGCCTGATTGCCGGCTCGCGGCCACGCGTCGGCGACTACAAGGATGCCGCCGACCTCGCCGCTTATGGCGTCACCGTGGTCGACCTTTCCAAGGTCAAGGGAGGCGACAGCTTCAACCACACCAAGTTCGCCGACAATCCCGAACTGGTGAAGATGATCGGCCAGCGGCTGCGCGAGGATGACGGCTTTGCCAGCGACCAGACGGTGACCGACCGCATCAGCGCGCTCGGACAATAAGGCTGTTGCCTTGCGGCGACCGTCGCCGCGTGAGGTCGCGAATGCCGCTCGGCCCGATCACTTTCAACTGGACCGGGCCGGTCTCTGCCTCTACGACATTGAAATCGGCGCCAATGCGCCAGCGGGAGCCCGCGTGAACGAGCGTTGGAAGACTGTCCTGGTCCTTGCGTTCGCGCTCGCTGCCGCCGGCTGCGCCGGCCCGAACACCCATGACCTGTTGAACAAGACGACGGTTTCGGTGCCTGCCTCCGACATCGCGGCCACCCACGAAATCTTCGTCGCCACCACCCGCAAGCAGGCGACCAAGGACCCACGCCAGGTGTTCGATGGCGATCGCTCGCTGACCACCAGCTACGCCCGTGTCGACGTCACCGTGCCGAAGGTCCACCAGGTCGGCGCCATCGAGCGCGCCAAGGGCTCGGCAAATTCGAACCCGGCCAAGCAATTCACCGCCACCGATGTCGTCCACTATGGCGACGCCTCGCAATTCGCCAAGGCTGTCGGCGCCAACATCACCATGAATGGCGACCGCGCGCTGGTCTTCGTCCACGGCTTCAACAACGGCTTCGACGATGGGGTCTACCGGCTGACGCAGATCGCCCACGACACCGAATATCCCGGCACGCCGATCTTGTTTTCGTGGGCTTCGAGCGGCAAGACCACGGGCTATATCTACGACAAGGACAGCGCCAACGCCGCGCGCGACGACCTCGAGGCGACGCTCAGGATGCTCGCCAAGACAAAGGTCAAGAGCATCGACATCATCGCGCATTCGATGGGAACCTGGGTGACGATGGAAGCGCTGCGCCAGCTCGCCATCACCGGCGACCGCGATCTCGACGGCAAGCTCGGCCGTGTTGTCCTGGCATCGCCCGATATCGATGTCGACGTCTTCAAGAAGCAGATGATCCGCTACGGCAAGCCCGACAGGCCGTTCGTCATCCTGCTTTCCGCCGACGACCGTGCTCTGAGACTGTCCAGCCTGCTATCCGGCGACAAGCCGCGCGTCGGCGACTACGGCAACGCCGCCGACATTGCCAGTTACGGCGTCGTTGTGGCCGACCTCAGCCAGATCAAGGGCGGCGACCGCCTGAACCACGCCAAATTCGCCGACAACCCGTTCCTGGTGCAATTGCTCGGCAACCGTCTGCGCGCTCCAGCCGGCCTGGCATCGGACGAACCCACGCAGGGCCAGATCGACAATCTCGGCCGAGGCCTCGGCAAGGCAGTCGGATCCGTCGCCGAGATCATTATCACCACGCCATTCAAGGTGCTGACCATCGCCACCGGCGGATGAGAGCCAAGCAGCGGGCTGATCTCAGATAAAAAGATCGACCTTCTGGAACGTCGTCACGTCGATCAGGCCGACATCGGAAATCCTGAGCTCCGGAATGACGACCAGCGCCAGCAGCGAGTGCTGCATGTAGGCGTTGTTGAGCGAGCAGCCCATCTTGCGCATCGCCTCGGTCAGTTTCTCCGCCTTGGCCGCCACGATTTCCGCCCGCTCGTCCGACATCAGCCCGGCGATCGGCATTTCGACCAGCGCAAGCTCCTTGCCCTTCGAAAACAGCACCACGCCCCCGCCGACCTCGCCCAGCCGGTTGACGGCCAGCGCCATGTCTTCCTTGTTGGTGCCGACGCAGATGATGTGGTGGGCATCATGTGCGACGCTCGACGCCATGGCGCAGTCGCCCATATAGCCGAAGCCTGAGACGAAGGCATTGGTGACGCCGCCGGTGCCGCGGTGGCGCTCGACCAGCGCGATCTGGCAGATGTCGTTGCGGCGATCCATGGCGACCAGCCCGTCCTCGACCGGCAGGTCGGCCTCCAGCGCCCTTGTCGGCGCCTGGTTTTCGATCACGCCGATGACCCGCACCCGCACCTCGTTGGCGCCCTTGGGCGCCGCAATGTCGAAGTCGCCTGGCTTCAGCTTCTTGCCGAGCTTGACGGTGTTCTTCGCCGATTTGGGGTAATCATAGGCCGGAATGTCGATCTCGAGCTTGCCGCCCTTGGCCAGCCTGATACCGCGGCCATAGACCTCGTCGATGGTCATGGCGGCAAGATCGGAGACGATCAGCAGATCGGCCAGCCGTCCCGGCGCGATCGAGCCCAGTTCGCGCTCCAGCTTGAAATGCTGGGCGGTATTCAGCGTCGCCATCTGGATCGCCGTCACCGGCTTCAATCCCTGCTGGATGGCGTGGCGCACCACCCGGTCCATATGGCCTTCATGCACCAGCGTGCCGGAATGGCTGTCGTCGGTGCACAGGATGAAGTTGCGCGGGTCGAGACCGCTCTCGGTCACCGCCTTGATCTGCGAGGCAACATCGTACCAGGCCGAGCCCAGCCGCAGCATTGCCTTCATACCCTGGCGCACACGGGCGATTGCGTCCTCGGCGCGTGTGCCTTCATGGTCGTCCTCCGGCCCGCCGGCGACATAGCCATGGAACGGCAGGCCGAGATCGCGCGACGCATAGTGGCCGCCGACCGTCTTGCCCGCTCGCACCGTGGCGGCTATCTCGCCCGACATCACCGGATCGTTGGCCACGACACCGGGAAAATTCATCACTTCGCCGAGCCCGACGATGTTTTCCCAGGTCATCGCTTCCGCGACATCGGCGACCGTCAGTTCGGCCCCGGCATGCTCCAGCCCCGGCGCGGACGGCACGCAGGACGGCATCTGGACATGGACGTTGATCGGCATGGCGACGGCCTCGTCATGCATCAGCCGCACGCCGGGCAGACCCAGCACATTGGCGATCTCGTGCGGATCGATGAACATCGAGGTGGTGCCGTGCGGGATGACGGCGCGGCAGAACTCGGTCACCGTCACCATGCCGCTCTCGACATGCATGTGCGCGTCGCACAGGCCGGGCACCAGATAGCGGCCGCCGGCATCGACCACCTTGGTGCCCTGGCCGATGGCATGGCTGGCATTCGGCCCGCAATAGGCGAAGCGGCCGCCGGCAACGGCGATGTCGGTGCCGGCTATGATTTCGCCGGAGTGCACGTTCACCCAGCGGCCGTTTCGGATGACGAGGTCGGCCGGCTTGCGCCCCGTTGCGACGTCGACCAGATGCGTCGCCATCTCGGTCCAGGGCTTGGGTTTCGTCGCCGACGGCTGCTTGGCCATGAAAGACTCCTGTTTGCCCGACTGTGCCAAGCCGGCAAGGTTTTGGCCAGCGATCACGGACGAAATCCGTCGATGAGAATTCGCCCGGGGCGGATGCGCCGCACCTGCTCACCCCCGAGGGCAGGCATCAGCGGTGCGGTCATTCAGTTTGGCTTGTGCCGCCACTTATGCTACCATTCTGGCTATGGTGCTGATTTGCGCCGACGACCCGCCGCGAGGCGGGTTTTTGTTGTGATGAGCCCGAAACCTCCTGAGGTGAAGTCATGATCCGGTTCCTGAAAGCACTCGCCTTCGTCACCCTGTTCCTGATCTCGGCCGGCTTTGTATCCGCCGAGGAACGTTGGCAGACCTTGCCGGAGCCGGCGGCGATGCCAAAACCGGATCAGAGCGGGTATGCGCCGGTCAACGGCATCCAGATGTACTATGCCGTTTTCGGCGCCGGTGATCCGATTCTCCTGATCCATGGCGGCCTTGGCCATGGCGACATCTGGGCAAGCCAGGTGGCGACGATGTCCAAGACGCACAAGGTGATCATTGCCGACAGCCGCGGCCATGGCCGTTCTACCCGCACCGAGCAAGCTTACGGCTATGACCTCATGGCGTCGGACTATCTTGCGCTGCTCGACTATCTCAAGATCGACAAGACCGCTCTTGTCGGCTGGAGCGACGGGGGCATTATCGCCATCGACATCGCGCTGCATCATCCGGAGCGGCTGACACGGCTCTTTGCGCAGGCCGCCAACGTCACCACCGATGGCGTCGATCCGGGTGTGCTGACCAACAAGACCTTTGCCGCCTATATCGACCGCTCGGGCCGCGACTACAAGAAACTGTCGAAGACTCCCGACCAGTACGATGCCTTCGTGGCGCAGATCAGCCACATGTGGGAGTCGGAGCCGGCCTGGACCAAGGAACAGCTCGGCAAGATAACCACGCCGACCGCGATCGTTGCCGGCGACCATGACGAGGCGATCAAGCGCGAACACACCGAATACATGGCCTCCGTCATTCCGGGCGCCAAGCTCATCATCCTGCCCAACGCCAGTCATTTCGCCATGCTGCAGGCGCCGGACGAATATAGTCAGGCGGCGCTGGACTTCATCGACGCCAAATAGCGCCCCCAGCTGAGCACCCAGCGCAGCAACGGGTGCATTCCGATTGTTGAACAATGGGTTCCGTTTTGCGGCGAATAGGATTACCTTCCGACAAGGCGCCTTCTGAACCGCCTTTTCGGAGAACTCGATGCGCTGTCTGACGATTGCCAGTGCCGGATTTCTGATTGCTCTGGCCGCGCCGGCATTCGCCGCCGACCCGATGGCGGTGCCGATGACCGAACCAGGCTTCGACTGGACCGGCTACTATGCCGGCCTGCAGGCCGGCTACGGCTGGGGCCAGTCCGACATATCAGTGACGGAAGGCGCGCCGTTTTCCATCTCGCCCGACATTGACGGCGGTTTCGTCGGGGCCCATGTCGCCGGCCTGTGGCAGTTCGACCAGGCAGTGCTCGGCGCCGAGGCGGAGCTCAATTATTCCGCCGTCGACGGTACGGCCGTATCAGGCCTTGGAAGCACATTCCGCACGGACATCAAGTGGTTCGGATCTGTCGACGCCAAAGCGGGCTTCGCCATGGACCGCGTGCTGGTCTACGGCGTCGGCGGCGTCGCCTTTGCCGGCATCGAAACTTCGCAAGTCGCGGGCGCGTCGTTCGCCGGCACACGCACCAATGTCGGCTGGACCTTGGGTGCCGGCGTCGACTACGCGCTGACCGACAAATTCATCGTCGGCGCGCAATATCGCTATTACGATTTCGGCTCCGAGCACTATGACGTGGCGGAACCCTTCAACGATCGCGATCAGGATGTGAAGCTGAACGCGGTCGGTATCAATCTCAGCTACAAATTCTGAGCCTTCTCGGCGACTGAGATTTTCGCCACAACCAATTGTTTTGAAATCACGAACCACCTTTCATGAGTTCGACACTCGGCAAAAGATGGCTTGACGGGTTTTCGCTGGCGTCTGAAAAGGGCTGGCCTGCGGACGTGGCGGAATTGGTAGACGCAAGGGACTTAAAATCCCTCGATCTCTGATCGTACGGGTTCGATTCCCGTCGTCCGCACCAAATTGAAATGCTTAGGATTCGTTCTGTAAGAACTCACTGGCTACCATAGAAAAGGCTGACGCGGGTAGCAACTGAAGAGGTTTAACACTCTTGCTGGAATACCTGCTGCAACACTCCTGTCGGTAGCGACCGACCGCGCGGGCCAGGTCAAGGCACTCCCTTAGGAGCCGGCTGTGGCCGCAGCGGCCTCAACCCGGTGGGCATGCTCCGTCGCGATTTTAAGAAGAGTTGCAGCCGTTTCCTGTGGCGTCCAACCTTGCGCTTCTGACGCAGTCACCAAGGCCGCAAACGCGGCTTCTAATGCGACTTCACAGTTCACCTCACGGTCTGGGCTATCCTCTGGCAATATCGGGGGTTCGACGGATTGGGACATCGTGACTTCTTTCAAAGGGGAAAAACCCGCCGCCCCAGCCTTTTGCCACTCAAACATTTCAGCAAAGGATCATTCCAGCTATCAGCAGCGTGATTAGAACTGACAACGGCACGGCCAGAAGACCGACCAACTCAACATTTCTTGTGTTTTGTCGCTTGTCCATCTTCGTCGCCCGCATGTCGTTGGCTTTGGCATCTTGCCGTCAACGTGCAGCTGTTGGAACCAACCACAAGTGCCGCTGATCGGAGATTCAGTCGGTGCTGCATATTAGCAACACATTGTGGAACGATCGGGCGGCATCAGCCAATTGCTTTTGAATGCGCTTGCACTTGCTTCGTACGATTCCGTACAGTTTCCCCCATAGGGGAGGCGGCCGATGGACTATGACGAGGAAGGCTACAGCATTGACGCCTTCGATTTCGATGTGGTGTGCGAGACCTTCAGGAGATCCGTTCGGGAGTTGAACCTGGCTGAAGAGCATTGGGTAGACCACGCGAAGGCGCTGCTACGGGAATTCACCGACAGCGCACCTGATGACGACATGATTAGCCGGATCGTCGGGCGCTAGTGGCCTATACAGCGGTAGTTGGTTAGAATCGTACCCCGGTCCTGCCACGGAAACCTTTTCCAAGGTTTGCCGCGTCATAGAGGCATCACAGAAGCTCCTGGAACAGATTGCCCAGCGCGGAGGGCCCTATAACGAAAAAGCTCGCCACCGTGAGGCAGCGGGCAGTTTTGGGAGAAACAGAAATGGGAACAATGGACCCCCGAATTGCCAACGGGCCATCGCCAATGCCGTCAGAGAGCCCTGCCTGGACGTGTGGCGTCCTGTCCGGCCCTCGCCATTGATTTCGTCGGCAAGCTTGTCTTTGGCCTCGTGATAGGTCTTGAAGTTGGCATCGGGATGGCAATCGCCGGCTGCCAAGGAGGCCGGCCGCTGGCCGACCCATCAGTTAGGCGTCCGTAGCCAGAGCGTTATAAAGCAGCAAACACGCCAGGATAGGAACGGCGCTGCCTAGCAGCTGGTCTGCCGTGAGGCCGGAAAAATAGACAAGATGAAACGTCACCATCGCTCTACCAATCACGGTTCGGAACACTGCCGAATTAACCGTTAGCCGACGCTAATGTTCCGCTCTGGACTCACTACCGCTTTGGAAGAATCCTGCCGCAGCGATCAGCGCCCCGCCCGACCTTGATCTCAACGTCGGTGCCACAAGGCTTTCCTTCGTTCGCATGGTTCGCAGAGATTAGCACGATCGCATACTCTCATCTCATCCGGCGTCGTCTCCCTCACAAAGCAGCGCCGGTAAGGCTCGGCGACCTTCTTGTTTGTCCCGTGTGCCAAAGGAGGTCGCCGGGCCTGCCGTTGCTCATCTTTGCTGGTGGTTGCTCCTGATGGCTGCGCGTGGCGCCGTCGCCCTACTGCTACCTGCGGGGTAAGGCCGGCGAGCCCTCTTGTCAGGCAGTCCGGCATGTAGGATTATAGTCCTCGTTGCGGCGACCCCCCAATGGAGAGCGCCAATGGCCAGAACCAAACCTTCGGAACAACTTTCCCGGGCTGAAATCGAGCGCTTCCTGGCGGCAGCCGAAGCGCTGCACAAGAGCATCGTCGGGCCGCTCCTGGCGTACCACGGCGAGCACTACCAAGCTCTACGTAAGGTCCATGGACCCCTGTTGAAGTCGATCGAGACCATCACCGGCCAGAAGGCGAAGTTCATCCAGTGGAACGGGACAGGACCGGCACAGCCCCGGGACAAGCCTCCGGGCTAAGTCTCCTCCCGGAAATCCAGCAGCTTGGCATGGCGAAGCTTCTCCTCGCCCTTTAGGAACCGCACGCGGCCGACCAGGCCCGGCTTTAGCCATTCGGCCTTGTCACTCTTGAGCCCTTTCGGCGCCGGCCCGCCAATCTTGCCTTGCACGCGGTCCCATAGGCGCTGGCGCTTGTCCGCCTTGAAGGTGACGAAGGCGCCGCCGGCATAGTGGCCTTTGTCGGCCATCAGCACCATGGCAGGCTTGCCGGCCTCGCGCTGCACGCCGACGATGTCCATCTCCTTTTCGGCATAGCACTTGATCTTGCGCCAGTTCGTCGTCGGACCCGACCGATACTTGCTGCCCTTCCGCTTTGAAACGATACCTTCAAGCCCAGCCTGGTCGACCAGATGAAAGACGGCGTCGCCAGTGCCCGGCATCGCTTCGCTGAACTGGATTCGGCCGCCGTCCGGGATCAACGCCCGGAGGATCTCGCGACGGTCTTCCACCGGCGTGTCCCGCAAGTCATGCCCGTTCAGATGCAAGAGGTCGAATGCTGGCAGATACAGATCGCGCGACGGCTTGCGGCTGGTCGCGGCTGATTGATGCGCATGGAAGTCGGATAGGCCAGCCTCATTGATCGTAATGGTCTCGCCGTCGATGATGAAGTCTTTCGCCTCGATCGCTTCCGCCTCACCGGCAAGTTGGATGTAGCGGCCCGTCCAATCATAACCGTTCTTGGTGATCAGCCGAATCCCGTCATCATCCTTGATGACCTGGGTGCGGTAGCCATCGAATTTGATCTCATGGATCCAATCATCGCCCATCGGCGGCGTGTCGACCAGTTCGGGTTCCATGGGCTTGATGAATTTCAGACGCATGCACTGACTCGCAGAACCGCGACTTCAATTAGCTATCGCTAAATTAGTTCCGGAACATTTTAGACGAATTGGATGTTTGAAGGGCTATGAAGATCGAAGCCGACCAATGCCGGGCAGCGCTGACGCTCATCCGGCGCACAATGGAAGAGCACTGTCCTCCTGGCGTGCTGCCGAGCGAAGAGATGGTCAATGGGCTCTATGGTCCGGAACTGATCCATGAGGCGGAAGCCATTGCCGCCGGCATCGTCGCAACCATTGACCAGCTGCAATTGCCCGTGATGAAACCGCCGTCCCCTAGTATCAAATAGAGACCGACACAGGGAAGGTCGCTTGGCCGCGCGATCGTGGGCTCGCAACGACCGGCGAGGCGATGCCGGCCTCACCAAGGGTTACAGCCCCTCGACCAGCAGCGAAGGCGGCTCGCGGCAGTGCAACGCCCGAAGTGTTTCGAGACGACGATGTCCACCGAGCGTAGCCAGCGCGCGTTGTGCTGCACAAGGACCGAGGCAGCGGCACGGCCGCCCGGGCTACTCCAAAGGCGGCTCTTCGCTCTGTGGAGCCAAAACGGTGATATCCATCCTGGCGATTGTCGATGCGGCGCGCCCCTGGGCGCCAGAATCCGTGTCGCCACTTTCTGCCGCCATTGCCTTGGCGCGATGTCCTACGCTGTCTGCGCTTTTGCCTGGCGCAAATCCTTCGCCCGGTTCTGTCTTTGCGGGTTTCGGTCGAGTTTCAGCTGCCTGCCGATGTTGGTTTCCAATCGCCGAGACCATTGATACCTCCCCTTCATGAGGCCGCGACTGTACCTGTCAAGGCTGTAGCGAGGCTGATCACTTAAGTGGTCGGGTTGCGCCCGCTCGTAGTGGCCCTCCGATCACTGGGCTCTCGATGCCTTGGCGCTCGCGGACGTCTGGTCGGGTGGGAAGTTCAAACTCAGCCGCCCTTTGCGGCACCGGCTTCGCCCGACAACTAGGAACGATTTCGGCCGCCATGTGTTACGCAATCATGAATCTCGCGGATCCCGGATCAACAATGGCAACCGATCTTTTCACGATGCAACTCGCTGATGCTCAGCAGCGCATCAAACAGACCGAGTTCGCGCTGGTACTCAGCGAGAAAATGGTGGCTGAGAACCTCGCTTTATCCAGCAGGATACGATCGGCGAGGCGGCGTGTCCTGAAGGCCGGAAGGCCTCTGGCGACAGTCGACTCAACAAGCTGAAAGAGTTCTTCAAATGATCTCGACCCAGTCCGGACGTGGGAGAGCTTGCCGGTAACCTTAGCGGTAATCGGCCGAGTCGCAGCAGGAAGCGCGCCGAAAACTTGCTGGACGAAGATTGCGGCGTCGCTATGAATCCCGCCTTGTGTTGCCGAATCCGATCTGCGCAAAGGCGCATGGCCGAGACCAGGCAGCGGCTCACGAAGATTGATCCCAGCAGGACGAATTGACCGCTACGGCTCAGTTGAGACGGCACTTCGAAATCACGACTCCCTGCTGAGCTATCAGTTTCCCTCGATCTCTAATCGTATGGGTTCTGCGCACCACCCTTCGCTCTTCGAGCTTCGGGTGGCACGCCACCGAGTAGCCGTCAAACGTCGAGATAGCCGGCGGCGACGAGCATTGCCTTGTATCGTTGGGCAAATCGGCTGGGCAAACGGCTGAGGTAAGCTGACGCGCCAATATCCCAATGCGCGCCCAGTTCGCGGTCGAAGGCAGCCGGGTCGAATTGCAGCAAGCCGCTGCGTGGGTAGACCGTGAATTCTCCGAAGATCGGCTCCCCCTCCTCCTCGTAGAAATCGACACGCACCATGTCGAACTCGCTGCCGAGCGCCTCGGCTGCCTCGATCATCCGCGCCAGGCTCTTGGGAGGGGGAATTTCCAGGCTCGAGTCGATCGCGCCCTGGACGATGTTCAGCGGGCGCCAATCGCGATCCAGGTGGGCGGTATTCTTGGCCGTGGAACGGAAGGCGACGACGACAATGTAGGCGACGCGGCCAGCCAGCACACAGAATTTGTAGTCGACCGGGTCATAATCCTGGTCCTTGCCGACAAGCGCTTCGACGAAAACCCGCCGCTCTATGTGCGCATAGCTGCGCTCCAGCTTGCGGGCGCCATAGGTTTGGCCAAGGTATTCCGTCATCTCGGCAATGATCGCCTCCCGGTCGGCGTTGGCCGGATCGCGAACGATGACATTCATGGCGCAACCGTGGTTGCATTTGACGGCGTAGGGGATTTTCAGGTCAGCGAAAGGGATCTGGCGCGGATCGTCGCCCTGCCACAGCACCTCCGGGATGGCGAGCCCGGAAAGCCGCTCCCTGACGATTTCCTTGGACTTGAGCTTGTCGAGAAGGCCGGTAAAGCGAGGATCGTCATCGAAAATCTTGCGCCAGTGGATCTTTTCCGTGAACGTCACCGGGGCTGCAAAATTCGGCAGATGCCGCATCCGCTCAAGGAAACGCTGGGTCAACCGGCGGTAGCGGACAAGCAGCGCGGCGTTCAGCAAGATGAGAGATGCCCGCGCGCTGTTTCGCTTCAGCCATGCCTTTGCGCCACGCGCCATTCCGGTGTCCTTGCAACCTGCGCAACTTCATCCGCGAAGTGGACGTGCCACCCTGCCCGCAGCAGTGAGGCACGTCGAGCTTCGCCGAGCTAGCCCTTCATCGGGTACAGTTTCAAATGCTGGATCAGGATGATCGTCTTGGCGTCGATGATGCGGCCGTCTGAAATGCCGGCCAGCGCTTCATCAAGAGGCATTTCCAGAACCTCGATGTCCTCGCCCTCGTCGGCCGCGCCGCCGCCGGCCGAGATGCGGTCGGCGGGTGAATAGCGCGCCACAAAGAACCACAGCCGTTCAGTGACGCTGCCTGGGCTCATATAGGGGGAAAACAGCCGCTCGATGTTCTGTAAGCGATAGCCGAGCTCTTCCTCGGCCTCCTTGAGGATGGCGGTTTCGGGATCGTTTTTGTCGAGCAGGCCGGCGCAGGCCTCGATCAGCGGTTCGCGGTGGCCGGTGACGTAGGCGGGGTAGCGGAACTGCCGCACCAGAAGCACCGTCTGACGCTCGGGATCGAAAGGCAGGATCACCGCGCCGTCGCCACGGTCGTAGGTCTGGCGAATCTGCGTCTCCCACTGCCCGTCGCGCCGGCGGTAATCGAGGACGGTCTTCTTCAGAACCGCCCAGTCGTCGGACAGGACTTCCTCCGAGCGGATGCGGATACGATCTTCCATGATGAGCTCCAAGCTGTCGGCGCCATGGCGTAACCGCGAACGGTTTTGCGCGCAACCGAAACGGCGAAGCTTTCACCGCCTCGTGTCTGGTGCCGGCAACTGCCATCGCCTAAATAGCTGCAGCCCTCTCCGGAGTTTTTTTGATGACCGCAGCGCTTTTCCAGCCGATCGCCCTCGATGGCCTGACCTTTCCGAATCGTATCGCGGTGGCGCCGATGTGCCAGTATTCCGCCGAAGATGGCTCGGCCAGCGACTGGCATCTCTATCACTGGATGAACTTGGCGATGTCGGGCGCCGGCATGGTCACCGTCGAGATGACCGACGTCGAACGGCGCGGCCGCATCACCCATGGCTGCCTCGGCCTCTATTCCGACGACAACGAGGCGGCCGCCCGGCGCACGCTGGATGCAGCGAGGCGCGTCGCCGCGCCGGAAACGAAATTCGGCATTCAGCTTGCCCATGCCGGCCGCAAGGCCTCCAACCGAAAGCCCTGGGAAGGCGGCGGCCCATTGCAGCCGGGCGAGGATCCCTGGCAGACCGTCTCGGCCTCGGCCATCGCCTATGACACCGGCTGGAATGTGCCGCATGCGCTGGAGGAGGATGAAATCCTGCAGCTTGTCGAGCGCTTCACTCAAGCCGCGAGGCGGGCCGAGCGCGCCGGCTTCGACTTCCTCGAGTTGCACGCCGCGCACGGCTATCTGATCTTTCAGTTCCTGTCGCCGCTTTCCAACCAGCGCACCGACCGCTGGGGCGGCTCGCTGGAAAACCGCATGCGTTTCCTCATCGAGATCGCCAAATCGGTGAGGAAGGCGGTTCCAAACCTGATGCTTGGCGCCCGCCTGTCGGTGAAGGACTGGGTCGATGGCGGCTTCGAGGTCGAAGAGGCGATCGAGGTGGCCAAAGCCTTGAAGGCGCTTGATGTTGCCTATCTCTGCTGTTCGAGCGGCGGCAATTCTCCGTTGCAGAAACTGCCGACCGGCCCCGGCTATCAGGTGCATCTGGCCGAAGCGGTGCGCAAGGGCGCCGGCATCCCGACACGGGCTGTCGGCCTGATCGACGATCCCGCGCAGGCAGAGGCGATCGTCGCCGACGGCCGCGCCGACATGGTCGCGCTGGCCCGCGCCTTCCTCGCCGATCCGCGCTGGGGCTGGCGCGCCGCCGCCACCTTCAGCGAAAAAATCCATCCCGCGCCACAGCTTGCCCGCTCGGTGACGACGATGCAGCATTGGATGAGGGGCTGAACAGGCTCCGCCGACGGTGGTCGCGCTGTCGTTCGCCGCGTCGTCTCCGGTCGGCGCGCAATATTGCGAAGGCACGGTGCACGGCCTGTCCAGGCACTACGATCTGGATACCGGCAGCGGGTTTCTCGCTGTGCGCGCACGGCCGAACTTGTCGTCGCGCATGATCGGGCAATTGTTCAATGGCGACCACACCGAGATTTTCGACCGCCGCGGCAACTGGTACCAGGTCGAAATCGGCGGACGGACCGGCTGGGCCAACGCCCGCTGGCTGCGCAACGACTGCGGTTACTGAGACCAACGATTGCGGTTGGTGAGACGTTTGGGCGCAGGCTGACGGCCATTTTTGCAACCATATTGGCTGCTTTGCGTTGCGGCCATTATGGATAACAAACCTTTTGAAACCCCGGTCGTGGTCGAACTCGGCCATGTCGGCAAATACCGCCAGATCCGCAGCACCCAGGAAGCGGCGGAGTGCCTGATGACGGTGTGGCCGCTCAACCGCGGCCCGCGCCATCGTGATGCTCTCGACACTTGCCTCAAAGTGCTGGAAGGTTATCGTTCGACGGCCGATGCACGCAGGGCCTTGATCGAAGCGGCCAAGGAATCGGAAGTGCTGGTTCCCGAAGACCGGGTGCCAGACGCCAAACTGCATTGAAGCCCAAATGGCATTGAAAAACGGGCCGCATTGAGCGGACGGACGAACCGGAGGATTTCATGGCGAAGCTGACTTACAAGATCGTCGAGCATGACGGGGGCTGGGCCTACAAGGTCGGTTCGACATTTTCGGAGACATTCCCGACCCACCAGGATGCGCTGCGCGCCGCCGAGATCGCCTCGGCCGAACAGCAGATCGCCGGCGCCACGGACGGCATCCAGTATGAGGATGCCGAAGGCAAGTGGCACGACGAACTGGCCGACGGCCGCGACCGGCCGCAGACCGAAGTTTCCGACTGATCCTTGCCCCTCAGCTTTCGCTGCCGGCCGTGGATGCTCGCCTAAGCAATTCCCTAGGGAATTGCGTCAAAACAAACAGGCGGGACATCCTGCCGGTCAGTCGAAGCCGCGGCTTGATCACTTGCCGCAATATTGATCGTTCACGTTGGGCCTCACATTTCCATAGGGTCCTGACGGGTCGGAGGCGCACGGCCCGGTAGCGCCATAGCCTTGGCTGCCGTCGGCATTGATGCTGCCTGTGGTGCTCTGGTCGACGGTCGATGACTGCTCGTTCCCGAACGGCCACCAGCTGTGATCGTTGGAATACGTGCCGTCCGATGACTGCGCCATCGCCGATGTGGCAAGACCGATCGTCAGCACGGATGCTGCAAAAACTTTCCTGTACATTGAATTACTCCGTATCCGCCGCCTTGGGTGCGACACGGGGTAAAACCGGATATCAGCCGAATGGTTCAGTGAAATTGTTGTGAGGCTGTGGTGAGGTCTTGGCCGGCGAATGTCCGCTCGGCAATGCGCTTGATGAAGGTGATGACGCGGTCCGGCTCGTCGAATTGCGGCATGTGGCCGAGGCCTTCGACCGTCTCGAAATCGAGCCCTTCGATCCTGTCCTTCATCGGCTCCCCATGTATGCGCATGGCGATGACGCGATCGGCTGTCCCGAAGAAAATCCCGGCCGGCATGGCGATCTCTCCATAGCGCTCTTCGATGCGGCCAAGATCCTCTTCGACCGCCACGAAATCGGTGGAGGTCGCATGGAAATGGACAGGCCTCAGCCCGAGCCATCCGCCGCCATCGATCATGTAGTCGGCGGGAACGGCCTGCGGCGAGAAGATGAACTCCAGTGTCTGCCGCGCATATCTGAGGCTTGTCGGTATCGCGACGGTGTAGGCCATGATCCAGCGCCAAAGCCGCGAACGGATATAGAGCAGGCCCGCTTTCTCGCGGACGCCGGCTTCCAGATGCGTCAGCGGCGCCAGCAAGGCGATGCCGGAAATCGCGCCGGGATGTTCCACGGCCAGGGTCAGCGCGACGGCGCCGCCCAGGGAATGCCCGACCACAAGCGGCCTTTCCAGCGCGAGCGTTTCGATGAAGCGCCTTATGATCTCGGCCTGCTCAGGCAAGCGGCCGGTGGCTCCTTTGGCCCGCACCGAATAGCCCGACCCCGGCCGGTCGAGCGCGATCAGCCGGCAACCGGGGCCGAAGCGGTTGAACAGCGTGTGCTGGAACTGATGAAGCTGGGCGCCAAGTCCGTGCACGAACAGGATCGGCCGTCCCTCGCCCGTTTCGACATAATGGATGCGGCTGCCGTCGATCTCGACGAAGTTTCCGCTGGCCGGCACCAGCCTTTCGGCCTTGGCGGCAATCCAGAGCGTTGCCGCGACCAGGCAGGCCACGATGACGAGAGCCAGCACGGACAGGCCGGCAACAAGCCACAGCAGAATCGATACCAGCATGTTTCACCCGGGAGCGGACCGGCGCGCACCATCACCCACTGACGAACGCTCGGCAAGGCAGATGGCGGCTTGTGTCGGCATTGCCGCCAGTTCGATGTCGCGCTATCTCAGGCGACCTTCTTTCTGCCTCAGGCGACCTTGTCTGCCAACGGGCCTGTTTGCCGGAGCCTTCCATGCCTGAAATCGTCACTGCCGCCATGCTTGTCATCGGCGACGAGATTCTGTCCGGCCGCACCAAGGATAAAAATATCGGCCACCTCGCCGACATCATGACGGCCATCGGCATCGACCTGAAGGAAGTGCGGATCGTTCCCGACGAGGAGGACGAGATTGTCGCTGCGGTGAATGCCGTGCGCGCCCGCTACACCTATGTCTTTACCACCGGTGGCATCGGCCCGACGCATGACGACATCACCGCCGATTCGGTTTCCAAGGCTTTTGGGGTGCCGTGCGAATACGACGCCAAGGCCTATGCCATGCTGGGCGAGAGCTATGCCGCGCGCGGCATCGAATACACCGAGGCCCGCAAGCGCATGGCGCGCATGCCGCGCGGCGCCGACCATATCGACAATCCGGTCTCCGTCGCGCCCGGCTTTCGCATCGGCAACGTCCATGTCATGGCCGGCGTGCCGGCGATTTTCCAGGCCATGCTCGACAATGTCGTGCCGACGCTGAAGGCCGGCACCAAGATGCTGTCGGCCACCGTCCATTGCCCGTTCGGCGAAGGCCTGATCGGCGGTCCCCTGGGCGACATCCAGAAGGCGCATCCCGACACCATCATCGGCTCCTATCCGAAATATGGCGACGGCAAATTCTGGACGGAGCTGGTGGTCCGCGCCCGCAGCCAGGAGGCGCTGGATTCGGCACGCAAGGACGTCGAGGCGATGGTGGCCGGCTTCACCGCCGCCAATTGACCCTGGGTTCGCGGACCATCGCCGGGCCGGAACCAAGCACCGCACTCCCACGTTTTCCCTCGGGCGCAGCACGCGCTGGCAGATTTGAGGGATTTCGCATGCGCTTCAAGACCATCGTCGCCATATTGCAGAACGAACAGGACGCCGAACGCGTGCTCGACTGCGCCATCCCGCTTGCCGACCGGTTCGAGAGCCATCTCATCGGCATCCATGCCGAAGCGCTGCCCGTTCCCTACACCTCGGCAACCGGCTTCCCCGACACTGAGTTCCTGCAGGTCTCCGCCGACATGAACCGCGAGCGCGCCGAGAAATTGCAGGCGCTTTTCGTTGGGCGGATCGAGAATTCCGGCCTTTCCTTCGAATGGCGCAGCCTCGAGAGCTTTTCCGGCGACAGCGCGCTGACGGGTATTTCCAGCGTGCGCGCCGCCGATCTGATTATTGCCGCGCAGCGCGAGACCGGGGGCGACACGAGCGCCGATGTCGACACGCTGGTTTACGATGCCGGCCGGCCAGTGCTGGTGGTGCCGCATGAGGGGCCGTTGGTCACCACATTCAAACATGTGCTGCTGGCCTGGAACGGCAGCAAGGAGGCGGCGCGTGCCGCCTTCGACGCGCTGCCCTTCATCATCGAGGCCGAAAAGACCGACATTCTGGTCATCGATCCGCCGGATACGCTGGATGACAACCCGGAAGCCGCCGGCGCCGAGATCGCCGCGGCACTCTCCAGGCATGGCGCAACGGTCAGCGTGTCGGTGCAGAAATCGGGTAATGCTTCGGTCGATGACGTCATCCAGACCCGGATCGCCGAGACCGGAGCCGACCTTCTGGTGCTCGGCGCCTACAGCCATTCCTGGCTGCGTCAGCTTTTGTTCGGCGGCGTCACGCGCACCGTGTTGCGCAGCGTGCCGGTTGCGGCCTTTTTGTCGCGGTAACTCCACAGACTGGCCCCGCCCTTGCCAATGCCCTGACTTTCCAGTTAATTCCGCGCGCATTCCACAATGTTGCGCGCGGAGTGCAGAATGTCCCTTCCCGAAAAAGCCTTTCCGGTCTCCTGGGACCAGTTCCACCGCGATGCCCGGGCGCTCGCCTGGCGGCTTGCCGGCGCCAACAAGGGTCAGTGGAAGGCCATCGTCTGCATCACCCGTGGGGGCCTGGTTCCCGCTGCCATCATCTCACGCGAACTCGGCATACGCGTCATCGAGACGGTCTGCGTCGCCTCCTATCACGACTACACCAGCCAGGGGCAATTGCAGGTGCTGAAGGAGATCACGCCGGCGCTGCTCGCCGATGATGGCGCGGGCGTGCTGATCATCGACGACCTCACAGACACCGGCAAGACGGCAGGCATCGTGCGCGCCATGATGCCCAAGGCGCATTTCGCCACCGTCTACGCCAAGCCGAAAGGCCGGCCGCTGGTCGACACCTTCATCACCGAAGTCAGCCAGGACACCTGGATCTACTTTCCCTGGGACATGGGTTTCACCTACCAGAAGCCGATCGCCGACGATCACGCCGGCTGATTCGCGCCAGCCCCATTTCTGCCCAGACGGCCAAACCTGCCTCGTCTGCTATGAAAACAGACACTGGAAGGCACATTATTCTGTCGAATCGACGCCTGTTGGCGGATTGGACGGTTGGTGTGATGTTTTTTACTTTTAAGACTTACACTTGTCGGTAAGATTCATACGGCGGCTAACGATTCTGAGGGCTGGGGTAGCTTTCACTGATGCTGACGACACCGGCGACACACGACCATCTGGCTGAAAGGGTCCGCAAGCTCTTCGGCACTTCGCCTTGTCGCCTGCAGGTTGCCGCTTTGCCATGGCGCAATAACGAAGACGGCGTCGAGATCATGCTGATCACCAGCCGAGACACCGGGCGTTGGGTGCTGCCGAAGGGCTGGCCCGAGGCCAGGGAGCCGCTCTGCGAGGCAGCGGCGCGCGAGGCGGGCGAGGAAGCCGGATTGCGTGGCAAGATTTCGCTTTTCGAGGCCGGTCGTTACTTCTACGCCAAGGCCCTCGCGTCCGGCGAGGAAGTCCCTTGCGAAGTGCTGGTGTTTCCGCTGCAGGTCGAGCACGTTGCCGACCGCTGGAAGGAAAAGCGCGCGCGCACCCGCAAATGGGTCAATGGGGCCGAGGCCGTACGCATGGTCAACGAGCCGGACCTCTGCCAGATCATCGCCCATTTCTGCGCCGATCCCGACAAGTTCGTCGTTAGAGCCTAGCTCACAGCCACCGCTGCATAGTCCTGCGCGCCCGCACCGGTTCTTGCCCCGATTCCGGGCTCGGTGCTTCGCTCCGCGCGCCAGCAATCCGACACTATAAATCCCTCCCCTTCAGGCCAAGCTTAGCCACAGCTTGACATGCAGGTATTTACCTGCATATTGTGTCTTCAAGATGAGTGAGACCGATGGACGCCGACAAGGTTTTCAAAGCGCTGGGCGACCCGACCCGCAGAAGGCTGCTCGATCTTCTGTGTGAGAAGAACGGCCAGACGCTCGGCGAGCTTTGCCAAAACCTCGACATGGCAAGGCAATCCGCGACCCAGCACATCGATCTTCTGGAGGCGGCCAATCTGATCAGCACGGTCAAGCGTGGCCGAGAGAAGCTGCATTTCATCAACCCCGTGCCGCTGCACGAAGTTTACGAGCGGTGGGTGCGAAAATTCGAACGGCAGCGGCTGAGCCTGCTGCACGACCTGAAACAAGAACTCGAAGGAGACGACCAATGACCCGGGAAACCACCAGTTTTGTCTACGTGACCTACATCAGATCGACGCCACAAAAGGTGTTCGAAGCCATCACCAGGCCCGATATCGCCAAGCGCTACTGGGGCCACGAGAACGTCTCCGACTGGAAGCCCGGCTCGAAATGGGAACATATTCGCGCCAATGAGGAGCGCTCTGTCGAACTCGTCGGCAAGGTGGTCGAAATCTCGCCGCCAACCCGCCTGGTCATGAGCTGGGCCAACGCTTCGCAGGCCGACGATCCGACCAAGCATAGCCGGGTGACGTTCGCCATCGAGGAATACGACACCATGGTCAAGCTGACCGTCAGCCATGACGAGCTCGAAGCCGGCAGCGGCATGGCCAAGGGCATCAGCCAGGGCTGGCCGGCCGTGCTGTCCAGCATGAAATCCTTCCTCGAAACCGGCACAGGCATCGACCTGTTCGCCAAGCCGAAATCGGCCTGAAGCAACCGCGGAGAACGACGATGACCAGGCACTTTACCGGCGGCTGCGCCTGCGGCGCGATCCGCTATGAGGCCACCGGCGAGCCGATCTTTCAGAACCACTGCCAATGCCTCGATTGCCAAAAGCGCAGCGGTACTGGCCATTGTTCCTATGTGACCTTCGGCCGGCGCGCTGACGTAAAGATCACCGGCGAGCCGAGCACATGGCGGATGATCGCCGACAGCGGCAATGAAAAAGCCCAGGCCTTTTGCCCGACCTGCGGCACGCCGGTCTACGTAACGTTCGTCGCCATGCCGGAGGTGACGGCGATCCAGGCCACGAGCCTCGACGATCCCGGCCAGTTCGACCCGCAGGCGGTCACCTACACCGTGCGCGGCCACGCCTGGGACACGATCGACCCAGCGCTTCAGCCATTCGAGCGAATGCCTGGATGAATCAGGCAGAGCCCTATCCCTCGGATAGGGCTCTGCGTTCAGCTCAGATCACCAGGCCCTTGGTCAGTTCCAGCGCCTGCCGCTCGAACAGGCGGCGGTAGATGCCGCCCTTCAGCCGGATCAGCTCGTCATGCGAGCCTTCCTCGACGATCTTGCCACGGTCGAACACGAGCAGCCTGTCCAGCGCCCGCACCGTCGACAGACGGTGTGCGATGACCAGCGTCGTGCGGCCGACCATCAGCCGCTCCATCGCCTGCTGGATCAGCACTTCCGATTCCGAATCGAGGCTCGATGTCGCCTCGTCCAGGATCAGGATGCGCGCATCCGCCAGGAAGGCGCGTGCGATCGCCACCCGCTGGCGCTCGCCGCCCGACAGCTTCACGCCGCGTTCACCGACCAGCGTGCCGTAGCCCTTCGGCAGGCTGGTGATGAAGTCGTGCGCGCTGGCGAGCTTGGCGGCATGCTCGATCTCGGCCTGCGTGGCGTCCGGTCGGGCATAGGCGATGTTTTCCGCCAGCGAGCGGTGGAACAGGATGGGCTCCTGCTGGACGATGGCAATCTGCGCGCGGAGCGACGCCTGTGCAACCTGGGAGATGTCTTGGCCATCGATCAGTATCCTGCCGCCGCTGACATCATAGAGACGCTGGATCAGCTTCACGAAGGTCGTCTTGCCCGAGCCGGAATGGCCGACCAGTCCGACCCGCTCGCCCGCCGCTATCTCCACCGAAAAGTCGCGGTAGAGCGGCAAGCGATGGCTACCATAGTGGAAGGTGACGTTATCGAAGGCGATGTGGCCATGCGTGATCCGGATCGGCTTGGCGCCGGGCCGGTCCTCGATGCCGAGCGGTTGCGACTGGAAATCGACCAGTTCCTCCATGTCGTTGACCGAACGCTGCAAATTGCGGATATGCGTGCCGATGTCCCGGAGATAGCCCTGCAGCACGAAGAACGAGGTCAGCACGAAGGCGACATCGCCCGCACTTGCCTGGCCCCAGGCCCACAGCATCAGCGACAGGCCGATTACTGCCGTCCGCAGCACCAGCAGCATGGCGCCTTGCGTCGTGCCGTTGATGGTGCCGCGCACCCAGGTGCGGCTGGTCCGCGCGCGCCATTTGGCGACGACCTTGGCAAGCCGCGTTTCCTCGCGCGTCTCGGCGCCGAAACCCTTGACCACGGCATTGCAGCTCACCGCATCGGCAAGCGAGCCGCCAAGCCGCGTATCCCAGCTGTTGGCGAGCCGTGCCGCGGGCGCGACATAGCCGAGCGACAGCAGCGCCGTCACCGTGATGAACAGCAGCGAGCCGACTGCCACGACCAGCCCCATCAGTGGCCAGAACCAGCCGAGCAGCAACGTCGAGCCGACCAGCATGGCGACCGACGGCAGCAACGCAATCAGGATGGTGTCGTTGAGCAGGTCGAGAGCCCACATGCCGCGCGTAACCTTGCGCACCGTCGATCCGGCAAAGCTATTGGCGTGCCAGTCGGTTGAGAAGCGCTGCACGCGATGGAACGCGTCGGCGGCGATGTCGGCCATCATCTTCAGCGTCAGCTCGACAATGCCCATGAAAGCCAGGTTGCGCAGCACCACGCCGGTCAGCGCCAAAGCGATGAGCGCGAAGAACGCCGCCATTGCCGCGTTCCACGCGACATCGTCAGCCAACGCACTGCTGGCGACGGCGTCGACCAGCCGGCCGGAATAGAGCGGCGTCAAGACGTCGGCCAGGGTCGACAGCAGGAAGCTGCCCATGATCAGCGAAAGCCGCCACGGCTGGCGCCGCCAGTGGCTGAGCGTGAAGCCAAGAACGCTGCGAAAGGCGCTTGCACGCAGATCGATTCGGAAACGAGCCATGTTGTCATCCGGGCGCAAATCTGCCCGGTCCCGGTAAGGTCTGAAATTGAAAACCGCGCTGGGCAATTCGCCCGGGGCTGCGGAGGTTCGGCATGGGTGGCGGCGCGCCCGATTCGTCGGGTGGCGACCGGCATCGGCAGAAGCCTGTACTCGACCCGGCATCGGTGCGAAGGGCAAACCTTCGCCGGACGCCAGGTGAGACCTAGGCTTCGCGGCCTCGCATTACCATGTGAAATACTGCCATTCAGACCTCCCGCAAGACACTTGCGGAGCGGTCCTTATAGAGACGCCATGAAGGATCGCCAAGGCCGGGCACGTGGCAAAGCGTAACTGGTCCAACCAGTGAGGTTATTTTGCAACAACAGCGGGTCAACCCCTCGCTATGCCTCATTCCGGGTTGCGATCGAGGCGCATGTAGCGGCCGTCGGTCGATGCCTTGAAGCCCAGCTTCTCATAAAGGCCATGCGCGTCACTGGTCGACAGGCTCCAGTGCGAGACCGTGTTGAGTTCAGGGTGGTCGATGAGCGCCCGCACCAGTTGCGTGCCAATGCCTTGGCCGCGATGCTGCGGCCAGATGATGATGTCGGCGAGATAGGCAAACACCGTACGGTCGGTGATGGCCCGGCCAAAACCGACTTGGTTCCTATCGATATAGGCCGCGGTGCAGAACGAGTTGCCAAAGGCGCGGCGATGAAAGTCATCGCTGCGGCCGGCGCCCCAATAACTCGCCATCAACAGATCGGAGGTCGCCCGGAAATCGATCCGTGACATGTCGAAGCTGATTTCACAGTCGGGCATGGTGCCTCGCAAAAAATGGAGGGCGGCCGAATTCAGTCCGGCCGGTGATTTGGCTGCCCACGTGGCGCGCTTATGGCACCACGAGATAGGCCTTCTGGTCGGCGATCGCGATGGTCACGTGGGTGCCGGAATTGAACTCGACGAAATCGAGCTCCATCCCGTCGCTGAAGATGACGCCGCCCCTGCTCTGCCGCGAAGAAACCACCAGCGGCCGGTCGCGGGTGATGACGCCATGCACAAGCGACACGCCGGTCGTGTTGCTCGGAAACGGTTCGCGCACCGAAAAGAACAGCTGTTCGGCTTCGCGGTCATAGCCTTGCGGCGGCACGGTCGGCACGGAGTTGTCACCATAGGCCGCGGCCAGTCCCGCGGCGCCCGCCATCACCGAGCGCAGCCAGCCGGTAGAGCCGGCGCCCGTGGAGATGATAATGCCGCTCGACGACTGGCGCTCGGTCCTGCCGCCATAGGTCAATTCGTAGCGCGCCGAGACATGCGTCGAGGCGCCAACGAACAGATCGTTGAAGGCGATCAGCCGGCGTCCGTCATTGGAGCGCGCTTCGGCCATCACCACCGCCTGGCGCTTCGCCTTGCCGGCGATCGTCAGGCCGAGGACCTTTTCGGTATCGTCGGCATTCCACGGCAGCAACACGCCGTCGAAAAGCGCCGGGTCCGGGTTGATGCCGATCAGCGGCTGGTACGGGAGGTACTTCGCGGTGTTGGACACCAGCCCGTCCTGACCGAGCGCGATCACCGCGTCGGAGCCGAATTCGAACTGCGGTACCAGTTCGCGGTCGAGCCGCAACTGTTTGAGGCCTTGGGGAAGCGAACCCATCACCCGGTCGAGCGCCTGGTGATAGACGTCATGCGCCGCCTTGACCGGGTCGAAATCCATGCCGGCCTGCCGGAGATAAAAGCGCGCCTGTCCCTGCGTGTTGAAGCGCGTCGTCAGCTCCTCCAGCTCGGTCTTGCGGGTGACGACGATCACCCGGTCGATCGGCCTGCCGCTCTGGTCGCTTGCCACCCGTGCTTGCCTTTCAGGACCCGGCTTTCGGCGTGGAAAGCTGGCTGAGCGCGCTGGTGAGCATGTCAGGCGTGATCGACAGATTGCCGACCGAACCGCCCTTTTCCGCCCAGGCCTTGAAGGCCATCGCCGTCAGCACGTGGGCGGGCGCCGACGAATAGACGGTCAGTTCCAGCTGCTGCGCCTTGGCTTCCGCCTCGGCAAGCGTCAGCTTGTTGCGCGCTTCGGTGTCGACCAGCAGCTTGTTGCGTTCGGCAAGCTCGATTTCGGTCGCCAGTTCGCTCTTCTTGATCTCGCGCTCCTTCTCCACGCCCCAGGCACGGCGCCCATAGATCGCGGCATCGGCCTGGCGCTGCAGCGCCTCGCGATATTCGGTCTGGAGCGCCTTGCGGATCTCCGGCGTCGGCTGGACCGAGGTGATGTGGACCTCCTCGATCGACAGGCCGGCGGTTGCCGCAATCGGATCGTTGCGCAGGAGTTCGGCGAGATTGCCGCCGAGCTTGGTCACCTCGGCCAGCGCCTGCTCCAGCGTCATGCTCGAAACCACCGCGCGGGCGCGGCTCTGTATCGCCAGCACCAGGCGCTCGGCGATCTTCTCCCGGCCGTCGCCGACGACGTCGGCACGGCTGAGCTTGGCGCTGAAATCAAAACCTTCGGCTGCCTTGAGTGGATCGATGATGCGGTAGCTGACCGACCCCTGGATTGCCAGATCCTGGAAATTCGCCGTCGTCTCGGTGAAGATGAAGGGGTTATCGAGCGACGTCACCGGCACCATCGCTATCGTGGTGCCGAACGTGCCGTACCAGAAGGAGATGCCGCGCCCCTGCTCCCTGATCTTGCCGTTCTTGAAGCGCAGGATGTGATACTCAGGCGTTCCCTTGAAATAGCTGATAAACATGCGCCCCCCAAGGTTCATCAATTCAATCAGATGTTTAGCCGCGATCCCTGAAACGGTTGGTGATGGGATAGCGGCGGTCGCGTCCAAAATTCTTACGGGTGATCTTCACACCCGGCGCCGCTTGCCGGCGTTTGTACTCGGCAATGTAGAGCAAATGTTCGACGCGCGTCACCGTCGCCCGGTCGTGGCCGCGCGCGACGATGTCGTCGACGCCCATTTCGTTCTCGACCAGGCATTCCAGAATGTCGTCCAGCACCGGATAGGGCGGCAGCGAATCCTGGTCGGTCTGGTTCTCGCGCAATTCCGCCGACGGCGCCTTGTCGATGATATTCCTGGGGATCACCTCGCCTGAGGGACCGAGCGCGCCCGGCGGCACATGGCTGTTGCGCCAGCGCGACAGCGCATAGACCTGCATCTTGTAGAGGTCTTTTATCGGGTTGAAGCCGCCATTCATGTCGCCATAAAGCGTGGCGTAGCCCACCGACATCTCGCTCTTGTTGCCCGTGGTGACGACCATCGAGGCGAACTTGTTGGAGATCGCCATCAGGATCGTGCCGCGCGCGCGGCTCTGCAAATTTTCCTCGGTAATGCCTTCCTTGGTGCCCTCGAAAAGCTGCGTCAGCGTATGCAGAAAACCCTCGACCGGTTCGAAGATCGGCACGATGTCATAGCGGCAGCCAAGCGCACGGGCGCAATCCTCGGCATCCTTCAGCGAATCCTCCGAGGTATAGCGGTAGGGCATCATCACCGCCCGCAGCCGCTCCTCGCCGAGCGCATCGACGGCCAATGCGGCGCAGATCGCCGAATCGATGCCGCCGGAGAGACCCAGCACGACGTTCTTGAAGCCGTTCTTGTTGACGTAGTCGCGCAGGCCGAGCATGCAGGCGCGGTAGTCCGCCTCCTCGCGCTCGGGGATTTTCGACATCGGCCCTTCCGAGCAGACCCAGCCGTCGAACTCTTCTGCGTTTTGCGCGCCTGCGGCGACGCGGTTGCGCTTCCAGGTGGTGACGTCGACAGTTTCCTCGAACTGGCTCATCTGGAAGGCGAGCGTCTTGTCGGCGCCGATGGCAAAAGAGGCGCCGTCGAAGATCAGCTCATCCTGGCCGCCGATCTGATTGGCATAGATCATCGGCAAACCGGTCTCGATGACCTGGCGGATAACGACCTGATGGCGCACGTCCATCTTGGCGCGGTAGTAGGGCGAGCCGTTCGGCACCAGCAGGATTTCCGCGCCGCTCTCGGCCAGGGTTTCACAGATGCCGACGTCGCCCCAGATGTCCTCGCAGATCGGAATTCCGATGCGCACACCGCGGAAATTGACGGGTCCCTGAGCCTCGGGCCCGGCCTGGAAGACGCGCTTCTCGTCGAACTCGCCATAGTTTGGCAAATCGAGCTTGTAGCGCTCGGCGAGGATCTTGCCGCCATCGGCGACGATGATCGAATTGTGGGTGCCGCTCTTGCGCTTCAGCGGCGTGCCGATGATGACGCCCGGCCCGCCATCGGAGGTATCCGCGGCGAAATCCTGAGCGGCCTTCTCGCAAACCTTGAGGAAGGCCGGCTTCAGCACCAGATCCTCCGGCGGATAACCGGCAAGGAAAAGCTCGGTGTAGAGCACGATGTCGGCGCCCTGGCGGGCGGCATCCGCCCTCGCCTCGCGCGCCTTGGCAAGATTGCCGGCGACATCGCCGACCGTCGGGTTGAGCTGGGCAACGGCGATGCGCAGAATATCGGGTGCGGTCTTCTGGGTCATCTGTGCGGTTTAGCGCGGCAAATTTGCCCGAGCAATGGCGTTCGTTTGGACCAATTCGGTGATCAGTCGTCGCCCATATATTCGCGCAGCGATTGCGGCGAATGGTTCTCTCCGATCGACATCGCCAGAATGCGCGAAATGTGCCGGCGCGGCAGGCCGGTTTCCTGCGCCCATTTGTTGATCTGCGCCTGAATCCTGTCGAGATCCCTCTTCGACGTCGGACTTTCGGCGATGTCGAGGCCGGCGTCACGCAAAGCCGCGACCAATCGGCCGAGATGACGAAGGCGTCCCATTGCAGCCAGCGCAGGAAATACTGGCCGGTGTTGCCGCCAAGCCGGCTGCCATGCTTGCCGAGATACGCCATCAGCCCGACCTGGTCGTCGTCAGGCCACTCCGCGAGGAATTTGCCGAAACCGCCATGTTCCTTCGACACACGCTCAACGAAGGCGGCGTTGTCGCGGACGGATTTGATCTTCTGCGGGTTGCGCACAATGCGTTGATCAGCCGTCAGGTCGTGCCAGAAGTCATCAGGTTGAAACAACAGCCGTTTCGGCTCGAAATGAAGAAAGGCTTCCTCGAAGCCCGGCCATTTCTGTTCGATGACGCGCCAGACGAAGCCGGCGGCAAACACCCGCTCGGCCATCGTCGACAGGATACGATCGTCCGTAATTTCGGCAATCGCAGCATTGTCAGGCGCCGGCCCGAGCAGCGAGGTCAGCACCGCGTCGCCGCCTTTGCGTTTTGCAGCACGGGCGCGAATCTTCGCGAAATCGGGCATCCTGCATCCTCGCGCCGCGCTTTTGACGAAACGCCATCTTCCTATATGCAAACAAGGCTGCCAAGCCGACGCTTTTCCTATGGAGACATCCATGCACAAGACCGTGCCAGAACTTGCCAACCGCTGGTTGAGGCGAACGCCTGAAACCCTCAGCGAGCTCGAGCGGCGGGTGTTGCAGAGCACTGTCGACCGCAAGCCCATCTCGCAGGATATCAACGACAGCCTCACCGGCCTTCAGGGCGCCGGCGACCGGATCGCCGATGCCATTGCCCGCATCGGCGGCTCGTGGACGTTCATCCTGTCATTCATTGCTTTCCTGGTGCTGTGGATCGGCGCCAATTGGTGGCTGCTCGGGCGAGACTCGTTCGACCCCTACCCCTTCATCTTCCTCAACCTGGTGCTGTCGATGATCGCCGCCTTGCAGGCGCCGGTGATCATGATGTCGCAGAACCGACAGGCCGCGCGCGACCGCATCGACGCCGCGCATGACTATGAGGTCAACCTCAAGGCCGAGATCGAGATCATGGCTCTGCATGAAAAGCTGGACGAACTGCGCCACAGCCAGATCATCGGCGTGCGCGAGGACATCGCGCGCCTGGCCGAACAGGTGAACCGCATAGACGAAAAACTGTCGGGCCGGCAAACCTCTCAATGACCGGGATCGTCCATCACCTCATCGAGCAATATGGGTTGATCGCGGTTTTCATGGGCTGTGTCGCCGAAGGCGAAAGTGCGGCCATCCTCGGCGGCTTCTTCGCCCATCAGCATGTCTTCATCCTCTGGAAGGCTTTCCTCACGGCCGCCATTGGCGCCTTCGTCGGCGACACGTTTTTCTTCGTTCTCGGCCGCAGCTTTGCCGACCATCCCAGGGTGCTGAAACTGAAGGCGAGGCCCGGCTTCAACCACGCCTACCGTCTCGTCTCGTCCCATCCCAACATATTCGTCCTGTCCAACCGCTACATCTATGGCCTGCGCCTGGTCGGCGGCATCGCGGCCGGTTTCGCCAGCATTTCGGTAGCGCGTTTCGTTATCCTCAACGCGGTGTCGTCGCTGGTCTGGGCGGCTTTGTTCTGCGGCATCGGCTACGTCTTCGGCCTCGGCGCCGAGCAGATGATAGGCAAGGCACTGCTCCATCACGAACGGCTGCTGATCGCGCTTGCCATAGGTCTGGGTGTCGCCATCCTTGCCTGGCTCATCGCCCGCACCGTCGCCGGCAAGGAGCGCGCCAAGGACGCCCGCGACAGCGAAACCACATCGTAAGGTTCAGTCGTCGTCCTCGACCAGAGCCCGGTCGCCGCGATCGAGGATCAGCGGGATGATGAGATCTTCCTCGTCGGCCAGATGCCGCTTCAGCATGGCAATCAGCCGGCTGTTCTCGTCCGCATAGGCGTCGGCGGCGAAGCGCTGCCTGTCCTCGCTCTCCTCGAGCGTGCGGATGAAGGCGTTCGCCGTCTCGGCGTTGCGCTCCAGCCCCTCATGAATGGTGTGATGGTCGGCATCGAGGATTTCGAAGCCGCGCTTCAGGCGCGGCTCCGCCTTGGCGAAAGCCGGGAAATATTGGTAGTCCTCGACATTGTGGTGGCCGTCGAGATTGCCGAGAAAGTGGTTCAGCCGCGGCGCGAACCAGCGCGCGAAATCCGGCGCCGTCAGCCTGCCTTCGCGATAGTCGCCAATGCCGTTGGTGAGCATGCCGCCCAGCTCTCGGAACATGTCGTGCCGCTGCAGCCACATGTTTGCCATGCCGTGGATGTTGGCGTGGCCCCGCCATGTCTCGCGCGGATATTTTTCCGCCAGCCAGCGCAGGTCTTCCGGCAGGCCGGCTCTTTCAAGCAGCAGAAAATTGGCTTCCACGACGTCAGTCTCCTTTGGTGACTAACATATGGGAGCGTTCAGATCAGATCGGTAGTCCCGTGATGCGCTCGATGAGGGCGATTCCCCAGACGCCGGCGACGATAATAACCGAAATCAGCACCGCCAGCGAGCCGCAGTCCTTGGCGAGCTGGATGTCGACGTTGAACTCGCGACTGAAGGCATCGCAGGCTGCCTCGATGCCGGTGTTGAGCACTTCGACCATGATGAGCAGCAGCACCGCGCCGATCAACAGCGCGTAGCCGCGCCACGAGACCGAGACGAACCAGCCGAGCGGCAGCGCCAGCACCAGCAGCATCAGTTCCTGCTGAAATGCCCTTTCGCTGGCGGCGAGCTTGCGAAAGGCTCGCACAGAATTGAAGTAAGCACCGATCAGCCGCTGCATGCCGCATCCCCTTCGAATCACCGGCAGGGGATATCGCAATGGCTGGATCAAGGGAATAAGGCAGCCGCCGCAAAATCACTCCTCCGCAACCTTGATCGTCGGCGTCGACTTCTCGAACTGCGGCAGTCCATCGTCGATCGTATAGTAGTCGCCCTTGTCGCCGACAAAGATGTGGCATTGGCCTTCGAGCCCGGTCGGGTTGTCGAACGATCCGGCCAGAACTGAGACATAGGCATCCTGACCCGGCTTCCAGAACAGCACCGAGCCGCAGATCTTGCAAAAGCCGCGCTTGGCAAAGGAAGACGATTCGTACCAGCTGATGTTGTCGGCGCCGGTTATCGTGATGTCGCCGTCGGCGACGTTGGTCGCGGCGTAAAAATGCCCGCTCTGCTTGCGGCACTGCGAACAGTGGCAATAAATGACGCCGCGCAACGGCCCTCGCGTCTGGAAACGCACGGCTCCACACAGGCAAGATCCGCTGTGGTTGTTGCTCATCCCTACCTCCACCAGCCATCGTCCACGGCTTCGCCGCTGGCCGAGAGGATTTCAGTTTTGCCGCAGCCGGGCACCGGCAAATGCGACATGGGGTGGGCGTGTTCGGACCTGACCTCAGGATCTTTGCAAACCATTTCTGCAGCCTGCGGTAGAACGGACGCGTTACCTGGCGGCACATTAAGGAAACTTTAGCGCCGGCGCATCTATGGTCGTTGCCAAGCGAATGTCGCGATTGGGGACGTGTCTTTCGCAGGATGATCCGAAATACGGCTGGCACTCTCCGGTCGGCGGCATCTCGCACGGTCTGCGATGGTTCCCAGAGGCAGAGTGAACAGAACATGCAGCCGGCAGCCGTCCAGACCGACCGAAACAGCGACATTGCAACAGCCGTTGTGGCGACCATGCGTCAGCTCGGCGTGCTTGGCCTGCCGCGCAATTACGAAATCTTCTACGAAGCACTGAAAGGCACCAATCGCGAACTCGGCCTGGCCGTCGTCGCGCTCGGCAACCAGCCGACGCAGGACGATCTCGACCGCATCGGCCGCGCTTTCTTTGCCCAGCATCACGGTCCCGGCATTGTCGAGCAGGCGCGCGACGTGCTGGCCAGGGAACTCGAGGACATCGCCTTGCTGCTGCGCAGCGAACGTAGCCATATCGAGAAATACGGCAAGATCCTCGATGAGACATCGAGTGGCCTCGCCAACCGCAGCCTGCTTTCGCAGGATCTGCTGCAGAAGGTCGCCAGCGCCATGGCGGCGGCCACCAACTCGACCCTCGACCACGGCAAGCAGGTTGCAACCACGCTGAGCGACAAGACGGCGGAACTGGAGAGCGTCAAGTCGAAGCTTGAGGAGTACAAGCGGCTCGCCGACACCGACCCCTTGACCCATATCTGGAACCGCCGCGCCTTCGACAAGCAAATCACGGCGATTTACACCTCCAACAAGGGGATCCTGTTCAACGCCCTGATCCTTGCCGACATCGACCATTTCAAGGGTGTCAACGATCGCTACGGCCACCCGGTCGGCGACAAGATCATCCAGATCGTCGCTGAAATCTTCCAGACCAGCATCCGTGAAGACATGTTCGTTGCCCGCACCGGCGGGGAGGAATTCGCGCTGATCGTCGAGGGCGCCAGCGAGGATACCACTTACGAGATCGCCGAACGCATCCGCGTGCTGATCGAACAGACGCCGTTCACCAGCAGCCAGACCGGCGCCAATTACGGCACGGTGACCGTTTCCATGGGCATCTGCATGGCTTCCGAAGCGGAAAGCCCGGAGGATCTTTACACCAAGGCGGACCGGGCGCTCTACCGCTCCAAGGTTGGCGGGCGCAACCGCGTCACCCGGCACTCGACAATGGCCGGCCGCACGGGCAAGAACTGGCTGCTATACAAGAAAGACTGACACTTCGGCGTGCAGCCAATTCCCGGGCACAGGCAAATTTATCGGATCCCGCCTCTTTCCATATGAATTTTAGTGGACTATATTTTCCATGGAAAGAGAGAGGCCATGTCTGTTACACAACCCAATGCTGCCGCCCCTGATCTGACCGCGAAGGCGGCCGAAAACGCGGTTCTGACCAAGGCCACGCTGCGCGCCGCCGAACTCTTGGATATAACCGCCAGGGTGCTTGCGTCGATCATCGGCGTCTCGGAAGCAACGGTTTCACGCATGCGCAGGCAGGAATTCCTGCTGGAGCGCGGCACCAAGCCGTTCGAACTCGCGGTGCTCTTCGTGCGGCTGTTCCGTTCGCTCGACGCCATTGTCGGCGGTGACGAGACGATAGCCCGGGCATGGCTGAAGAACGCCAATACCGCGTTCGATGGCAGCCCGCTTGAAAAGATCCTCACCATTACCGGGCTTGTCGATGTCATTGCCTATCTGGACTCCCGACGCGCTCTCGTCTGAAGCCGTCCGGCTCGACGGCAAATACTGGCGCATGGTCGAGGCGCAGCACCGCGTCTCGACGCTGAAGATCGTCGACACGCTGGACGAACAGGCGCTGCTCGAGGATCTGATCGAGGAGACCAAGCCGCAGATCCCCATGGAATGCCGGCATCTCCACTATCTCTTGGCGACGCCCTTCCGCTACGGCTCGATCTATCCCTACGGCTCGCGCTTCCGCCGCGCCGGCCGCACTCTGGGGGTCTACTACGCGGCGGAGACGATCATGACGGCGGTCGCCGAAATGGCCTTCTACCGCTTGTTGTTCTTCGCCGATTCGCCCGACACGCCATGGCCGCACGACGCCGCCGAATACACCGCCTTCGCCGCCGCGATCCGCACCGACAAGGCTGTCGACCTCACGCGGCCGCCACTCGACCGCGATCAGGCTGAGTGGACGCATCCGACCGACTACGCCGCCAGCCAGGCGATTGCCGATGTCGCGCGTGAGGCTGGGCTGGAGGCGATCCGTTACCGTTCGGCGCGCGACCCGAAGGGCGTCAATGTGGCGCTGCTGACATGCCGCGGCTTTACCAAGGCCAAGCCGCTGGAGCCGCACACATGGCGCATCCGGCTAGGCTCCCTCGGCGTCCAGGGGATCTGCGAATTTCCGGAAAGGCGCATCGAGTTTTCCAGAACCGCCTTCGCCAATGATCCCCGGCTCAACGGATTGCGCTGGGAACGCGGGCGTTGATCAAACGAAAAAGCGCCGGATTTCTCTGGCGCTTATCATTTCAATTCTGAAAACGGGTTCAGCCGTTAGCCACCTGCTTGTGCTGCACCGGATGGCTCTTCTTCAAGAGATCCGACACCAGGAACGCCAGCTCGATCGCCTGGTCGGCGTTGAGGCGCGGGTCGCAATGGGTGTGATAGCGGTCCTGCAGCTCCTCGGCGGTGATGGCGCGGGCGCCGCCGGTGCATTCGGTGACGTTCTTGCCGGTCATCTCGACATGGATGCCGCCGGGGTGCGTGCCTTCGGCGCGATGCACCTCGAAGAAGGTCTGCACTTCCTTGAGGATGCGGTCGAACGGCCGCGTCTTGTAGCCGGCAGCCTCGATCGTATTGCCGTGCATCGGGTCGGACGACCACACGACGCTGCGACCTTCCTTCTGCACCGCGCGCACCAGCTTCGGCAGATGGTCGGCGACCTTGTCGGAGCCGAAGCGGGCGATCAGCGTCAGCCGGCCCGGCTCGTTCTCCGGATTGAGCAGGTCGATGAGCTCCAGCAGGCCGTCAGTCGTCAGCGACGGGCCGCATTTGAGGCCGAGCGGGTTCTTGATGCCGCGGCAATATTCGACATGCGCATGGTCGGGCTGTCGGGTGCGGTCGCCGATCCAGATCATGTGGCCCGACGTTGCGTACCAGTCGCCGGAGGTCGAATCGACGCGGGTCAGCGCCTCTTCATAGCCGAGCAGCAGCGCCTCGTGACTGGTGTAAAAGTCGGTCTCGCGCAGCGCGTAGTTGGTCTCCGAGGTGATGCCGACGGCCTTCATGAAGTCCATCGTCTCGGTGATGCGGTTGGCGAGCATGCCATACTTCTCGCCTTGCGGGCTGTCGGAGACGAAGCCCAGCATCCAGCGATGCACATTCTCCAGGCTGGCGTAGCCGCCTTGGGCGAAGGCACGCAGCAGGTTAAGCGTCGCCGCCGACTGGCGGTAGGCCATTTCCTGGCGGGCCGGGTCGGGAATACGCGACTTGGGGTCGAACTCGATGCCGTTGATGATGTCGCCACGGTAGCTTGGCAGCGTCACCTCGCCCTTGGTCTCATTGTCGGACGAGCGCGGCTTGGCGAACTGGCCGGCGACACGGCCGACCTTCACCACCGGCTGCGCGCCGGCAAAGGTCAGCACCACCGACATCTGCAGGAAGACGCGGAAGAAGTCGCGGATGTTGTCGGCGCCATGTTCGGCGAAACTCTCGGCGCAATCGCCGCCCTGCAGAAGGAATGCGTCGCCGGCAGCGACAGCCGCAAGCTGCTTCTTCAGCTTGCGCGCCTCACCGGCAAAAACCAGCGGCGGAAAGGTGGCGAGCTGGGCTTCCGTGTTCTTCAGCGCGGCGAGGTCCGGATAGGCAGGAACCTGCTTGATCGGCTTTGCTCTCCAAGAATTCGGCGACCATTTCGTCATCGCTGCACCCAAACGCTCTTTCCAGCAGGCTTTTGCCCGCCATTCCCGCCCCATATGGGGATGGCGGCTCCATACACGAAGCCGATTTTCTATTCTAGACCGGAATTCAAGCGCTGGCGAATGATGGGGAGCTCCATGCCGCGACCCACTTTGGCTTCTTATCTTCGCGACGGCTGTGCAATATCCCTTGGTGCCAGAATCGATCCTCACCGATGTAGTCGCGCCGGTCATCGTCCGCTGCGCAACAATTCTCCATGGAGTCCCTATGTCCGTGTCCGCCTACCTTGACCGCGTGCGCCGCGAGCAAGGCCTGTTTACGATCGAAGAGGTTGTTGGCCTGTCCGAGCGCGGCAACGTGATCTACGACCCCTACTCCACGCTGATTTCCGCAGGCGCCGTCATCGGGCGAGGCAACGTCTTCTTCCCCGGCGTCTACCTGTTCTGCACCGACGGTGGCGCGCTGGAGATCGGCGACGCCAACATTTTCCACGCCAACACACTGTTCGAAGCATCCGCCGGCGCAATCCGCGTCGGCTCACGCAACCAGTTTGGCGAAGGCGGTTTTACTGCAAAGGCCAACAGGCCGGGAGCCTCGATCGTGATCGGCGATCAAGGCCGCTATCTCAACGGCGCGGCGGTGTTCGGTGAGACGGTGCTCGGTTCGGGCAGCCAGCTTCTCGGCGCGATCACCGTCGACAGTTGCCGGCTGGAACCGGGCGGCAGTTTTCGTGAGTCCGACCCCGACCGCCGGGCCGGATTGCTGAAAGGCGCCGGCGCCGCGCGCGGCTTCACCGTGCCTGCCGGGCACGTCATCGTCGGCGCCGGCACGTTCTCGGCATCCGACCTGCAGTTGCAGTCGAATTTCCATCCGAAAGTCTAGGTGGCCACCAGCCGCGCCAACTGCGTCATGACGACAGCCGAGCCCGCCAGACGCTTCTCGGCTGTCGGCCAGTCGCGGATGAAGACCACGCTGTGGTCGGCCCTGATCTTGGCCAGCGAGCCCTGTTCGCCGATGTACTTGACCAGCCCGACCGGGTTGGAAAACTCGCGCTTGCGGAAATGGATGACGACGCCCTTGGGGCCGGCATCGAGTTTTTCGACATTGGCCCTGCGGCAGAGTGCCTTGATGAAGACGATCTTGAGCAGATGCTTCACTTCCTCCGGCAGCGGGCCGAAGCGGTCGATCAGCTCGGCGCCGAAAGCATCGATCTCCTCTGTGTTTTCGAGATCGCCAAGGCGGCGGTAGAGCGCCAGCCTGAGCTGAAGGTCCGGCACGTAGCTTTCCGGGATCATGACAGCCGTGCCGACAGCGATCTGCGGCGACCAGCCGCCGTCCTGGACCTCGCCGGAGTCCTTCACCTCGGCCACCGCCTCTTCCAGCATCTGCTGGTAGAGCTCGAAGCCGACCTCCTTGATGTGTCCGGATTGTTCTTCGCCGAGTAGATTGCCGGCGCCCCTGATGTCGAGGTCGTGGCTGGCGAGCTGGAACCCGGCGCCAAGCGTGTCCAGCGACTGCAGCACCTTCAGCCGGCGCTCGGCCGTGTCGGTGAGCTTGCGGTTGGCCGGCAGCGTGAACAACGCATATGCCCGCACCTTGGAACGGCCGACGCGGCCGCGCAGCTGGTAGAGCTGCGACAGGCCGAACATATCGGCGCGATGGATGATCAGCGTGTTGGCGGTCGGAATGTCGAGCCCGGATTCGACGATGGTGGTCGACAACAGCACGTCGTACTGGCCGTCATAGAAGGCGTTCATGATGTCGTCGAGTTCGCCCGGCGGCATCTGGCCATGGGCAACCGCCACCTTCAGCTCGGGGACGGATTCGCGCAGGAAGTCATGGATTTCGGCGAGATCGCTGATGCGCGGAACGACATAGAAGGAATGGCCGCCGCGATAGCGTTCGCGCAGCAGCGTCTCGCGGATGACCAGCGGGTCGAAAGGCGAGATGAAGGTGCGCACCGCCATGCGGTCGATCGGCGGCGTGGCGATCAGCGACAGTTCGCGCACGCCGGTCAAGGCAAGCTGCAGCGTGCGCGGGATCGGCGTCGCCGACAGCGTCAGCACGTGGACGTCGGTTTTGAGGTCCTTCAGCCGTTCCTTGTGCTTGACGCCAAAATGCTGCTCCTCGTCGATGATCAGCAGGCCGAGATTCTTGAACGAGATCGCCGACCCGAGCAGTGCATGGGTGCCGATGACGATGTCGACCTGCCCCTCGGCGATGCCTTTCTTGGTTTCCGCCAGTTCCTTGGCGCCGACCAGCCGCGAGGCCTGGCTGACGCGGATCGGCAGGCCGGAGAAGCGCTGCGAAAAGGTCTTGAAATGCTGGCGCGACAACAGCGTCGTCGGCACCACGACCGCGACCTGGAACCCTTCCATCGCAGCGATGAAGGCGGCGCGCAACGCCACTTCGGTCTTGCCGAAGCCGACATCGCCGCAGATCAGCCGGTCCATCGGCTTGCCGGCGCCGAGATCGTCCACGACGGCATCGATCGCGCCCTGCTGGTCGTCGGTCTCCTCATAGGGAAAGCGCGCCGAGAATTCGCCGTAAAGCCCTTCCGCCGGCACCATGGGCGGCGCGGTACGCATCTGGCGCTCGGCGGCAATGCGGATCAGCTGTCCGGCCATGTCGAGCAGGCGCTTCTTCAGCCGCGCCTTGCGCGACTGCCAGGCGCCGCCGCCGAGCTTGTCCAGCGTCGCCTCGGCTGTGTCAGAGCCGTAGCGCGACAGAAGCTCGATGTTTTCCACCGGCAGGAACAGCCGGTCGTCGCCGGCATAGTGGATTTCCAGGCAGTCATGCGGCGCGCCGACCGCCTCGATGGTGCGCAGGCCGATGAAGCGGCCAATGCCGTGATCGGCGTGGACGACGATGTCGCCGGCCGACAGCGACGAGGCCTCGGCGATGAAATCCGACGCGCGCTTCTTGCGCTTCGAGCGGCGGATCAGCCGGTCGCCCAGAATGTCCTGCTCGGCGACGACAACCAGCTGTTCGGTCTCGAAGCCGGATTCCAGCGGCAGCACGGCGAGTGCCGCCTGCCCCGGCTCGAGCTTTTCCGCCTCGGCCAGCGTCGCCACCGGCACGAGATTGCCGAGATGGTGCTCGGCCATGATCTGGCCAAGCCGGTCGAGCGAGCCTTCGGTCCAGCCGGCGACGATGACCCGGCGGCGCGCCGCGCGCTCGTCAGCGATGTGTTTTACGACGACATCGAAGACGTTGATGTTTGGGTCAGCCCGTTCCTCGGCAAAGCTGCGGCCATGGCGCGAGCCGCCATGGAAGACCTTCTTGGCCCCGACATCGGGCGCGTCGAAGGCGGTGAAGTCGATGGCTTCGCGCGGTCCGAGCGACGCTACGAGGTTTTCCGGTGAGAGATAGAGCAGGTCCGGCGCCACCGGCTTGTAGGGCACGGCGTCCTTCAAGGCGGCGTCGGCCTGTTTGCGGCGCGCTTCGTAGTGGTCGAGGATCAGCGTGTGACGCTCAGCCAGCGCTTCGTGCGCCAGATGGTCGAAGATGACAGGCGCATCCGGCAGATAATCAAACACTGTCTCCAGCCGCTCGTAGAACAGCGGCAGCCAGTGCTCCATGCCGGCAAAGCGCCGCCCTTCGCTCACCGCCGCATAAAGGCCGTCGTCGCGCTGCGGCGCGCCAAAGGCTTCGATATAGGAGCGGCGGAAGCGGCTGATGGTTTCGGGGGTCAGCGCCACTTCACTCATCGCCTGCAGCGCCATCGACTTGCGCTGGCCGGTGGTGCGCTGCGTGGCGGCGTCGAAGACGCGGATCGATTCCAGCGTGTCGCCGAAGAAATCGAGCCGCAGTGCTTCCGTCCAGCCGGGTGCGTAGAGGTCGAGGATGCCGCCGCGCACGGCGAATTCGCCGATACCGCGCACCGTCGGCACCCGCTCGAAGCCGGAAATCTCCAGCCGGGACACCAGCGCGTTCATGTCGATCTGGTTGCCGGGCCTTGCGTGGAAAGTCTGCGCTTCGACCAGATCGGCCGGCGGAATGCGCTGCAGCAGCGCATTGGCAGTGGTCAGGATGACGGCGCGATGCGGCTTTTTCGCCAGCGCGATCATCGCCGTCAGCGCGTCGAGCCGCTTGGCGGCGGCATCGGAGCCGGGAGAAACGCGGTCATAGGGCAGGCAATCCCAGGCCGGCAACTCCAACACCGGCAGGCCGGGGGCGGCAAAGGTCAGCGCCTCGATGATCGACGGCAGGCGCTGGCCGTCGCGCGCCACGAACAGCACCGGTTTGTCAGGCGCAATCTCATGGATCGCCTGCACCAGCGCAAAGGCTTCGTAGCCATCGGCAACGCCGTCGACGATGAACTGGCCGGCACGGCCTTTCGGCAGACCGATTCTGGGAATGAGGCTCATGGTTGCACGTTTAAAATGTCATGGTCCGGCGCGATGCCAGGATCTTTTGCAGGACGGCACAGTCGATATTCCTGGGAACCGGGCGTTCGCCGGTGACCATGGGCAGGAATTCGGTGTCGGGAATGTCGAGCAGCCTTTCATATTGGTCGATTTCATCGCCGGTCAAGGCGCCGATCTCGTTGTCGGCAAACGTACCGAGGATAAGGTCCATCTCGCGCATCCCGCGATGCCAGGAGCGGAACAACAGCTTGCGGCGCCTGATATCCAGCCCCTCGCTTGATCGTTTCGTCCCGGTCATCGTGCCGCATCCTTGCTTGGTGCGGCGCATATAGCGTGGATAGAGGGCGGTGTCAGCCTTGCAACGCACGGGTGGGCGGCTAAACATCCCGGGTGTGAAGAACACTCCTGACAACGCTGGTGCCGGACACCGCCCGCACTTCACCCTCCCCCTTGTGGGGAGGGTCGGCGAGCACGCTTCGCAAAGCGAAGCGAGTGAGACGGGGTGGGGGTGCGGCGCTGACCTACCGACTTCCTCGAAAGTTAGACGCGCACCTACCCCCACCCCGCTCCGCTTCGCGGATCGACCCTCCCCACAGGGGGGAGGGTAAAGGCATGCGCCCCTCCCTCCTCGACCCTCTCTTCGTCCCCATCACTTCGCTTGCCGGCGTCGGCCCCAAGGTTGGCGCTCTGATCGAGAAGGTGGTGGCGGCCGATCTCGGCGAACGGCCGGCGCGCGCGGGCGACCTGTTGTTCGTGCTGCCGCACACCGTCATCGACCGTCGCAATCGTCCCGGCATCGCGCTTGCGCCGGCCGGCGCCATCGTCACGCTCGACGTGCGCATCGACCGCCACCAGCCGCCGCCGCGCGGCAACCGGTCGGTGCCTTACCGCGTCTATGCCCATGACGACACCGGCGAGATCGGCCTGATCTTCTTCCACGCCCATGCCGCCTATCTCGAAAAGGCGATGCCGGTGGGCGAGCATGTCGTCGTCTCCGGCCGCATGGAGTGGTTCAACGGCCGCCCGACCATGGTCCATCCCGACCATATCTCCCTGGTGAGCGAGGCGGAAACACTGCCGCTGGTCGAACCGGTCTATCCGCTGACCGCCGGCCTGTCGGGCAAGGTGCTGCGCCGCGCCATCGGCCAGGCGCTCGGCCGGCTGCCGGAATTGCCGGAATGGCAGGACGGCGCCTTCATGCGCAAGCAGACTTTCCCCGCCTTCGCCGACGCGCTCGCCCGCATCCACTATCCCGCGGACCCGATCGATGTCGCCATCGAGGGGGTGGCATGGCGCCGCCTTGCCTATGACGAGCTTCTCGCCGGCCAGGTCTCGCTGGCATTGGTGCGGGCAAAAGTGCGCCGCCTGTCGGGCCGGCCGCTCATCGGCGACGGTCGCATCGTCGAGAAACTGCGCGCAGCCCTGCCCTATTCATTGACCGGCAGCCAGGAATTCGCGCTTGCCGAAATCAATGCCGATCTGGCCGACCCCGAGCGCATGCTGCGCCTACTGCAAGGCGATGTCGGCTCCGGCAAGACGGTGGTGGCGCTGCTGGCCATGGGGCGCGCAGTCGAGGCCGGCGGCCAGGCGGCCTTGATGGCGCCTACCGAAATCCTGGCGCGCCAGCATCTGGCGACAATCACGCCGCTGGCCGAACAGGCCGGCCTGCGCGTCGCTATCCTGACCGGCCGCGAAAAGGGCCGCGAACGCACTGAAACGCTATCAGGTCTCGCCAGCGGCGAGATCGACATCGTCGTCGGCACCCATGCGCTGTTCCAGGAAACGGTGACCTATCACGACCTCGTCTTTGCCGTGGTCGACGAGCAACACCGCTTCGGCGTCCACCAGCGGCTTGCCATCACCGCCAAGGGCGACGCCCCCGACATGCTGGTGATGACGGCGACGCCGATCCCGCGCACTCTGGTGCTGACCGCCTTCGGCGACATGGACGTCTCCAAGCTGACGGAAAAACCGATCGGCCGCCAGCCGATCCGCACCGTCACGCTGCCGCTGGAACGGCTTGACGAGCTGGTCGGTCGCATGCTGGACGCGGTTGCCGACGGTCAGAAGATCTACTGGATCTGCCCGCTGGTCGAGGAATCCGAAGAGATCAAGCTTATGTCGGCCGAGGACCGTTTTGCCTCGCTGCAGCCCTTGTTCGGCGATCGCATCGGCCTCGTGCACGGCCGCATGAAGGGCGCCGAAAAGGACGAGGCGATGCGCGCCTTCAAGGCCGGCGAAACCCGCATCCTTATCGCCACCACCGTTATTGAGGTCGGCGTCGACGTGCCGGACGCCACGATCATGGTCATCGAACACGCCGAGCGTTTTGGCCTGGCGCAACTGCACCAGCTGCGCGGCCGCGTCGGGCGCGGCGACAAGCCTTCTTCCTGCGTGCTGCTCTACAAGGACCCGCTCGGCGAGACGGCAAAGCGCCGGCTGTCGGTGATGCGCGAGACCGAGGACGGGTTCCTGATCGCCGAAGAGGATCTGAAGCTGCGCGGCGAAGGCGAATTGCTCGGCACCCGCCAGTCCGGCACGCCGGGCTTCCAGGTGGCGCGCATCGAGGTGCACGCCGACTTGCTCGAAGCAGCCCGCGACGATGCAAGGCTGATCCTGTCGCGTGATCCGGAACTACAGTCTGAGCGCGGCGAGGCGCTGCGGCTGCTGCTCTATTTGTTCGGCCGCGACGAGGCCGTGCGGCTCTTGCGTGCCGGCTGAGCCAAAGCGCCAAGCGGCGGGTTGGCGAGATCTCCGTCGATCGGCTGGCCGTTCATAGTCACCATTTTCGGCTTGACTTCGGGCGCCACCAGCCCGGCCGAGACGATCAGCCTGGCGCCGTCCTCGATCGTCATGTCGAGCAGCACGATGTCGGATTTCGGCACGTACATCAGGAAACCGGTGGTAGGGTTCGGCGTGCACGGCATGAACACGGCGATCATCGGGTCGCCTGCATGGTCGAGCTTCTGGTTGATCTCGGTTTCCTTTTCACTGGCGACGAACACCAGCGACCAGACGCCTTTTCGCGGATATTCGACCAGCCCGACCTGGCGGAACATATCGCCCTTGTTCGACAGCACCGTCTGGAATATCTGCTTCAGCGAACCGTAGATGCCGCGCACCAGCGGCATACGGCCAAGCAGCCGTTCGCCGAAATTGACGATCGCGCGGCCGACGATGTTGGCGGTCATGAAGCCGATCAGCGTGATCAGCACGAGCGCCACGATCAGGCCGAAGCCGGGCACCGGAAACGGCAAATAGGTGTCGGGGCTGTAGCGCGCCGGAATGTACGGCTTCACCCAGGAATCGACCCAGCCGACGAACGACCAGGCGATATAGGCGGTGATCGCCAGCGGCGCGCAGACGATAAAGCCTGTGAGGAAATAGTTCCTCAGCCGGGTCATGCCGGAAGTTCTGGGAGCATCGGACATGGTTCACCGGGGACGCGGGTTGCAGGGCCACACTAGTGAAGCGAACGGCGCTTTGGAACCGCGAAGTTTTTAAGACCGCCGATGAGCGCCGACTACTCCACGGTCACCGATTTCGCTAGATTGCGCGGCTGGTCGACGTCGGTGCCCATGAAGACGGCGGCGTAGTAGGCCAGCATCTGGATCGGCAGCGCGTAGATGATCGGCGAGATGATTTCCGGCACGTCTGGCAGGATGATCGTCTCCATCGTCTTGACGCTGACCTGCGCCGCGCCCTTGGCGTCGGTGATCAGGATGATCTTGCCGCCGCGCGCCGCCACTTCCTGCATGTTCGACACCGTCTTTTCGAAGATGCGGTCATGCGGCGCGATGACGATGACCGGCATGTTCTCGTCGATCAGCGCGATCGGCCCGTGTTTCAGTTCGCCCGCGGCATAGCCCTCGGCATGGATGTAAGAGATTTCCTTGAGTTTCAGCGCGCCTTCCATGGCCAGCGGGAAATTGGTGTCGCGGCCGAGATAGAGCACGTCCTTGTAGCGCGAGATTTCGCGCGCGATGCGCTCGATCTGCTCCTCGAGCTTGAGCACCTGGTTGGCATAGCGCGGCGCTTCCGAAAGCGCGCGCACCAGCGTCTTTTCCTCGTCCTTCGAGATCGTCCCGCGCGCCACGGCGGCGCGCACCGCAAGCGACGCCAGAACCGAAAGCTGGCAGGTGAAAGCCTTGGTCGAGGCGACGCCGATTTCCGGCCCGGCCAGCGTCGGCAGCACCACGTCGGATTCGCGCGCCATGGTCGATTCGCGAACATTGACGATTGCGCCGATCTTCATGCCGGCCTTGCGGCAATAGCGCAGCGAGGCCAGCGTGTCGGCGGTTTCGCCCGACTGCGAGATGAAGAAGGCGGCATCATCAGCCGACAACGGCATTTCGCGATAGCGGAATTCCGAGGCGACATCGATGTCGACCGGCAGCCGCGCATAGCGCTCGAACCAGTATTTGCTGATCAACCCCGCGAGATAGGCGGTGCCGCAGGCCGAGATCGCCAGCCGGCCGATCTTGGCGAAGTCGAACGGCAGTTCCAGCGGCTTCGACACGCCAGAGACGAAATCGACATAGTGCGCCAGCGTATGCGAGATCACCTCGGGCTGTTCATGGATTTCCTTTTCCATGAAATGGCGGCGGTTGCCCTTATCGACCATGAAACTGGTCGATAGTGATTGCTGGCGCTTGCGGGCAACCTCTTTGCCGTCGATGTCGAAGATGGTGACGCCATCGCGGCGCACCACCGCCCAGTCGCCGTCTTCAAGGTAGGTGATGGAATTGGTGAAGGGCGCCAGCGCGATGGCGTCGGAGCCCAGAAACATCTCGCCATCGCCATGGCCGACGGCCAGCGGAGGGCCATTGCGGGCGCCGACGATGAGGTCCTCGTCGCCGGTGAACATGATGGCCAGAGCAAAGGCGCCTTCCAGTCGCTTCAGCGCCTGATGCGCCGCCTCGATCGGCTTCAACCCCTTGGCGAGTTCGCGCGCCACCAGATGCGCTACGACCTCGGTGTCGGTCTGCGACGAGAAGGAATAGCCGTCGCGGATCAGCTCATCGCGCAACTCGGCGAAATTCTCGATGATGCCGTTGTGAACGATGGCGACGCCGTTGGAAAAATGCGGATGGGCGTTGGTCTCGTTGGGCACGCCATGGGTCGCCCATCGCGTGTGGCCGATGCCGATGGTGCCGTCGAGCGGTTCTTCCTTCAGCCGGCGTTCGAGGTTGATGAGCTTGCCTTCGGCGCGGCGGCGGCCGAGCGCACCTTTCTCGACGGTGGCGACTCCGGCGGAGTCATAGCCACGATATTCAAGCCGCTTCAAAGCATCGACAATGAGCGGCGCGACTTGGCTCTGGCCGACAATTCCGACGATACCGCACATGCGCCTGCCCCCGATTCACCTGGAAAACCAGTCCCGATGGAAAACCAGCGTTATCTAGGGATTGCCGGCCCGCCGCGAAAGTCACTTTGCATTTCGTCTGGTGTAACGGAACGCTTCTCAACCCGATGCACCATGACACACCGCTCTTGCAATCCGGTTACCGCAATTCCTCGGTTGTTCAATTGCTTCGGCGGTTAATGGTCGGTGCCGGCCTTTTTCTTCGCCGCCGCGGCCGAGGCAAAGCGCTCGCGCAATTCCTTGCCTTTCCCGGGAATGGTCTTCTGGCGGGCGCGGCCGAAGGCCAGCGCATCGTCCGGCACGCTTTCGGTGATGACGCTGCCCGAGGCGATGTAGCCACCCTTGCCGATGGAAACCGGCGCCACCAGCGACGAGTTCGAGCCGACAAAGGCACCCTCGCCGATATCGGTGAAGAACTTTGAATAACCATCATAGTTGCAGGTGATGGTGCCGGCGCCGATATTGGCCCCCGCGCCCACACGGGCATCGCCGATATAGGTCAGATGATTGACCTTGGCGCCCTCCTCGATGACCGCCTGCTTGACCTCGCAGAAATTGCCGACCTTGGCCTTTTGCCTCAGATCGGCGCCAGGCCTGAGCCGCGCGAACGGACCGACGTCGCAATTGGAGGCGATGGTGGCGCCCTCTATGTGGCTGAAAGCGTGTATCTTGGCCCCGGTTGCAATTTTCACGCCCGGGCCGAACCAGACATTGGGCTCGACGATCGTGTCGGCGCCGATTTCGGTGTCGTGCGAGAAATACACGGTCTCCGGCGCGATCAGCGTTACGCCCGACAGCATCGCCTCGTGCCGGCGACGCGTCTGCCAGATGTCTTCCGCCTGCGCCAGTTCGGCTCGGTTGTTGATGCCTAGCGCACTCTCGAAGCTGGTTTCGGTGGCAACGACATCTACGCCCTGCGCGCTGGCGATCTCGACGATGTCGGTGAGATAGAACTCGCCCTTGGCGTTCTTGTTGCCGACCTTGTCGAGCAGTTCGAGCGCATGAGCGCCGGCCACCGCCATCATGCCGGCATTGCAGAAGCCGATCTTCTTTTCCTCGGCGGAGCAGTCCTTCTCTTCGCGGATGGCAGTCAGCTTGCCGCCCTTTTCGATCAGCCGGCCATAGCCGGCCGGGCTGAGCGGACGGAAACCGATCACCACGACGGCCGCGCCATCGGCAAGCTTTCGCCGTGCGGTCACCAGGGCTTCAGCATCGATCAGCGGAGTGTCGCCGAACATCACGAGAATGTCGTCATAACCCCTTGATATTGCACCGCGTGCGGCCAGCACGGCATGCGCGGTGCCGAGCCGCTTCTCCTGCACGAACGTCTCGGCCTTGGGGGCGAACTTCGCCGCAGCCTTGCGCATTTCCTCCGCCCCATGGCCGATCACCAGCGCCTGGCTGGCAGCACCGGCGGCCCCGGCCGCCTTCACAACATGGGCGACCATCGGCAGCCCGGCGATCTGGTGCAGCACCTTGGGCAGAGCGCTCTTCATGCGCGTGCCTTCGCCGGCGGCGAGGATGACGGACAGACAGGATCTCTGGCTCATGGAAGGACAACCATCTGAAAAGGGATCAGGAATCGGAGAGTGGTAGCATCTGGCGTCATGCTGCACCAATGCGGTTAAATTCCGGTGAGGTGATGAGGCAGTTCACTCTCGATCAGCGGATCTCTACCCCAGCCGGCCCAGCACCGGAAATGTCTCCAGCAGCCAATAGGACACCGTCTGCACGCCACCGGTGAGGAAGAACACGCCGGCGATAACCAGCAGCGCGCCGATCGCCTTTTCGACGCGGCCGAGATGGACGCGGAACCTGCCCAGGAAGCGCATGAAGGCGCCGGAGAACAGGGCAGCAATCAGGAACGGAATGCCGAGGCCAAGCGAATAGGCGGCAAGCAGAAGAGCGCCCTCGCCCACCGTCTCGCGGCCGCCGGCCAAGGTCAGGATCGGCCCCAGCACCGGGCCGATGCACGGCGTCCAGCCAAAGGCGAAGGCCAGCCCCATGACATAGGCGGCGACCATGCTGGCAGGCTTGCCCTGCGCCTGAAAGCGCGCCTCGCGCGACAGAAGTGGTATGCGCAGGATGCCGAGGAAATTCAGCCCCATCAGGACGATCAGCACCCCGGCCGCCATCGCCAGCGGCTCCTGCCAGACGCGCAGCCAGTGGCCGATGGTCGAGGCGCCGGCGCCAAGCGCCACGAACACGGTGGAGAAACCGAGTACGAAGGCGAGCGAGGAATAGATGAGCGCGCCGCGGGCGCCGGCCTTGGCCGTGACGCCGGCACCGCCACCGCGAAAGTCGTCGACCGACACGCCGGCCATGTAGCAGAGATAGGGCGGCACCAGCGGCAGCACGCAAGGCGACAGGAACGAGATCGCCCCCGCTCCGACCGCGCTGACATAGCCGATGTCCAATGGCATTCCAGAACTCCAGATTCCTTGGCGCCGATATAGCGACGCAAAATCGTGTTCGCCAATCACCATCGTGTGGAATTTGGCTACAGATACGATCCGGCCGGACGAATTGTTGTCGGCCAATCCCAAGTTGACCAAGCCGGGGAAGAAATGTCCCTCGCCGAACGTTCACAGAGCGAAGCCGCGGTTTCTGCGCGCTTCGTCGGATCACCAGGGAGATTTCCATGAAAACGATCACCGTCGGCCTGGCCGCCCTTCTGCTCAGCACCGCCGCATCCTTCGCCGCCGAAGCGTGGAAGGAAGCGGAAGTCGCTGGCACCAAGATCTACACCGATGCCAACGGCATGACGCTCTATACCTATGACAAGGACGAGAAGGGCAAGACCAACTGCTATGACAAATGCGCCACCAACTGGCCGCCGCTGAAGGCCGAGGACGGCGCCAAGGCGGACGACGAATGGACCATCGTCGACCGCACCGACGGCACCAAGATGTGGGCCTATGACGGCAAGCCGGTCTACACCTTCATCAAGGACAAGAAGGCCGGTGACGTCACCGGCGACGGCGTCGGCGAAGTCTGGCACATCGTCAAGGCCGACTGATCGTCCGAACCTCTATCCCGCACCCCATCGGCGGGACTCGGCTGGCCGCCGGCTCCAAGCGACCCGGCGGCCAGTTCGGCATTTACGGGCAGCACGAACTGGTCGCGGCACCTTTCCCGGTGGCTCGAAACACGAACCCTCCCAGACAAAAAATTTTGTGATCTTCTCCATACACTCTAAGAGTGTATTGCGGCACACGCCTCCGCATTTTGGCCGCTTGCCCTTGACCGATCGCAAAAGCGCGGCCATGTGAGCGACCAATTGAATGCGTCACGCAGCGGAATTCTTCTGCCGCCCCCACAGCTGATATGAGACCTCATGGACGTCGTCGTCGTCGAATCGCCGGCCAAGGCAAAGACAATCAACAAGTATCTCGGCAAGAACTTCAAGGTTCTGGCCTCGTTCGGCCATGTCCGCGATCTGCCGGCCAAGGATGGTTCGGTGCGTCCCGACGAGGATTTCGCCATGTCCTGGGCGGTCGACACCGCTTCCGGAAAGCGTCTCACCGACATCGCCAACGCGGTCAAGGATGCCGATGGCCTGATCCTCGCCACCGATCCGGATCGCGAGGGCGAAGCCATTTCCTGGCACGTGCTGGAGGTGCTCAAGCAGAAGCGCGTGTTGAAGGACAAGCCGGTCAGCCGCGTCGTCTTCAATGCCATAACCAAGTCGTCGGTGCTGGAAGCGATGGCCAATCCGCGCCAGATCGATGCACCATTGGTCGATGCCTATCTGGCTCGCCGCGCACTCGATTATCTCGTCGGCTTCACGCTGTCGCCGGTGCTGTGGCGCAAATTGCCGGGCGCCCGTTCGGCCGGCCGCGTCCAGTCGGTGGCGCTGCGCCTGGTCTGCGACCGCGAATCCGAGATCGAGCGCTTCATCCGCGAGGAATACTGGCAGATCGCTGCCCTCCTCGGCACGCCACGTAACGACAGCTTCGAGGCGCGGCTGACCGCGTTCGAGCGCAAGAAGCTGCAGAAGCTCGACATCGCCAGCAAGGCGCAGGCCGACGATATCAAGGGCATGCTCGAAGGCGCGACCTTCAAGGCTCTGTCGGTGGAAGCCAAACCGACAAGGCGCAATCCTGGCCCGCCCTTCACCACTTCGACGCTGCAGCAGGCGGCATCGTCCGGCCTCGGCTTTTCGGCGACGCGCACCATGCAGGTGGCGCAGCGCCTCTATGAAGGTATGGAGATCGGCGGCGAGACTACCGGCCTGATCACCTATATGCGAACCGACGGCGTGCAGATGGCGCCGGAGGCGATCGACGCCGCCCGCGACACCATCGCCAAGGAATTCGGCCCACGATACCTCCCGGAAAAGCCGCGCCAGTACACAGCCAAGGCTAAGAATGCCCAGGAAGCGCACGAGGCGGTCCGCCCGACCGATTTCATGCGCACGCCGGCTTCGGTCAGGCAGTATCTCGATTCCGACCAGCTGCGGCTTTACGAATTGATCTGGAAGCGCGCCATCGCCAGCCAGATGCAGTCGGCCGAGATCGAGCGTACCACGGTCGAAATCGAGGCGGTCAATGGCGCTCGCACCGCGGAGCTTCGCGCCGTCGGTTCCGTCGTTCGCTTCGACGGCTTCATCGCCGCCTACACCGACCAGAAGGACGACGACGCCGAAGACGAGGAAAACCGTCGTCTGCCCGAGATCCGTGCCGGCGAGCAGCTGGCCCGTCAGGCGATCAATGCCACCCAGCACACCACCGAGCCGCCGCCGCGCTACTCCGAGGCGTCGCTGATCAAGAAGCTGGAAGAGCTCGGCATCGGCCGTCCGTCGACCTACACCGCGATCCTGAAGACGTTGGAAGACCGCGACTACGTCACCATCGACAAGCGCCGGCTGGTGCCGCAGGCCAAGGGCCGGCTGCTGTCGGCTTTCCTCGAAAGCTTCTTCGAGCGCTATGTCGAATACGACTTTACGGCCTCACTCGAGGAAAAGCTTGACGAGATTTCCGACGGCAAGCTCGCCTGGAAGGACGTGCTGCGCGACTTCTGGAAAGACTTTTCCGGCGCCGTCGCCGACATCAAGGAACTGCGCGTCACCGACGTGCTCGATGCGCTGAACGAGGAACTGGCGCCGCTGGTGTTCCCCGCGCGGGAGGATGGCTCGAATCCCCGCATCTGCCCAAAATGCGGCTCCGGCAATCTGTCGCTGAAACTCGGCAAGTTCGGCGCCTTCGTCGGCTGCTCCAATTATCCGGAATGTTCCTTTACCCGCCAACTCGGCGATGCCGCCAACCCGAATGGCGAGAATGGCGGCGGCGAGGACGCCACCAAGGTGCTCGGCAACGATCCCTACACAGCAGAGGAAATCACGCTGCGCTCAGGCCGCTTCGGTCCTTATATCCAGCGCGGCGACGGCAAGGAAGCCAAGCGCTCCAGCCTGCCCAAGGGCTGGACGCCCGACTCGATCGACCATGAAAAGGCCTTGGCGCTGCTGTCGCTGCCGCGCGATATCGGCAAGCATCCTGAATCCGGCAAGATGATCTCCGCCGGGCTTGGCCGCTATGGTCCGTTTGTTTTGCATGATGGCACCTATGCCAATGTCGACAGCATAGAGGATGTGTTCTCGATCGGCCTCAACCGCGCTGTCACCGTGATCGCCGAGAAGCAGCTGAAGGGCAAGGGCGGCCGCAATGGCGGCACTGCTGCCGCGCTGAAGGAACTCGGCGACCATCCCGATGGCGGCGGCAAGATCGTCGTGCGCGATGGCAAATACGGGCCCTATGTCAACTACGGCAAGGTCAACGCGACACTGCCCAAGGGCAAGGATCCGCAGTCGGTGACCGTCGAGGACGCGGTGGCGCTGATTGCCGAGAAGGAAGCCAAGGGCGGCGGCGGCAAGAAGCCGTTCCGCAAGGCGGCAGCCGCCAAGGCCCCCGCAGCCAAGACAACCACTGGCAAGACAACCACTGGCAAGAAAACCACAGCCAAGAAATCGGCGACCAAGAAGCCGGCGGCGAAGAAAAAGGGATAGCAGCGTGGCGCGCAGGATCACCGGTAGAAGCCACGGCGATCCGCGCACCGCCGATACCCGCGCCAAGGTCAAGGACGACTATCGCCCGTCGCGTGACGAAATCCTGCGCTACATCGCCGAGAACCCCGACCGCGCGGGAAAACGCGACATCGCCAAGGCGTTTGCCTTGCGCGGCGACGACCGCATTTGGCTGAAGGACATCCTGCGCGACCTGCAGGACGAAGGCATCCTGACCAAGGAGCGCAAACGGCTGGCCCGTGTCGGCGCCTTGTCGCATGTCGCCGTACTCGACATTTTTGGCCGCGATGGCGACGGCATCCTGCTGGCGCATCCTGCCGAGCCCGTAGGCACCGGCGAACCGCCCGTCGTCTCGATCCGCGTCTCGCGCGGCGGCAATGGCCCGCAGCCGGGCATCGGCGACCGTGTGCTGGCCAAGACCTTCCCGACCGACGATGCGACCGGGCCTGCCTATACCGGCCGCGTGATGAAGATTTTCGAGAAGCGCACCGATGCCGTGCTGGGCGTCTTCCGGATCCTGAGGGACGGCACCTTCCGCATCGAGCCGGTCGAACGTCGCCAGCCCGAACTGATCGTCGACAAGGAATTCCAGAACGGCGCCAGGAACGGCGACCTTGTCGAGGTCGAGCCCGCGCGGGCCTCCCGGTATGGTTTGCCGCGCGCAAAAGTGCTGGCGGTGCTGGGCTCGCTGACCAGCGAAAAGGCGGTCTCGATGATCGCCATCCACGCGCACGACATTCCGCATATCTTCCCGGCCGACGTCATCGCCGAATCCGAGGCGGTAAAACCGGCGACGCTTGCTCACCGCGAGGACTGGCGCGACCTGCCGCTGGTGACCATCGACCCGGCCGACGCCAAGGACCATGATGACGCCGTCTTCGCCACGCCCGACCTCGACGAGAAGAACCCCGGCGGCGTGATCGCCACGGTGGCGATCGCCGATGTTGCAGCCTATGTCCGCTATGGCACCGCACTCGATCGCGAGGCGCTGAAACGCGGCAATTCTGTCTATTTCCCCGACCGCGTCGTGCCGATGCTGCCAGAGCGCATCTCCAACGACCTGTGCTCGCTGCGCGAAGGCCAGGACCGTCCCGCGCTTGCCGTGCGCATGATTTTTGCCGCCGATGGCCGCAAGCTGCGTCACACCTTCCACCGCGTCATGATGAAATCGGCGGCAAAGCTCGCCTATCCGCAGGCCCAGGCCGCGATAGACGGCCTTCCTGACGACAAGACCGGCCCGATCCTCGATACGGTGCTGAAGCCGCTGTGGGACGCCTACGCCATCCTGAAGCGCGGCCGCGATGGCCGCCAGCCACTCGAGCTTGATCTGCCCGAGCGCAAGATCCTGCTCAAGCCGGACGGCACCGTCGACCGCGTCGTCGTCCCGGAGCGGCTCGACGCCCACAAGCTGATCGAAGAATTCATGATCCAGGCCAATGTCGCCGCCGCCGAAACGCTGGAAGCGAAGAAGCAGGCGCTGGTCTACCGCGTCCACGATGCGCCGTCGCTGGCCAAGCAGGAATCGCTGCGCGAGTTCCTGCAGACGCTCGGCCTGTCGCTGGCGCGTGGCGCGCAGATGCGGCCCGCCCAGTTCAACGGCATTCTCGAGCGCGTGCGTGGCGCCGACAATGAGGGGCTGGTCAACGAAGTGGTGCTGCGCTCGCAGAGTCAGGCCGAATATTCGCCCAAGAACATCGGCCATTTCGGCCTCAACCTGAAGCGCTACGCGCATTTCACCTCCCCGATCCGCCGCTATGCCGATCTGATCGTGCATCGCGGGCTGATTGCCGCACTTGGGCTCGGCCCCGGCGGGCTGACGCAGGACGAAGAGACGCGGCTGGAAGACGTCGCGGTGCTGATCTCGGGCACCGAGCGCCGCGCCATGGCGGCCGAGCGCGACACCGTCGACCGGCTGATCGCCGCCTACCTCGCCGAGCGCATCGACGACCGCTTCGACGCCCGCATTTCGGGCGTCACCAAATCGGGACTATTTGTCCAATTGCCGCAGTTTGGCGCAGATGGCTTCATCCCGGTGTCAAGTCTGGATGGCGATTACTATATATATGACGAAACCGCGCGATCGCTGTTCGGAGAACGCACCGGCAAGGGCTATCAGCTTGCCGACCGCGTCGAGGTTCGCCTGATCGAGGTGGCGCCTATGGCCGGCGCGATGCGTTTCGAGATGCTGACCGACCCGAAGCCCCTGCCCGGCTCCAAACGGTCGTTTCACAAGGCAAAAGGCCGCGCCCGCGCGTCGCAATCGCGCCCGGGGTCGCGCGGCAGGAGACGATAATGGCAAGCGAAATGGGAATCCAGAAGCAGGTTTTCGGCGGCGAACATCATTCGGGCCGAGTCGCCCGCCCGCTGTGGACGGCGATGAAGCGCGGCGCCCTTGGCCGCTGCCCGCATTGCGGCGAAGGCAGGTTGTTCGCCGGCTTCACCAAAAGTGTCGACAAATGCGCCGTGTGCGGTGAGGAGTTCCACCACCACCGCGCCGACGACCTGCCCGCTTATCTCGTCATCGTCATTGTCGGCCACATCGTTCTCGGCGCCTTCATGGGCGTTGAGGCGACCTCGACGCTCTCCATGTGGCAGCACATCGCCATTTGGGTGCCGCTGACCATCGTGTTGTCGGTCGCTCTGCTGCAACCGGTCAAGGGCGCCGTCATCGGACTGCAATGGGCGCTCTATATGCACGGCTTCGGCGGCGAAAAAGACGGCACCGAGCCGCATCCCGGAACCTAGTTTGCGTCAGGGCAATGTCGCCTGGCGCAACATGCCGACCGTGAAAGGCCACTTTCGTTTGCCAGAAGTTTCCGCTAGGTCCTGCGCATGGAAGGTATGACCAAGGCGGAAGTCAGCAGGATGGACCGTGGCGCAGCCGCCCACAGCGGCCTGCCCATACGCCCGCGCGATGCCGCCACCCTGATCCTGCTCGACCGCGAGGGCGACGAGATTCTGGTGCTGATGGGCCGGCGCCATGCAGGCCACGCCTTCATGCCCGGCAAGTTCGTCTTTCCCGGCGGCCGCACCGATTCGGCCGACAGCCGCATTGCCGTTGCCACCCCATTGCTCCCGGAGGAAGAAGCCAGGCTGACTGCCGGCGTCGGCCGCATCAGCCCGTCGCGGGCCCGTGCCATCGCGCTCTCGGCCATCCGCGAGACTTATGAGGAAGCCGGCCTGCTCATCGGCAGCAAAGGCTCGTTCGCAACCGACAAACGCGACTGGCAGGGCTTTGTCGAGCACGGCGTCCAGCCTTCGCTGGCGCCGCTGCGCTTCATCGCCCGCGCCATCACCCCGCCCAATCGCGTGCGTCGTTTCGACACCCGCTTCTTCAGCGCCTGGCGCAGCGATGTCGCCGTGGAACTGCCGGGTGGCGGCCCGACCAATGAGCTGGAAGAACTGGTCTGGCTGCCGCTTGCCAAGGCCAGAGAGGCCGATATCCCCGACATCACCCGAACGATCTTGCAGGAGCTGGAGACGCGGCTTGCCGACGATCCGCGCCTGCGACCCGGTGGGTCCGTGCCGTTCTACCGGCTTTTCCGCAACCGCTTCGTTCGCGAAATTCTTTAGAGCAATTCCAGGAAAAGTGTGACGCGGTTTTCCGTCCGGAATTACGCAATATCAAACAAACAGAGTATTCAGGCATCACATGACGGTCGATACCCAGCAAGAGGGCGACGAGCGCGTACATTGGCTACCTATGATCGCCGCGATCTCGTCGATCAGCGTCGTGGGCATCGCCATAGGCCTCGGCATGCCGCTGCTCAGCGTTATTCTCGAGAGCCGCGGCCACTCGGCATCGATGATCGGCCTCAACACCGCGGTCGCCGGCCTCGCCTCGATCGCCGGCGCCCCGCTGGCCACGCCGCTGGCGATGCGCTTCGGCGTCGCCTGGACGATGATCGCCATGATCGCCGCCGGCGCGCTCGCCTTTGTCGGCTTCCACTTCGCGCCGGACTTCTGGATGTGGTTCCCACTACGCGTCGTGCTGCACATCGCGCTGACGGTGCTGTTCATCCTGTCGGAATTCTGGATCAGCACCTCGGCGCCGCCGCGCCGGCGCGGCCTGGTGCTCGGCATCTACGCCACAGTGCTGTCGCTCGGCTTCGCCGCCGGGCCATGGATCTTCGCCCATATCGGCAGCACCGGCTTCTTGCCGTTTGGCGTCATCATCGTCCTGGTCGCGCTGGCCGCAATCCCGGTGCTGGCCGCACGGAATGAAAGTCCCACAATCGTGGTTGACGGCGAAACCAGCAACTTCCTGCGCTACATCTGGCTGGTGCCGACAGCGACCGCCGCCGTGCTGGTGTTCGGCGCCGTCGAGACCGGCGGCTTTGCGCTGTTCCCCGTCTATGGCAACCGCATCGGCTATTCCGAGGCGGATGCAGCCCTCCTGCTCACCATGATCGGCCTCGGCAACGTGCTGTTGCAGATCCCTATCGGCATGATCAGCGACCGCGTCTCAGACCGCCGCTATCTGCTTTTGGCCTGTGCCACGGTCGGACTTGCCGGCACCATCTTCATGCCGTTCTTCGCCGGCAATTGGCACCTGATGGCGGCGCTTCTGTTCGTCTGGGGCGGCGTGGTGGCCGCCATGTACACGATCGGCCTTGCCCATCTGGGCTCGCAGCTCTCCGGCCATGAACTGGCCTCGGCCAATGCCGCCTTCGTGCTCTGCTACGGCGTCGGCATGGTGCTTGGCCCGCAGGCGATCGGCATCGGCATGGATGCCTTCGGGCCCTCCGGCTTCGGCTGGTCGCTCGGCCTGTTCTTTGCCGCCTATATCGCCTTGGTCAGCGCCAGGCTGGTCCGCAAGATCTGGTAGCCTGTCCGTCGCCAGCCTGCGGAATCCTGACGGGATGTCGCCGCTGCTGACAGAACCGTGTCAGGAGACCTCAGCTAAAAGGGTGTCCCAAAAAACCCGAGTTTGAGGATACGGCGATGATCGACAGCGGCTTTGAAACCACATCTCTGCGCATGACGCTTCTGCTGCTTGTCAGCTTCCAGGCCCCGGCAGCCGATGTCGACCGCATCATGGACGCCGTGGTCGCGATCGCGCCGCTGGCAATGGGCAAATACGACCGCAACGCCTATCAAACGGCGCACGGCATCGAACGCTACCGACCGCTGGAAGGTGCAGCCGCCGGCGTCGAAACCGAACTGCGCCGCCGCCCCGGCACCGTCGAGGTCTCGTTCGAGTTGCCCGACGACCAGGTGCTCGCCGCCTGCGTCGTCGAGGCGATTTTCCAGGCGCATTCCTACCAGGAGCCGGTGATCCGCATCCAGCCGATCCTCGCCAGCCGCTCCAAGGGCCTGGACGACCGCGCCAATCCGAATCGCTGGTGGAACACCACCGGGGACTGGAAGAAAGCGCTTCCAGTTAAGGAAGAAGCCTAGAAATCCGGCCCCGCTGAGGGGAAGCACCGGCCTTACCTTCTCCGTTGTGAGGTGAGAAGCGGTCCGTAGCGGACGAAAAGCCAATTGCGTGGTTTTTCGAGATTCGAATGCCCTGAGCCTGCGAAGAGTTGGGCGCGGGTGACCAATCCACCCTGCCGAACCAGCGCCGCTTCGCAGCGTCGCGGCATTCGCCGGCCTATAGCCATGCTGTCCGTCTCATCCTCAGCCTCCATCGGGCCGATGATAAAACCGGACAACTCATGTGCTACCTAATCCGGACAACTCATGTGCTTACGACACGGCGGCCGCGCCGGGCTTGACTTTCCGGGCACGTTCTTTATGTGTCGCGCCAAGTTTCCCGCGTCCGGGTGTTTTCCCCCGCTCCAGCGGCCAAAACCCCACGAACATAACGGACTGATACAATGGCCAAAGCCGCAAACATCAAGATCAAGCTTCTGTCGACCGCCGACACCGGTTTCTTCTACGTGACCAGCAAGAACAGCCGTACCAAGACCGACAAGCTGTCGTTCCGCAAATACGACCCGGTCGCCAAGAAGCATGTCGAGTTCAAGGAAACCAAGATCAAGTAATCTGGTTTTCATACGCTCTGTCAAAAGCGCCGCCCCTTCGGGCGGCGTTTTTGATTCAAGGCCCCGAAAAGCCAGAACCCTCCGCTGTTTGGCGCGAAGTGCTCATCTCATTTTTTGGCAAAAAAGGGGGCCGGTCGGCGTATGGCAGCGGTACGAGGAGGCCACTATGTGCCAGCGCCGGCCGGCCGACCCCACGGACCCAGGAGATGCGGCGGACCTGAGCATCATGGGGTATTCGGCGAAGCGATGCGGCTGTCTACCCTCGTGCCCGCATCGCCCTTGTTCTTGCACCGCACATTTGCGCAACAATGTTTGAAAATCAATAGTTTCTTAACCAAGCCTGCCGAATCGCTTGGATTAAGGTAAATTCCTAACCCTGTCCGATTGCCTGGATAATCGGTGGTCTAGCCTACGCTGCCTTGGCGACGACCCGGTTGCGGCCGCCACTTTTGGCTTCGTAGAGCGCCACGTCGGCACGTTTCATCAACGCCGCGACCGTGTCCGCGCCCTTCAGAACCGATGACACGCCGACGCTGACCGTGACTTCGATCGCCTTGCCGTCAGGACCGATGGCAAACGGCAGCTGGGCGATTTCGGCGCGAATGCGCTCGGCAACCTTCTCCGCCACCGTGCCGTCCGTGTCCGGCATCACAACGACGAATTCCTCGCCGCCGAAGCGGCAGGCAAGGTCGATGCCCCTGACGTTCTTGCGCAGCCGCCTTGCGAACTCGCGCAGCACATCGTCGCCGCCATCATGGCCATGCGAGTCATTGACGGTCTTGAAGCGGTCGAGATCGGTGATCATCACCGACAGAGGCCGCCGCCGCGCCACGGCGCGGTCGAACAGCGTCTGCAAATGGCTGTCGAGGTAGCGGCGGTTGTGCAGCCCGGTCAATGCGTCGGTCACCGCCATCTCTATGGTCTGGGTGACGCTGGCGCGCAGCTGGTCATTGTAGCGCTTGCGGCGCACCTGCGTGCGCAGCCGCGCCGTCAGCTCCTGCTGGTCGATCGGCCGCATCAGATAGTCGTTGATGCCGAGTTCGAGGCCTCTGATGATGCGGCCCTCCTCGCCTTCGTCGGCAATCAGGATGATCGGCAGGAAGCGGGTGCGGTCGAGCGAACGCAATTGCGAACACAACCGCAGCGGATCGAAATCGGTAAAACCGGTCGAGATCAGCACGCACTCATAGGGCGCCTCGGCGGCCTGGAAGAAGCCGGCATGCGGATCGGTGGCAATGTCGAGCTCGGCGCTGCCGCGCAGCATGTTCTGGATGCGCTCAACCGACGATTTGCGCTCGTCGATCAACAGCACCTTCGGCGTGGCGTCCTCCGACGCGAAGCTGCGGCTCAACAGCGCCTCGATGCCGATGTTGCGGGTGGTCGATGCGCGCAGCCGCAGCTCGTCGGTCAGCGACTTCAGCCTGACCAGGCTCTTCACCCGCGTCATCAGTTGCAGATCGTTGACCGGCTTGGTGAGAAAGTCGTCGGCGCCTGCCTCGAGGCCGCGCACCCGGTCGGCAACATGGCCCAGCGCGGTCACCATGACCACCGGTATATGCGCGGTCGCCGGATCGCTTTTCAGCCGCTTGCAGACCTCGAACCCGTCCATGCCGGGCATCATCACGTCGAGCAGCACGACATCGACCTTGCCGTTTTCGCAGGCCTCGATCGCGTCCGGCCCGTTGGAGGCCGTCAACACCTCGAAATATTCGGCCAGCAGCCGAACCTCGAGAAGTTTGACATTGGCAGGGATGTCGTCGACGACGAGGATCCGCGCGGTCATGTCACAAGGCTCCGGCTGAAGGCATCAGGCATCACCGAGATAGGATTTGATGGTCTCGATGAAACGCGGCACCGAGATCGGCTTGGAGATGTAGGCCTCGCAACCGCCCTGGCGAATGCGTTCCTCGTCGCCCTTCATGGCGAAGGCGGTGACGGCGATGACCGGAATGGAATGGAGGTCGTCGTCCTCCTTCAGCCATTTCGTCACTTCCAGCCCCGACACTTCGGGCAGCTGGATGTCCATCAGGATCAGGTCGGGCCTGTGCTGGCGCGCCAGATCGAGCGCCTCGAGCCCGTTGCGCGTGCGCACCGTTTCATAACCGCTGGCTTCGATGAGGTCGCGAAAGAGCTTCATATTGAGCTCGTTGTCCTCGACGATCATGACCTTCTTAGGCATCGATTTCCCGTCCCGGCCAGGCTTCTGCCCGAAGCCCTGCCGCTATGCGCCTTTGTCGAAGCACACCAAACCCTCGCTCACTCTTAAGGCAATATGATTGACGAAATGCAAACCCGAAGCGGCAAAAGCCATTCGGATTCCACCTCGAAAACCACATTGGATCGGGGCTGTGGCTTGCCGCAGGCGACGCTTGCGATTACTGCGGAAAAGAGACTCATTTCCGCAACGAGAAAGTAGTGATGGCAAACGCAGCGTCAATGCGCGAGGAAGCGGAAACCATTGCCGTGAAGGCACTGGGCTTCGTCGCCGCCGACCCCGAACTCCTGCCGCGCTTCCTGGCCATCACCGGCATCGAGGCGTCCGCCATCCGCCGCGCCGCGGCCGAACCGGGATTCCTTGCCGGCGTGCTGCAGTTCATCCTCGCCCACGAGCCGACCTTGCTGCGCTTTGCCGAGGAAACCGACACTCCGCCGGCCTCAGTCGGCAAGGCGTTGCGCGCGCTGCCTCTTGGCGGCGACGACCATGAGCATTCGATATGAGCGACGATCCCGAGACGGCACGCCAGATCGCCGAACTTGCAGCCGACGACCGGCCTCTGCTGATCCTCGATGTCGACGATGTCGTGCTCGAATTCATCCGGCCGTTTCCGCATTTCCTGAAATCGCGCGGCTTCGGCCTGACCCTGGCCTCCTTCCGTCTCACCGGCAACATTGCCGAAACGGCGAGCGGCCGGCTGATCGAACAGCCGGAGGTGACGGCACTTCTCGGAGATTTCTTCGATACGCAGGCCGACTGGCAGAGCGTCACCGATGGTGCCGAACAAGCGCTTGCCAGCCTTGGCGACCGCGCCGAGATCGTCCTTTTGACCGCCATGCCGCACCGGCATCGCGCCGCCCGCCGCGCCCATCTCGATGCGCTCGGTCTGCCCTATCCGCTGTTGACCACCGAAATGGCCAAGGGACCGGCGGTGGCGAAACTGCGCGGCAAGAACGGCCGGCCGGTAGCCTTTGTCGACGACCAGCCCGCCAACCTCATCTCGGCACGCAACTCGGTTGCCGACGCCCATCTCTTCCACCTGATGGCCGACAATTCGCTGCGCGCCTTCCTGCCGCCGGTGCCGGACGACATCATCTCCGTCGAGGACTGGCACGAGGCCACGCCAAAGATTGCTAGCGCGCTGGGACTCTGAGTTAGCCGCCCCCGAGGTCAGTGCTCAAGGCTTCGTTGCTGTCCCAGGGATCGCATCCGGATCGGCGTTGTCTTCCACGACCGGATCAGGCCCCTTCAGCATCGCGCCGTTGACCGTCACCGACCCATCATGCCTGGCGTTGATCACCCATTCGATACGGCCGTCCGGCAGCGTCTTGGCGAATCCCTTAATCGCAAGCGCCCCTGTGAAAGCCTGCGAGGCCTCCGGGTCAGATTTAGCCGCCGCCTGCAAGGTTTCAACGATCTTGTCGTAGCCGGTTACGTTGACGGTCACGCTCGCATCCGGCTTCTTGCCGGGGAACGTCATTTCGCCCTCCATGGCGACCTCGATGTCGCCGTTCTTCACCGTGCTGTGCCCGAGAACGAATTTTGGTATCTTGGCCAGGAAATTGGCGGAAATCTCGTCGCCGAAATCTGGCGGCAGCGGTGGATCCTTGCTGAAATCGAGGGTGTCGATGGTTTTCCTGGCCATACTGTCGAGATCGATGTTGGCGCCGCCGAAATTCAGGTCGAGATCCGTCGGCAGCAACGCAACGGTCCAACTGGGCAGCATCTGCTGCGGTATTGTCAGGCCGGAAACCTTGAATGCGTAGCTGATCTTGCCGTCCTTGCTGATGCCGTCCATGCCGACAACGGTGTTCAGCTGCGCCGCGCCGAAATTGCCGGCATATGTTTCAATGGCAAGGTTTTTGAATGCGTAGGTCCCATCGATCCGTTCCCATAGCGGCAGCGCACCGAGCAGAAGCGTTTTGAACTCTGCTTGATCGGCCTTCAGCCGGGCCTCGTCCTCATGGGCGACGGCGAACGCCAAAAGATCCAGAAGCGGCTTGGTCTGAATGGCCTTAGCGGTCACGTTCACAGCGAGCTCCGGTGCCCGGAGCGCTGCGATTGACCGGTCATCGATTTTGACCGTTTCGACGAAGTCCGCCATCGCCTGTGTGAAATTAAGATCGACGCCGCCGTTGGCCGACTTCCTGGCGTCAAATTTGGAAGAGCCCAGCCCCACGCTCAAATCGGTCAATTGACTGACTTGGCGCGACGTCATCGTCATGCCCGCAATCGAACTGGTGCCGCTGGTAAATGCCGCCAGTTCCGGGTCATAGACGCCCGTGAACTTGCCATCCTTGACAACGATTTGCCCGGTGTTCAGGCCATTTGGGCCATTTACCTCGATGGACCCAGTCGTAGAGAAATCCGAGGCGACATCCCAGCCTCCGTCGCTGCGCGGTTTGACCCGCAGCGTGACGGGCGGGAAATCGAACCGCTTCAGATCCTGCTTCGGCATCTTCGCCACAAGCGCCTTCACATCGAAGGTGATCTTGTAGGCACCCTCCTCGGCTGAGATCTTCAAAATGCCTTCATTGAGCGCCTGTTTGCCGACATAGCGAGAGAGCTCATCGGAAAGTTGCTTGGCACCTTGGGCATCGACAGCCTGGCCAAAGGCAGGAGCGCTGAGGGCGAGAAGGAAAGCAAGCGGCAGGACACGGTTCACAAAATTCTCCATTTGACCAAAAAGGAACGCTTCGTTCGTCTGCTATGAAACCAACCTACAGCTTCCACAGGACATCAACAAACGCCGACGGGTAATTGACTACAACACCAGCCGCATCAGCGGCCGTCCGGCCTTGCGTTCGACAAGCCGCTCGAAGCCGGCCTTTTCAAACACACGCGACGAGCCGACGAACAGCCCGATCGAACGCGAATCGCGCGACACGTCGATCGGACACGCCTCGACCAGCCGCGCCTTGTTCTGGCGGGCAAAAGCGATGCCGCCCTCGACCAGGCGGTGGCTGACGCCTCGGCCGCGCGCGCTGGCGCGGATGAAGAAGCAGGAGATGGCCCAGACGCCGGGATCTACGGCGTCGGTTGGATCGACCGGCGCCGAGCCCCGGCCCCGATTGTTCCATTCGGGCACGTCGGCGCGTGGACCGATCTGCATCCAGCCGACCGCCTGGCCGTCCTCGAAGGCCAAAAGCCCCGGCGGCGGCCCGGCCTCGATACGCGCCTTGATATGATCCTTGTTGCGCTGTTTGTCGCTGGCCCGCCGGACCGCCGGCGCCATCCGGAAATGCGTGCACCAGCACCCGTAACAGGCGCCCTGCTTGCCGAAAAGATCCTCGAAATCCGCCCACAGGTCGGGCGCCAGCGGCGCTATGGTCGTGCTCATGAGTTATCTCCCGGCTAACCGCTTGTGGCGGCTTCCGTCCTGACGTACCATCGCATCTGTTCTCTTTATGTTCGCAGCGATGGCGGCCCCTGTCAACAATCCCGAGCACGGTTTTTGCCGCGACTGCCTGACCTTTCAGCGCAGCGATACCAGGCGCTGTGAGCGTTGCGGCAGCCCTCGACTCACCCGCCATCCCGAGCTCTACCAGCTGCATCTGGCGCATATCGATTGCGACGCCTTCTATGCGGCGATCGAAAAGCGCGACAATCCGGCGCTGAAGGACAAGCCGCTGATCATCGGCGGCGGCAAGCGCGGCGTCGTCTCCACCGCCTGCTACATCGCCCGCATCAAGGGGGTGCGCTCGGCAATGCCGATGTTCAAGGCGCTCGAAGCCTGTCCGGAAGCGGTTGTCATCCCGCCCAATATGGAGAAATACGTCCGCGTCGGCCGCGAGGTCCGCGCGCTGATGCAGGCGCTGACGCCGCTGGTCGAGCCACTCTCCATCGACGAGGCGTTTCTCGACCTCGCCGGCACCGAGCGCCTGCACGGCATGCCGCCGGCAGTGGTGCTGGCACGCTTTGCGCTGACCGTCGAAAAGGAAATCGGCATCACCGTTTCGGCCGGCCTTTCCTACTGCAAGTTCCTGGCCAAGGTTGCCTCCGATTTCCGCAAGCCGCGCGGCTTTTCGGTGATCGGCGAAGCCGAGGCGCTGGGTTTCCTGGCCGAACAGCCGGTGACGTTGATCTGGGGCGTCGGCAAGGCTTTTGCCGCAACGCTCGAACGCGACGGCATCCGCAGCATCGCCCAGTTGCATGGCATGGAGCGCGCCGATCTTATGCGCCGCTATGGCGTGATGGGCACCCGGCTCTACCATCTCTCGCGCGGCCAGGACGACCGCCGTGTCGATCCCGACCAGGATGCGAAAAGTGTGTCGGCCGAAACCACTTTCGACACCGACATAGCTGAAATGGGCGAACTGGTTCCAGTGCTGAGGGGATTGTCGGAAAAGGTCTCGGCGCGGCTGAAGAAGTCAGGCATTGCCGGGCGCACCGTGGTGCTGAAGCTGAAGACGCAGGATTTCAAGCTGCGCACCCGCAACCGCCAGCTCGGCGACCCGACAAGGCTGGCCGACCGTATTTTCCAGACCGGGCTCGACCTGTTGCGCAAGGAGGCGGACGGGACAAAGTACCGACTGCTCGGCATCGGTGTCAGCGATCTCTCGGATGACGAGAAGGCCGATCCGCCCGATCTCGTCGACGTCGGCTCGCGCAAGCGCGCCATGGCCGAAAGCGCCATCGATACGCTGCGCGACAAGTTCGGCAAGAAGGCGGTGGAAACCGGCTACACCTTCGGTAAAGGCCGCAACGCCAACCCGCCGGAGCCGATCGAGGAGTGAGACGGCTTAGATACGCTTGAGATCGATGCGGCTCGTCACCACGTTGTTGCCGGTTTTCGGATCGACGTCGGTAACGGTCAACCGCATTCCGTCGCCGCTGGTTTTCTCGACCGTCAACCGCGCCTTGCGATCGCCATTGACCTCCGCCGCCCAGCGAATGCCGAGACTGATCGCGGTCCCGGAACGGCTGCCGGCGAGCTGCGCGGGCCCGGTGCGCGATCCGACATAGACGCCGGTGTATTTCGCCCCGCTGGCTTTCAGATCCGCGCTGATCGCGCGCGTCACTACGATCAGACCGCGGCAGTTGCCGTCAAGCGACAATGATGTCGACGTCGCGTCGGAATTGAAAGTACAGGAGACGTTCACCGTCGGCGCGTCGGTGGTGACCTGGACTGTCCCTTTGCCGGAGAAACTGCCTTGTAGCGAGCTGAGAAAATCCGCCTCGTCGGCACGGGCCGCGCCGCTCGCAGTTAGCAGGCAGCCGGCTAGCAGAAACCGCGCGAATGATTTCATCGGAATCTCTCCCCCGTTGATGTTGAACGAACAATGCGTCCAGGAATTGGCCTACCGGGAAGCAACGCCTGCCGTCGCGTCAGGTTCCACTTCCAGCATGGCTGTTTTGCAACGGGTCTGGCCCAGTCGAATGCGTCGCCTAGCGGTTGCGATGGAAGCCCCGGCTTGCGACATAGCGCCTATGGCACCTTCCCCATCGATCCCCAAAGCCGCGTTCTGGATGGCGCTGTCGATCGCCTCGTTCCTGGCGATGTCGGTCGCCGGCCGCGCAACCACCGCGGAGCTCAACGTGTTCCAGGTGCTGGAACTGCGCTCGGTGATCGGCTTTTTCATCCTGCTGCCGCTGGTGATTGTGAGCGGCGGCTTTGCGGCGATGCGCACGCAGCGCCCCGTCGCCCATCTCGCCCGCAATGTCATCCACTATACCGGCCAGGCGGCATGGCTTTACGCATTGACACTGATCCCGCTGGCCGTGCTGATTTCGATCGAATTCACGACGCCGATCTGGACGGCCCTGCTGGCGGTGGCCTTCCTCGGCGAAAGGCTCTCCCGACCCAAGCTGGCGGCGATCGCGCTGGGGCTGATCGGCGTGGTGATCATCGTGCGGCCCGGCGTTGGCGCCGTCGATCCGGGGCACCTGATCGTGCTCGGCGCCGCTGTCTGCTTCGGCATTTCGGTGGTCATGGTCAAGTCGCTGACACGCACCGACAGCGTCGTGCGCATCATCTTCTGGATGCTGATCATCCAGTCGGTAGTCGGCTTGATCCCGGCGCTCTACGAATGGCGCAACCCGCCACTGGAACTCTGGCCGTGGATCGTCCTGATCGCCTTCACCGGCATGTCTTCGCATTTCTGCATGGCCCGCGCACTCGCCTATGCCGACGCGACCGTCATCTCGCCGATGGACTTCTTGCGCGTGCCTTTATCGGCGCTGATCGGCTGGCTGCTCTATAGCGAGCAGATCGACGCCTTCACCGCCGGCGGCGCCCTGCTGATCCTGCTGGGCAACCTGCTCAACCTGCAGCGCAAGGCGCCGCAACCAGCGGAAGTGGCTACGTCATAGCACCGCCGCCAATCAGCTTCCTTCGTCGGGGATGTTGAGGAGATGCCCGCAGGCCTTGCAATGCACGGCGTCCGGTTCGTGCCGCTGCAGGCCGCATTGTGGACAGGGAAAGAGCACCTTGGCCGGTCGGAAGATCGCTGTCGCCAGCCTGACGAACAGCGAGATGCCGATGATCATGGTGACGATTGCGGTCAGCTTGCCGGCAATTCCCGGCAGCACGATGTCGCCGAAACCGGTCGTCGTCACCGTGGCAACGGTGAAATAAAGCGCATCGACATAGTTTTCGAGGCCGGCGCCGGAGCGGAAGAAGAAGGTGTAGACGAAACCGGTGATGACGAAGAGAAACGTCAAAAGGTTGATGACCGCCTGGCTCGCCTCGCGCCATGGCCTTAGCCCGCGCATCTCGAAATGCCGCCACAGCGAGCCGCTGCGCGACAGCGACCACAGCCGCAGGATGCGCAGGAACGCCAGATTTGCCAGCGCCGTCGGCATCAGCAGCGTCAGAAGGATGAAGACATCGACCCAGGATGTCGGCTGTTTCATCAGCCGCAGCATGTCGTTGGAGGCTAACAGCCGGGCAATCAGGTCGGCGGCGACCAATGCGGCGACGGTATAGTCGAGCCACAGGAATGACGGCTTGTCCTGGAGCACCGGCGTGGCAACGAAGAAGGCGATGATGGCGAGGTCGATGATGACCGCCACCAGCTGAAACCGGAACGCCGCCGGCGTGCGTCCGTGATAGAGCTTGCGCAGCCGGTCACGCAGCCGCGCCATCGCTGAGCTTTGCTGCAATCCGTCCTTCTCGGCTGCTTTCATCACCAAGTGCGTAACTGTCCCAGCCGGGGCCGTCTAGAGCATGATCCCAAAAAGTGGGTGCCGGTTTTTGGAAAAGATCATGCTCCAACAAAGGGTTAGATCATGATGAGATTTCAACCAAATCTCATCATGATCTAGTGGCCCCGGTGACCGTCAGCCCTCCACCACCTTGCCGTCCGGCCCGACGAGGCGCCAGGCCGAGGCGGTGTCGTAGACGAACCGCTCCTCCGCAATCCGGTCACCACGCCAGCGCTGCAGGGCCACCTCTTCCAGCCGGCGCACGGTGCCGGCCTTGTCGACACGGTCGAAGGTCCAGCGGATGGCGACATTGTCGCCATCGACCAGGAATGTCTGGACAGGATGGGTGTGCATCTTCTCGATCCGGTCGAGTGCTGCCTGCTCATGCGCCATCAGTGTTTCCTTGCCGCGCCGCGGGACGCCGAGATTTTCCTGCATGGTGGCATCGTCATGGTAGAAGTCGGCGATCGCTTTGACGTGGCTGCCTTCGACCACCTCCTTGAGGAAGGCTTCGACGCGTTCGCGGCTGGGCATGATTGTGCGTTCCTGTGAAGTTTCTGCTCAACGCATGTGGTTCAAAGGAAGGTCAGGTCAACCACGCCCCGCACGCTGGCCCTATCGGCTGCAATGTCAGGCCCAGAGCATCTTTAGGCCGTGATGCACTGGCCGACGTCGATGCGATTGCCGTGTATATCAGCGCAGCCTAGACGAGCTCGACTTCGACCACACCCGGCACCGCGCGCATGGCCGACGCGATCTGCGGCGAGATGCGGTAGCGATTGGGCAATTCGATCTCGATCTCACCTTGCCCGGCTTCCTTGATCAGCACGAAGCTGACCTGGCCCTCGCCCTTTACCGCCAGTTGGCCGGCCAGCATGCCGATCGGAGCCGCATCGCGCACGAAGATGCGCAGCGCCTTCTGGATACGGCTGGCCTCATCCTCCAGCGACTGCACCGTCTGGATGCGCAGATTGACCCCTTCGGGCCTATCCTCGGCCGAAACGGTGATCACCACCGAACGTCCGGGCTCGAGCAGATCGCGATACTGCGCCAACCCTTCCGAAAACAGCACGGCTTCATATTGGCCAGATGTGTCGGAAAAGGCGATGACGCCCATCTTGTTGCCGGTTCGGGTCTTGCGCTCCTGCTTGGTGGTGACGGTGCCGGCGAGCCGGCCCGCGGCGGCACCGCGTTTGACCGCAGCCGAGAACTCGCCCCAGTTTTGCACGCGCATCTTCTGCAGGGCCGCCTTGTACTCGTCGAGCGGATGCGCCGAAAGATAGAAGCCGACGACCTGGAATTCACGGTGCAGCCGGTCGGCGGCAAGCCACGGATCGGTCTGCGGTAAATTGAGCGCCTGCTGCTGCGCGCCGAGCGACGCGCCGAAAATGTCGTGCTGGCCCGAAATGGCATTCTGCTGCGCCAGCGAAGCCAGCCCCATCATCCGTTCGACGCCGGCCATCATCTGGGCGCGGTCGTGGCCGAAGCAGTCGAGCGCGCCGGCCATGATCAAGCTTTCGAAGACGCGCTTGCCGACGATCTTGGGATCGACCTTTTCACAGAAATCGGCGAGATTCTTGAACGGCTTTTCGCCGCGCATGGCGACGATGTGCTCGACCGCAGCGTCGCCGACGCCCTTGAGGGCCGCCAGCGAATAGTAAATGCGGTTCTCGCCGACCTCGAAATTGCGGAAGCTGGTCATCACTGACGGCGCCACCACCTCGATGCCGAGACGCAGCGCATCCTGGCGGAAATCGGCGAGTTTGTCGGTATTGCCCATGTCGAGCGTCATCGACGCCGCCAGGAACTCGACGGGGTAATGCGCCTTGAGATAGGCGGTCTGGTAGGACACGACGGCGTAGGCGGCCGCGTGCGATTTGTTGAAGCCGTAGTCGGCGAACTTGGCCAGAAGGTCGAAGATGAAGTCGGCCTGCGGCTTGCCGACGCCGCGTTCGACCGCACCGGTGACGAAGCGCTCGCGCTGCTTGTCCATTTCGGCGCGGATCTTCTTGCCCATCGCGCGACGCAGCAGATCGGCTTCGCCGAGCGAATAGCCCGACAGTTCCTGCGCGATCTGCATCACCTGTTCCTGGTAGACGATGACGCCTTGCGTCTCCTTCACCAGATGGTCGATCTTGGGATGGATCGATGCCATCTCCTCTTCGCCATGCTTTCTGGCGTTGTAGGTCGGGATGTTCTCCATCGGGCCGGGACGGTAGAGCGCCACCAGCGCGATGATGTCCTCGATGCAGTCGGGCCGCATGCCGATCAGCGCCTTGCGCATGCCGGCACTTTCCACCTGGAACACACCGACCACTTCGCCGCGCGACAGCATGGCGTAGGTTTCAGGATCGTCGAGCGGGATCGTCGCCAGGTCGATCTCGATGCCGCGCCGGCGGATCAGCTTCACCGCCGTCTCCAGCACCGTCAGCGTCTTCAGGCCGAGGAAGTCGAATTTTACCAGCCCGGCCTGCTCGACATATTTCATGTTGAACTGGGTGACCGGCATGTCGGAGCGCGGATCGCGGTACATCGGCACCAGTTCCGACAAGGGCCGGTCGCCGATCACGATGCCGGCGGCGTGCGTCGAAGAGTGGCGGTAGAGCCCTTCCAGCTTTTGCGCCATATCGAGCAGCGTCTGCACGATCGGCTCCTTCTCGGCCTCCTCGGCAAAGCGCGGCTCGTTGGCGATGGCATCCGCCAGCTTGACCGGATTGGCCGGGTTCTGCGGCACCATCTTGGAGAGCTTGTCGACTTGGCCGTAAGGCATTTGCAGCACGCGGCCGACGTCGCGCAGCACCGCGCGCGCCTGCAGCGTACCGAAGGTGATGATCTGCCCAACCTGGTCGCGGCCATATTTCTGCTGGACGTAGCGGATGACCTCTTCGCGCCGGTCCTGGCAGAAGTCGATGTCGAAGTCGGGCATCGACACGCGGTCGGGGTTGAGGAAGCGCTCGAACAGCAGCGAGAAGCGCAGCGGATCGATGTCGGTGATGGTCGTGGAATAAGCGACCAGCGATCCGGCGCCCGAACCACGGCCCGGCCCGACCGGAATGCCTTGCGCCTTGGCCCATTTGATGAAGTCGGCGACGATCAGGAAATAGCCGGGAAACTTCATCTTCTCGATGATGGAGAGTTCGAAATCGAGCCGCTCGCGGTATTGTTCGACCGTGTAGCCGGAAGTGGGCCCATGCGCAGCCAGCCGCGCCTCCAGCCCCTCATGCGCCTGCCGGCGTAGCTCATCGGCCTCCGCTTTCAGCGCCACCTCATTGTCGGCGACATCGCCGCCGGTAAAGCGTGGCAGGATCGGATTGCGGGTCTTGGGATAATAGGAACAGCGCAGCGCGATCTCGACGGTGTTGTCGATCGCTTCCGGCAGGTCGGCGAACAGCCGCGCCATATCCGCCTGGCTGCGCAGGAAATTGTCCGAAGTCAGCCGGCGACGGTTGTCGGCGGCAACCACCGAACCCTCGGCAATGGCGATCAGAGCATCATGCGCGTCATAGTCGTCGCGGGCGGCGAAGAACGCCTCATTCGTGGCGACCAGCGGCAGATCATGGATATAGGCAAGGTCGACCGATGATTTCTCGATAGCGCGGTCATAACCGGAAACACGGTCCAGCTCGACATAGAGCCGGTCGCCGAACAGCGCCTTGAGTGCCAGAAGCCGCGTCTCGGCAAGATCTCGGCGATCCTCCTTCAGCGCCCGGCCGATCGGGCCGCGCGGCCCGCCGCTGAGGCAGATCAGGCCATCGCTATGGCCTTCCAGCATTGCTGACGTCAGATGCACGGGCTCGCCCGGCGGCGTCTCCAGATAGACCTGGCTGACCAGCCTGACGAGGTTGCTGTAGCCGGCCTCGGTGGCGGCGAGCAGCACCACGGCGTGCATCTCCGGACCATGGCGGCGGCGGTCGCGCTGCGCGTCGCTGGTCTCGCCGGAAAAGGCGAGATCGATCTGGCAACCGATAATCGGCTGGATGCCTTCCTTCACCGCCTTCTGGGCAAATTCCAGCGCGCCGAACAGATTGTTTGTGTCGGTGACTGCGATTGCCGGGCACTCGTCCTTGACTGCATGACCGACAACGGCGGCGACCTGCAAGGCGCCCTCGAGCAGCGAATACGCCGAATGCACGCGCAGATGGATGAACGGCCGCGCCGGCGCCTCCGGGCGCGCAGCGGCGAGCGCTGCTTCGCGCCTCAGGGGATCGCGTGGAAGTTTGTCATCCGCCATGATGTTTCAAATTGCTCGAAGGGCTTTGAGTCGATGGAGATGTATTGTCCCGGACCGGGCGATGCCAGTCCAGCACAAATGACCACCGACCACAGGCTTCCGTACCCAGCCGCACGGCTCAGAGATTGTTCGAAATTCGCTCTGGCGAGTCATATGATGGTGGTTTCGAGAATCGGAGCGCAGCGGCCATTGGTCCGTGAGCACGGGAAGCGCAGAAACCACCTTCAGATGGCCGCCGGAGTAGAATTTCCAAACAATCTCTAGGCGAACTCCATGATCACCGCATCGACAGCCAGGCTGTCACCCGGCTTGGCGTTGAGCTTCGACACGACAAGATCGCGGTCGGCGCGCAGCACGTTTTCCATCTTCATCGCCTCGACCACGGCCAGCGTCTCGCCGGCCTTGACCTCCTGCCCCTCGGCAACCGCGATCGACACGACCAGGCCCGGCATCGGGCAAAGCAGCATCTTGGACGTGTCCGGCGCCACCTTCTCCGGCATCAGCCTTTCCAGCTCCGCCGTGCGCGGCAGCATGGCGCGCGCCGTCACCGACATGCCTTTCCAGGCAATGCGCAGGCCGTTCGGCGCCGGCCTGATCTGCGCAGTGACCTTGCGGGCACCGACAGTGCCGCGCCAGATGAGGTCGCCCGGCCGCCAGTCGGACGCCACGGTCAGCGCTTTGCCGCCATCGACCGACAGATCGATTTCCATCGGAATGGAGATCATGCCCTCGATGATCGAAGCCTGGAGATAGTCGTCGCCGAGCTTCACCACCCAATCGCGCTTGAGTGCGCCCGAATGCGGCGCCAGCCGCCCGTCCAGCCGGTCAAGCCGATCGCGGCGCAGAAGCTCGACCGCGGTGGCGATCGCCGCCAGCACTGCCTTTTCATCGCCATTGGGCACGATCGGCGCGAAGCCGTCAGGATATTCCTCGGCGATGAAGCCCGTCGATATCCGCCCCTCGCGCCAGCGCGGATGCTGCATCAGCGCCGCCAGGAACGGGATGTTGTGCTCGATGCCGTCGACGACGAAACTGTCCAGCGCTTCCGACATGGCATCGATGGCCTCGATACGCGTGGGCGCCCAGGTGCAGAGTTTTGCCACCATCGGATCATAGAACATCGAAATCTCGGAGCCTTCGGTGACGCCGGTGTCGTTGCGGATGAAGACATCGCCGAACTTGCCCTCCTCCGGCGGCCGGTAGCGCGTCAACCGGCCGATCGAGGGCAGGAAATTGCGATAGGGATCCTCGGCATAGAGCCGGCTTTCCACCGCCCAGCCGTTCAGCTTGACGTCGCTCTGCTCGATCGCCAGCTTCTCGCCGGCGGCGACACGGATCATCTGCTCGACCAGGTCGATGCCGGTAACAAGCTCCGTCACCGGATGCTCGACCTGCAATCGTGTATTCATTTCAAGGAAATAGAAGTTCTTTTCAGCATCGACGATGAACTCGACGGTGCCGGCGCTCTGGTAGTCGACCGCCTTGGCCAGCGCCACGGCCTGCTCGCCCATGGCCTTGCGCGTCCTGGCATCGAGGAATGGCGACGGCGCCTCTTCCGCAACCTTCTGGTTCCGGCGCTGGATCGAGCATTCGCGCTCGCCGAGATAGAGGGCGGTGCCATGCGCGTCGGCCAGCACCTGGATTTCGATATGACGCGGATCGACGACGAACTTTTCGATGAAGACGCGGTCGTCGCCGAACGAGCTTTTCGCCTCCGAGCGCGCCCGGTCGAAGCCGTCGCGCACTTCCGACTGGCTCCAGGCAATGCGCATGCCTTTACCGCCGCCGCCGGCCGAGGCCTTGATCATCACGGGATAGCCGATCTCGCCGGCGATCTTTTCGGCATGGTCGGCATTTTCGATGACACCAAGCCAGCCGGGAACCGTCGACACCTCAGCGGCCTTGGCGAACTTCTTCGATTCGATCTTGTCGCCCATCGCCTTGATAGCCTTGGGTTTCGGACCGATGAAGACAATGCCCTCAGCCTCAAGCGCTTCGCAGAAGGCGGCCCGCTCCGACAGAAATCCGTAGCCGGGATGCACGGCCTGCGCGCCCGTCTCCTTGCAGGCGGCGATGATCTTTTCAGGCAGAAGATAGCTTTGCGCGGCAGGCGATGGGCCGATATGCACGGCTTCGTCGGCCATTTCGACGTGCACGGCGTCGCGATCGGCGTCGGAATAGACCGCTACGGTGGCAATCCCCATCCTGCGCGCCGTCTTGATGACGCGGCAAGCAATCTCGCCGCGATTGGCGATCAGGATTTTCGTGAACATCGAAGGCGTTTCCTCGGTCTTTCGTCCTTCTTATGGGCTTCGGCAGCCGGGCTCAAGCACCGCCGGCAGCGCACCCATCAAGACACTCCCTGCCCGCCAGGGCCGTGCCGAGGGGCGAAGGTTGGGCTCGCCGACGACTGGGCCAAGATTTGCGCCATATTTGGTCGCCAAATCGGGTTGAAACAGTATAAAAACCCTGAAAGCCTGAAGACCAATCGCCTTGGGAGGAATTGCCTAATGAAAACCCGCGCCGCTGTCGCTGTCGCCGCCGGAAAGCCGTTGGAAATCATGGAGGTCGACCTCGACGGACCGCGCGAAGGCGAGGTGCTGGTCGAGATCAAGGCGACCGGCATCTGCCACACCGACGAGTTCACCCTGTCGGGCGCCGATCCCGAAGGCCTGTTTCCGGCAATCCTCGGCCATGAAGGCGCTGGCGTTGTCGTCGATGTCGGCAAGGGCGTCACCTCGGTCAAGAAGGGCGACCACGTCATCCCGCTCTACACGCCGGAATGCCGGCAGTGCCCATCCTGCCTGTCGCGCAAGACCAATTTGTGCACCGCCATCCGCGCCACGCAGGGCCAAGGCTTGATGCCCGATGGCTCCTCGCGCTTCTCGATCGGCAAGGACAAGATCTTCCACTATATGGGCTGCTCGACCTTCTCCAATTTCACCGTTTTGCCCGAGATCGCGGTGGCCAAGGTCAACCCCGAGGCGCCCTTCGACAAAATCTGCTACATTGGTTGCGGCGTCACCACCGGCATCGGCGCGGTCATCAACACCGCCAAGGTCGAGCAAGGCGCGACTGCTGTCGTCTTTGGTCTCGGTGGCATCGGCCTCAACGTCATCCAGGGCCTGAAGCTCGCCGGCGCTGACATGATCATCGGTGTCGACCTCAACAACGACAAGAAGGCATGGGGCGAGCGCTTCGGCATGACGCATTTCGTCAATCCGAAGGAGATCGACGGCGACATCGTTCCTCACCTCGTCAACTTGACCAAGCGCGGCGCCGACCAGATCGGCGGCGCCGACTACACATTCGACTGCACCGGCAACACCAAGGTGATGCGCCAGGCGCTGGAAGCCTCGCATCGCGGCTGGGGCAAGTCGGTCGTCATCGGCGTGGCCGGCGCCGGCCAGGAGATTTCGACCAGGCCATTCCAGCTGGTCACCGGCCGCACCTGGATGGGCACCGCCTTTGGCGGCGCACGCGGCCGCACCGACGTGCCAAAAATCGTCGACTGGTACATGGACGGCAAGATCCAGATCGACCCGATGATCACCCATTTGCTGAAGCTGGAAGACATCAACAAGGGCTTCGACCTCATGCATGAGGGCAAGTCGATCAGGAGCGTCGTCGTTTATTGAGGAGAAGAAGCCGCCGACCGAAGGGCCAGCGACTGTAGTTGCATGGGTTCAACAAGGGAGGAAGATAATGCCTGAGAAACTGCATCCGAAAATCGACAATGGCCTGCCGAAGGAAAGCGCAAGCTTTGCCGGCGGCACGCTGGTCTGTGCCTGCACCAGCAAGCCGGTGAAGGTGACGGTCAAGGGCCAGATCGCCCACAACCATGCCTGCGGCTGCACCAAATGCTGGAAACCGGACGGCGCGGTGTTCTCGGTCGTGGCGGTCGCCGGCACTGGCGACGTCACCGTCACCGAGAATGGCGACAAGCTGAAGGTGGTCGATCCGGCAGCATTGATCCAGCGCCATGCCTGCACCGGTTGCGGCGTCCACATGCACGGCCCGGTCGAGCGCGATCATCCGTTCAAGGGTCTGTCCTTCATCCATCCCGAGCGCTTCGAGGAAGACGGCTGGTCACCGCCGGGCTTCACCGCTTTCGTCTCGTCGATCATCGAATCCGGTGTCGACCCCAAGCGCATGGACGGCATTCGCGGCCAGTTGAAATCGATCGGCCTCGAACCCTATGACTGTCTCAACCCCGGCCTGATGGATTACATAGCCACCTGGACGGCGAAGAAGTCGGGCGCGCTGCCGGCCTGACGGTACGAGATTTCTGGCATGGGGCCGGGTAACATGCCGGCCCCATGTCCGTTTTGGAGAGATAATGCCCGCACCCGCCATCTACGTCGACGCCGACGCCTGCCCGGTGAAAGCCGAGGTCGAGAAGGTCGCCGAGCGCCATGGCGTGGTCGTCACCTACGTCTCCAATGGCGGGCTGCGTCCGTCGCGCGATCCGATGATTCGCAACGTCGTCGTCTCTAAAAGCGCCGATGCCGCTGACGATTGGATCGTCGAGAACGCAAAACCCAACGACATCGTGATCACCGCCGACATCCCGCTTGCCGCTCGCACCGTGGGGCTCGGCGCGCATGTGCTTGGGCCAACCGGCCGGCCGTTCACGCCGGAGACCATCGGCATGGCGGTTGCAATGCGCGATTTGAAGCAGCATCTGCGCGAAACCGGCGAGAGCAAGGGCTACAATGCCAGCTTTGCGCCACAGGATCGCTCGCGTTTCCTGGGTGAGCTCGACCGTATCTTGCGGCGGGCTCTGAAATCCGTCACACCCGACCAGACGTGAAGCATCATCCGAGGTCGGGCTATGGCCGACACATCGCCGAATAACCCCTTGCAGCGGCACAAGCAGTTCTTTGTGTCGCTAGCCGTCGGTCTGGTCGTATTTGCCGCGGTATTGCCTTTGATTGGATCGCTCCCCGTCTCCACGCGGCTTGCCTATTCGATCTCGATTGCCGCCGATTCCTTCTTCGTCGTCTTCATCGCGCTCGTCATCGCCAAGATGCCGCTGCTGTCCGGCCGCTATCTCAGCAAGAACGCGCGCGAACTGGACCTCCCAGTGCTGGGCATCTTTGCCATCACGCTCGGCATCGTCGCCATGGCCATTGTCCTGCTGTTCCTTTTGATCAATCACAAGGATCGCGACCCCATCGAACTCGGCTTCGCCATGCTGTCGATCCCGCTTGGCTGGTTCACCATCCATGCCATGGCCGCCCTCCACTATGCGCATGTCTACTGGATGGACGGCGACGCGATCGATGCCGAAACCAAGAAGAAGATACCGGTCGGCGGCCTCGATTTTCCCGGCAGCAAACGGCCGGACGGTTGGGACTTTCTCTATTTCGCGACGGTGATCGGCATGACCGCGCAGACCGCCGACACCGCGATCACGACCTCGCATATGCGCCGCGTGGTGCTTGTCCATTCGATCCTGTCGTTCTTCTTCAACGCCGTCATCGTCGCCGCCGTCGTCAATCTCGCGGTGAGCCTCGGCAATTGAGTATCCGTGCCCGCGATAAACCCGTGCCCGTAATAAAAACGTGACCGCATGAAACATCGCTTTCGATAGCGACGTATTGGGAGGACAAGGACGAGCGCGGCCATCCCAGGATCGCGCAGCCGGAGGCGAGGAAAAGATGGAAACCATTACCGTGAGTCAGCCCGGCGCAGGCGTCGATGCCGCCTCAACGAAGGATGCGACGCTGATCTACCGGCAATCGCGCTGGACCCGCCTGACGCACTGGCTGTGGGCGATCTCGCTGTTCTTCATGCTTTTGTCCGGCCTGCAGATCTTCAATGCCCGGCCGCAGCTCTACATCGGCAAGCAATCCGGCTTCGAGTACAACAACACCGTCTTTGCCATCGGCGCCGAAAACACCGCCACCGGCCCGCGCGGCTATACCGAAATCTTCGGCCATCGCTTCGACACCACCGGCGTGCTCGGCTGGTCGGGCCCGGCCGGTCAGCAAACCTCGCGCGCCTTCCCCTCCTGGGCGACGATCCCGTCCTATTACGATCTCGGCACCGCCCGCGTCGTGCATTTCTTCTTCGCCTGGATACTGACCACCACCCTGGTCGTCTGGCTGGTCGCCAGCCTGGTCAACGGCCATCTGCGCCGCGATCTGGCGCCGCGCCTTGACGATCTCAAGCGGCTGCCGCAGGACATCATCGAGCACGCCAAGCTCAGGTTCCACCACACACGCGAATACAACACGCTGCAGAAAATAGCCTATGGCGGCGTGCTGTTCGTGCTGTTGCCACTCATGATCATCACCGGCCTCGCCATGTCACCGAGCATGAACTCGGTGCTGCCCTGGTTAAACGAAGTGCTCGGCGGCCGGCAGACGGCGCGCACCATCCATTTCACGGTGATGGTGCTGCTGGTCGGCTTTTTCATCGTCCATATGATGATGATCCTCGCTGCCGGCCCGATCAACGAACTGCGCTCGATCATCACCGGCTGGTACCGCACGGATCCGCCAACGCATGGCGACACCGAGAGGAGTGCGTGAGATGGCCAAATTCCCGATCAGCCGCCGAAAGTTCCTGACGGGTGCCGGCCTCGGCGTTTCCGGCATCATGTTGTCGGGCTGCGATGCCTTCGACAGCCAGCTCGGCATGGGCGATGGCCTGCGCAGTTTCCTCGAAAACGCCAATGGCCTGACCTACCGCGCGCAACGCTGGCTTGCCGGCCGCGATGCTCTGGCGCCGGAATTCACCGAGGCCGACATCCGCCAGCCGCAGCGGCCGAACGGCGTCACCGCGCCCGACGATGACACCTACAAGGGCCTGCTCGCCAACAATTTCGCCGACTGGCGGCTGGAGGTAACGGGCCTGGTCGAAAAGCCGCTGTCGCTCAGCCGCGAGCAGTTGGAGAACATGCCGAGCCGCACGCAGATCACCCGCCACGACTGTGTCGAAGGCTGGAGCTGCATCGCCAAATGGACCGGCACCCCGCTGTCGCTGGTGCTCGACCAGGCTGTGGTCAAGCCGCAGGCCCGCTATGTCATGTTCCACTGCCTCGATACGATCGATCGCAGCCTCTCCGGGGAAATCAAATATTACGGCACCATCGACCTGATCGATGCCCGCCACCCGCAGACGATCCTGGCCTACGGCCTCAACGGCAAGCCGCTGCCGGTCGAAAACGGCGCGCCGCTGCGCGTGCGCGTCGAACGACAGCTCGGCTACAAGATGCCGAAGTATCTCTACAAGATCGAGCTCGTCGACAGTTTTGCCAATATTGGCGGCGGCCGCGGCGGCTATTGGGAAGACAATGGCTATGACTGGTATGGCGGGATTTGATGGCCTCGCATTCTGACCGAGCACGATCTGACTCCGACCGAACCGAGCTTGCCTGAGGAAGCCGGTTTCGAGCGCGTGGCCGAACTTGGCGATTGGCCTGAAGACACTCCAATATCGTCCTCTGCAAAACGGTCGCAGAAAACGGCGCGGCTTAAGCAACCTTGTCGAGCAGTGGCTTGAGCGCCGGATGTATCTCCGGCGAGGCGAGTTTGATCAGCGTCAGCAGCGCGCATTCATTGTCACGCAGCGGGCGGTCGGTGCCGATGCGATCGGCCAGCCATTTCGCCTCGCTGGCGTCGATCGTCTCGGCGCGGCGCGCGAGTGCCTCGGCGGCACGGTTCTTCGATTCCCACTCGGCCTCGATATCGCCGGGCGAACGATAGGCTTCCATGATGCCGGCCAGTCCGCCCGACACCATGCGGCTGAAGAAGCCGCCGATCTCGGGCTCGGCCTGGTCCAAGAAACTGTCACGACGCAGCGCCACATCGCGCGTCGGCGCTTCGTAGCCGGCCGAACACATGACGAAATTGGCGAGCGCCTTGACGAACAGGTCGTTCCAGGACGGGTCGTTGTGGGCCGCTGCGGTCTGCTCGTTGATCTGGAACAGCACCTCGGCCTCAACCCGTGTGATGGCGATGTTACCGTCGCCGCCATAGGCATGGAGAATGCGGCGCAACAGATCGACCTCTGCCTTGGCGACCAGCCCGGGAACCAGCGCGCCGCCGAGCATCAGTGGTCCCTTGCCGTCGACCACCGCGTGGGCGACCTGCTCGAGCGCATAGGCGGAGAGCCGGCCGGGCGATGATTTCGCCCTTTCCAGCACATGCACCAGCAGCTCCAGTTCGGTCACACTGTCGACCATTCCGTCGCGCGAGATGGTCTGGATCAGCCAACCGGCATTGTCTTCAGAGATATAGCCTGCCGGCTTTTCCTGGTAGACGATGTAGTCGGTAACGGCCTCGACGAAGAATTCAGGCCATTGCGGGCATTTGTCCGTCGCTGTCGCATCGAGCGCGAACAGTGCTTCAGCCTCGCCGCGCGTCACCACGCCGTCAGCGAACACTTCGCGACGCAGCATGACGACATCTTCCGCCGTGATGCGGTCCTTCGAGGCCAGCCCCGCCACCGGCGCGCTCCCGATCCGTTCGCCCATCTGTCAATCCCCATCCGCCGTGCCCAACGCAATTGCCGGCCAAACCGTCAGCCCAGAATATCGCCATTGTCTTGAAAAACCGGCAAACGGCGTGGTTAGCGAAGACTGTAAAGACGACGCGCTTTACGTGTCGCGGGCAGGTGACAAGGTGTCGCCGACAAGCTATGGATGGCGCGTCGAGGGCTTAAGTTTTGAGTCCTACCTGTTTGCGGGAGAGAGCAGCGCGAGCTGCCGCCGAAGGGGAAATCGCCCGAAATCTCTCAGGCAAAAGAACCGTAGACGGGAAAGACACTCTGGAAAGTCGGGGCTTGCCCCCGCGCCGAAGGTGTAAGCGTCGCCGACAGAGTTCCGGTTGCGCGAGTCTCTCAGGCTTCAGACAGAGGGGCACGGACTGGTCGCCAGCAGCGGCCGATTGCGTGCGACTCTGGAGATGACATGACGGGCGACGACACCAAACACCTTCCTCTCGAAGATCTGCACACCGCCGCCGGCGCACGCTTTGGCGCCTTTGCGGGCTGGTCGATGCCGCTGACCTATCCGGCCGGCGTGATGAAGGAGCACCTTCACACCCGCGAACATGCCGGCCTGTTCGACATTTCGCATATGAAGCTGTTCGCTGTCAGCGGACCGGGCGCTGCGGCACTGCTCAACCGCGCCAGTCCGCTCGATGCCGGCGCGCTTGAGATTTCACAGTCCAAATATAGTTTCTTCCTCAACGAGGCCGCCGGGATCATCGACGATCTGATCGTCACCCGGCTCGGCGCCGAGCGCTTCATGGTGGTCGCCAACGCCGGGAATGCGGTCGAGGACGAGAAGCATTTGCGTGCGCTGGCCGCGGACTTCGACGTCAAAGTCGATGCGCTCGACCGCGTCTTCCTGGCGATCCAGGGGCCGGAAGCCTGGGCTGCCTTGTCCCGCGCCGGCATCGAGACCGGCTCACTCTTGTTCATGCATGGCATCGAGCCGAAGCAAAACTGGTTCATGAGCCGCTCCGGCTACACCGGCGAGGACGGCTTCGAGATCGGCCTGCCGGAGGCGGATGCGCGCGCTCTGGTCACGAAACTGCTCGAGGACGAGCGTGTGTTGTGGATCGGCCTTGCTGCCCGCGACTCGCTGCGGTTGGAGGCCGGCCTGTGCCTGCACGGCCAGGACATCACGCCGGAGATCGATCCGGCGAGTGCCGGCCTGATGTGGGCGATCCCCAAAGATCTCCGCGCCGGCGGGTCCTTCATCGGCGCCGATGCGCTGCGGTCCATCCTGGAGCGCGGGCCGTCGCAAAAGCGCGTCGGCCTGAAGCCGGACGGCCGCCAGCCGGTGCGCGCCGGCGCTGCTTTGTTCGATGCCGACGGCGATCCGGCCGGCTACGTGACATCAGGCGGCTTCGGCCCGTCGGCCGGCCATCCCGTCGCCATGGGCTATGTGTCAACGGCCTTGGCCAAGCCGGGCACGAAACTGTTCGCCGACGTTCGCGGGACGAAAATCCCGGTCGATATCAGTTCCTTGCCCTTCACTCCTCATCGCTACCGCAAAGGATAACTCCGATGGCAAAAACCTATTTCACACAAGATCACGAATGGCTGAGCGTCGAGGGAGGCATCGCCACCGTCGGGATAACCGACTATGCGCAGGAACAGCTTGGCGATCTCGTCTTCGTCGAACTGCCTCAAATCGGCACCAAACTCAGTAAGGGCGACACCGCCGTGGTCGTCGAATCCGTCAAGGCGGCATCCGATGTTTATGCGCCGGTTGATGGCGAGATCACCGACGCCAACGGCGCGCTGTCCTCGGACCCGTCGCTGGTCAACTCCGCTGCGACCGGCGACGGCTGGCTGTGGAAGATGAAGCTCGCCGACGAAGGCCAACTCGCAGGCCTCATGGATGAGGCCGCCTACAAAGCCCATATCGGTTGATATCAGGACCTATTGCCATGAGCGCAGCACTTACCCCCTTCTCGGCCCGCCACATCGGTCCTGATGTAAACGATGTCAGAGCCATGCTTGCCGTGATCGGCGTTCCCTCCGTCGAGACGCTGATCAGCCAGGCTGTGCCGCAGTCGATCCGCCTCGACCTGCCGCTGGCCCTTCCCGCGCCGGGGAGCGAAGCCGAAGCGCTGGCCGAATTGTCGGCGATCATGGCAAAAAACACGGTGCTGAAGAGCTTCATCGGCGCCGGCTATCACGGCGTCCACGTGCCGCCGGTCATCCAGCGCAACCTGTTCGAGAACCCGGCCTGGTACACCGCCTATACGCCCTACCAGGCCGAGATCAGCCAGGGCCGCCTGGAAATGCTGTTCAACTTCCAGACCCTGGTCACCGAATTGACCGGCCTGCCGGTGGCTTCGGCTTCCCTGCTCGACGAAGCGACGGCTGTGGCCGAAGCGGTCGGCATCGCGCTGCGCCATCATCGCGACAAGCGCACCAAGGTAGCGCTGGCCGGCACGCCGCATCCGCAGACGCTGGACGTCGTGCGCACCCGCGCCGAGCCGCTCGGCATCGAGATCGATGGCGAGACCATCGACGACAACACCGCCGCCCTGCTGGTCTCCTGGCCGGACACGTTTGGCGTCTATGGCGACCACAAGGCGGCGATCGAGAAGGCTCGCGCCACCGGCGCCGTGGTCGTCTTCATCGCCGATCCGCTTGCGCTCACGCTGACCGAAGCGCCGGCCAGGCTTGGCGCCGACATCGCCGTCGGCCCGATGCAGCGCTTTGGCGTGCCGATGGGCTTTGGCGGCCCGCACGCCGCCTATTGCGCCGTCTCCGACAAGCTGACCCGGCTGATGCCCGGCCGCCTCGTCGGCCAGTCGATCGACAGCAAGGGCCGTCCCGGCTATCGCCTCGCCCTGCAGACGCGCGAACAGCATATCCGCCGCGACAAGGCGACCTCCAACATCTGCACCGCGCAGGCGCTGCTTGCCAACATGGCGACCGCATACGCGATCTGGCACGGGCCTACTGGTTTGCAGGCGATCGCAGCCCGAATTCATGAGCTCGCCAACGGCCTCGCAGCAGGCCTGAAAACCGCTGGTGTTTCCGTGCTCGGCTCAAGCCGTTTCGACACGGTGACGGCCGAAGTGAAGGGCAAGGCAGCTTCGATCGCCGCTGCCGCTGAAAAAGGTGGCCGGCTGCTGCGCGTCATCGATGCCGACCGCATCAGCATCGCCTTCGACGAAACCTCGACCGAGGCGGATCTCGAGGCTATCGCCGCCCTGTTCGGCGCCAAGTCCGGCGCTACTGAGGCCGGCGCGATGCCCGGCAAGCCGCGCGGCAAGGAGTTTCTGACCCAGCCGGTTTTCCGCGAAAACCACTCCGAGACCGACATGATGCGCCTGCTGCGCAGGCTAGCCGACAAGGATTTGGCGCTCGACCGCACCATGATCCCGTTGGGCTCCTGCACCATGAAGCTCAACGCGGCGGCCGAAATGATGCCGGTCAGCTGGCCTGCTGTCGCCAACCTGCATCCCTTCGCGCCGGCCAGCCATTCGGCCGGCTATCGCGCCATGGTCGGCGAGCTGGAAGGCTGGCTGGCGGAGATCACCGGCTTCGACGCCGTCAGCCTGCAGCCCAATGCCGGCAGCCAAGGCGAATATGCCGGCCTGCTCGCCATCCGCGCCTATCACCGTTCGCGTGGCGAAGGCCATCGCACCATCTGCCTGATCCCCCAGTCCGCGCATGGCACCAATCCGGCGAGTGCGGCGATGGCCGGCATGAGCGTCGTCGTCGTGCGTTGCCTGGAGGACGGCAATATCGACATGGACGATATGCGGGCCAAGGCCAACGAGCATTCGAAGAATCTCGCAGCCCTGATGTTCACCTATCCCTCGACGCACGGCGTCTACGAGGAAGGCGCGCGCCACCTGTGCGCTCTCATTCACGAGCATGGCGGCCAGGTCTATTTCGACGGCGCCAACCTTAACGCCCTGGTTGCTTTGGCGCGGCCCGCCGATATCGGCGCCGATGTCTGCCACATGAACCTGCACAAGACCTTCTGCATCCCGCATGGCGGCGGCGGTCCGGGCGTCGGTCCGATCGGCGTCAGGGCGCATCTGAAACCCTATCTGCCGGGTCATGTCACCGAAGGTTCGGCGCATGCCGTGTCCGCTGCCCCGTTCGGCAGCGCTTCCATCCTGCCGATCACCTGGATGTACATCCGCATGATGGGCGCCGCCGGCCTGAAGCAGGCGACGGAGACGGCGATCATCTCGGCCAATTATGTGGCGACGCGGCTCGCGCCGCACTTCCCGCTTCTCTACAAGGGCAGGCACGATCGCATCGCGCATGAATGCATCCTCGACACGCGCGTCCTCAAGGAGAGCGCCGGCATCAGCGTCGATGATATCGCCAAGCGGCTGATCGACTACGGCTTTCACGCGCCGACCATGTCGTTCCCTGTCGCCGGCACGCTGATGGTCGAGCCCACAGAGTCCGAGCCCAAGCGCGAACTCGACCGGTTCTGCGAGGCGATGATTGCCATCGCCGGCGAGGCAGCGAAAGTGGCGAAGGGCGAATGGCCGCTCGAGGACAACCCGCTGGTCAATGCCCCGCACACGGCGGCCGAAACCCTTGCCGGCCAGTGGACTCACCCCTATTCGCGGCTGGAAGCGGCCTACCCCGCCGGCGATGTCGATACGGCGGCCAAATACTGGCCGCCGGTCTCGCGCATCGACAATGTCGCCGGCGACCGCAACCTCGTCTGCTCCTGCCCGCCGTTGTCGGAATATCTCGGCGCCGCCGAATAACACTCTGGCCTGTCAGGCTGAACGCAAGGCCGGTCCGTCGGCCTTGCCGTTGAGGACAAGCACGCGATTTCGCCCGTCGTTCTTGGCCGCGTAGAGCGCCCGGTCGGCCTCGGCCAGCACTTCATCCAGGCTGCTGCCGTCTTCCTTGCCAAAGCCAATGCCGCCGCTGACGCTGCTGCGCAACGGCCCGCGCGGCGTCGGCACCACTTCCGTGCCGAAGGCGACGCCGATCCTGCTGGCGAGATCGTAGGCCTTGTCTTCGGTCATCCGAGACATGACCAACGCGAACTCCTCGCCGCCCAGCCGGAAGGCGTCGACGCCAACCCTGTCATACTTCTTGATGACTGCGGCGAAACGGCAAAGCACCCGGTCGCCGACGGGATGGCCATAGATGTCGTTGGTCCGCTTGAAGTGGTCGAGGTCGAACATGGCGACCGACATGAACGGGCCGAAGACGCGCTCGCCATAAAGCGAGTTCAAAGCCCGCCGGTTCATGAGACCGGTCAACGGGTCGGTCAAGGTCTCGGCCTTCAGTTCGATCTGTGCCTGCAGATGATGCAGCGACAGCGTCAGCGCGCCGAGCGCCGTCATGCAGGCGACTGCCACGACCGAATTCAACCGCTCGGCCCAATTGTCGGGTGCGACGCCGAGCACCCACTGGCCCTTGACCAGAAGCACGGCGCCGCAGAGCCCGAAGGATACGCCGCAGACGCCGCTTAGCGCCGAAACGACCAGCAGAATGCCGCGATCCTGACTGCCCTTGATCCAGAACATCACCCCGATCGAGGCGAGCAGCACTGTTACCGTCGTATAGGTGAGGATGAAGCCGACACCATCGAAACCGAGATAGGTCACGCCGGCGCAGACAGCCATCGCAAGCATGGCCGGCAGGACAGCGCGGCTGTAATTTCGCACACCAAGATATTGCATGGCCGAAAGTGAAAGCGCCAGGAAACCGAGGCTGAGCAGCGCCAGCGCCGCCTGGCAAAGCAAGGGACTGGGCTCCCTCGTGTAGCGCCAGAAGACGATGACGTGGGCGACAAGGACGAGAATGCCGCACGCCACCGTCAGCACGAAGCGTGCACGCGGCGCCGTGAACCAGATCACAAACATGGTGACGCTCAGGCATGTGCCCGACAGCGCAGCCGCCAGCAATAGCGAACTGAAATCCAGCATGGATGAGCGGCAACCTTTGGGATCTTCGATTTGTGGCGCATCATAGGCATGCAACCGGCCGGAGATACCGTTTTCGGCCGGTTTTCAAAGCAACCTGCCGACAGGGTTTACAAAGCGTCGACTGCCGTCCCGCGAAGCTCGGCACGCGAGTGTCCCTAGTCTCAGCCCTTGTTGAGCAGCGCCAGATTGGCGTTGATCACGCTCGGGTCGGCCATGCCGGCCCTTGCTTCCATGAGCAGCGCTCTCGCCTTGTTCTTGTTGCCGCGCAGCAGCTGCGAATAGCCCATATTGTTGACAATCTGCGGCTTGCGCCCGGCAACCTTCAAAAGCTGGTCGTAGGCGCGGTCGGCGAAGTCGAAGCGGCCGAGTTCGTCATAGGAGGCGGCAAGCCCCATCCATCCCTCGGCACTGTCGGCCTTCAGTTCCACGGCCTTGCGGAAATGCTGTTCGGCAAGGCCGTAATTGGCCTCGCGGAACTGCGCCTTGCCTTGCGCAAGGTCGGAGGTGCTGACGTCTTTTGCCACCGGTTGGATCGATGTGGTCTTGGTTTTGTCGACGTTGTCGGTCGTGCAGCCGCCGACCATCAAGACGGCCGCTAGCGCGGCCATTACCGTGAAACTTCTGTGACGCATGCCCCTGGCCCCAATCGCCCGATTTACCGGGTCGTTCTCTGAGGAAGCAGACTACAACAGGGCGATTAAACTTCAGTGCGGAAACGCGCCTAAAATTTGGTTTCGGGCACAGAAGCCATTAACCAACCGAAGCCTATTCCGGCTCCAGCGCCTTGAGCCCCGCCGGAAACTGATAGCGCCTGCCGTCGTAGCGCAGCCGGTAGGTTCGTTTCATGGACCTGCCGGGATGGGACTGGCACTCGCCATTCTTGTCGACAGACGGATTGTCGGTGTCCAACCGCTCGAACACTGTGATGTCGTGATAGCCGTGATGTCTCGCCGGGCTCATCGCCAGGCTGACCCGGTTGGATTGAAAGGATCCTGCGCAATTGGTGTCGCCTTCGCCGCCAAAGCCGGCCACGATGATGCCGTCGAGCACCAGGCGCAGAGCACCGCCGTCAAGGGCATAGAGCCGCAGGTCGGTTTCACTGTAAGGATTCGGCTGCGAATGGTTTGCCATGTCGATGCGCAGGCCGAAGGCGCTGACATCGGGCGCCAATCTGTAGCGCCCGGTATCGAAGTCGATCTCGCGGATGCCGACGGCATCATCGGTCATCAGCCCGGGCTGGAGCAGGCGCTGGCGCACCTGCCGGGTCTTCCTGTCGACGACCAGAAGCTCGACATCGCCGAAATGCCCGTCGTCGCTGGATTGGGAGCTGTCGATCAGCGGCACGGCGACCAACAACAGGTCGTCATGGGCGGGCCAGATCTTGCAGACCACGCCGAATGGCGCATCGCCATCCCAAAGCGTCTGGGCGATGCTGGTATGAGGTTCGAGCGTGAAGGAGGCGCCATCGGCACTCTTTTGGGCCTTGGGATATGCCTGCTGCACCAGAGCGGCAGAGTCGCCGCAATCGTCGGCCGCGGCCGAGGCCGGCGACAGACTGGCCGCGGCGAGCCGAGGAAGGCGGTGCACAAGACTATTCGCATGGACGGCTCACTCATTTTGCTTTTTGCGGACTTTGCCGAAGGAGAGCGGCCAAACCGGCCGGATATGACATCCAGGCGAAGCGTAGTTGAAGTGAGTAACCGCAGAAAGCCGCCGGGCGGCCACTTGGTATCTACTGCCTTGGTATCTACTGAACCGCCGTCATTTTGACGATGATCGGGATGACGGCGATCATCAGCACCACCGGCAGGATGCACACCACCACCGGCACCGACATCTTGGCCGGCAAGGCATGTGCCTTCTCCTCGGCCAACGACATGCGCTTGTGGCGCATTTCGTCAGAGAACACGCGCAGCGCCCCGGCGAGGCTGGTGCCGAGTTCCTTCGACTGCTGCAAGAGCGTGGCGAAGGAGCGCACCTCGTCCAGGCTGAGGCGGTCGGCGAGCGCCTTCAATGCATCGTCGAGGCTGCGGCCGGCCCTGAGTTCCAGCGACACCAGCTGCAGATTCTGGCTCAGCGACGGATAGGTCTTGGCCAGTTCCTTCGAGACGCGCTCGATGCCGGCCTCCATGCTCATGCCGGCATCGGAGCAGACGATCATCAAATCCATGAAGTCGGGAAAGCCGTTGCGGTATTCGCGCATCTTTTCCCGCACCTTCTGGCTGAGCACCAGGCCGGGCACGAAATAGCCGGCGGCTCCCGACAGGATGATGAAGGTCCAGCGGCTGGTCGCGGTGGAATCGGCGCTGCCCATCCAATGGTTGACCAGGAACGCGCCGATCGCTGCGCCCACCAGGCAGGCGAAGCGGATCAGGAAGAATGTGCCGACCGCGCGCGGCTCCATATAGCCCGCCTGGATCAGCTTCATACGCAGCCGGGCGACATTTTCCGGATCGCTCTTGGCGTAGAATTCCTGCGCCCGCTTCACCGCCTTCTCGCGCACGACGCTCTGGTTCTTCTTCGGCGCCACCTCGGCCTGTTGGGGAGTCTTGCTGTCGTCGATCTTGAGCCGGCGCTTGAGATCGTTGCGGTCGCCTTTGGCCACCACCAGCGGCCATGCCACCGCGCTGCCGCCCAACGCCAGCAGCATCGCGGCTACCGGCATCAGCGACGTCGGCGCCAGCGAGGCAAGAAACTGGATCACCTGCTCCATCTCAGAACCGGAAGTTCGACATCTTGAACATGATGATGTTGCCCAGCATCAGCCATGTCACCGAACCGCCCAGCAGATACCAGGTCTTCGGCACATCCCAGACGCTTTGATAAAATTGCGGCATCATCACCATGATGGCGGCGAACAGCAGCGCCGGCACCGCCGTCAGGATATAGGCCGACATACGACCCTCGGTCGAAATGGCGCGCACCTTGCGGCGCAGCTTGCCGCGTTCGCGGATCGTCGTCGACAGCCCGTCGAGGATCTCGCGCAGATTGCCGCCCGAACTCGTCTGGATGGAAACCGCGGTAACGAACAGCGGCAGATCCTCCTGGCCGACGCGATCAAACAGTGAATTCAACGCCGAAACCAGGTCGGAACCATAAGTCACCTCGTCGGAGATAACGCCGAATTCGGTGCCGATCGGATCGGGCATCTCGCGCGACACCATCGAGATCGCCACCGGAACCGGATGCCCGGCCTTCAAGCCGCGCGTGATCAATTCCAGCGCCTCCGGCAACTGCACGCCGAAACGCTTCACCCGCCGGGCACGCTTGGAGCGCAGCACAATTACCGGCAGCAGCGCTGTCAGCACCACAAACAGCAAAATGGCGAGCAACAGCGGCAGGCCGTACCAGAGCGCGACGAGCATCATCGCCAGCGCCACGCCCGTCGTCATCGTCAGGAATTTCGGCAAGGGCATCACCATGCCAGACTGCGTGCGCAGCGCGCGAAAACGGTCGGGCGAGAAGGATGACGTGCCGGAATCGAGGCCGCGTTCCTTGCGCAGCTGGATCAGCACCTGTTCCTGGCTGATCTTGTTTTCCTGCAGCTTCATGCGCCGGTTGATAGCCAGGCGCTTGTCGCTGCGGCCGGCATAGAGCAGATAGCAGCCTTCGGCGATCATGATGCCGGTCAGCGCTGCCGCGGCATAGACGACATAGATCGGGCTGAAATTCTCGAACACCCGGCTTACTCCTGCGGCCGGCCGGGTTCGAAATATTTGCCGGGGAATTCAATGCCCATATTGCGCAGGTCCTCGAGGAAACGCGGGCGAATGCCGGTCGCCTCGTAGTGACCGAGGATCTTGCCGTCGGCTTCCATGCCGGTGCGCACGAAGCGGAATATCTCCTGCATCTGGATGACGTCGCCTTCCATGCCGGTCACCTCGGCGACGCTGGTCACCTTGCGCTTGCCGTCCGACAGTCGCGTCAGCTGGACGATAAGGTCGAGCGCGCTGGCGATCTGGCTGCGGATCGACTGCACCGTCATCGGCATGCCGGTCATGCCCAGCATCTGCTCGAGGCGCGAAATGGCGTCGCGCGGCGTGTTGGCGTGGATGGTCGCCATCGAGCCTTCATGGCCGGTGTTCATCGCCTGCAGCATGTCGAAGGCCTCCTCGCCGCGGCACTCGCCGAGGATGACGCGGTCAGGGCGCATGCGCAGCGCGTTCTTGACCAGGTCGCGCTGCTTCAGCTCGCCATGACCTTCGATGTTGGCGGGGCGCGTTTCCATGCGCGCGACATGCGGCTGCTGCAGCTGCAGTTCGGCCGCGTCCTCGATGGTGATCAACCGTTCGTCTTCCGGAATGAAGGCTGACAATGCGTTGAGCATCGTCGTCTTGCCGGTGCCGGTGCCGCCCGAGATGATGGTCGTCTTGCGGGCGTGGACTGCAGCCGCCAGCACCTCGGCCATGTTCTGGGTGATGGCGCCGAACTCGACCAGCTTGTGCAGGCCGAGCTTGTTCTTTGAAAACTTGCGGATCGACACCAGCGGCCCGTCGACGGCGACCGGGCGAATGGCGGCGTTGAAGCGCGAGCCGTCGAGCATGCGGGCATCGACCATCGGTTGCGATTCGTCGACCCGGCGGCCGACGGCGGCGACGATCTTGTTGACGATGCGCAACAGGTGCGCCTCGTCCTTGAACGGGATATGGACCTGCTGCAGCTTGCCCCGCTTTTCGACGAAGCAGTTCTGGTGGCCGTTGATCAGGATATCGTTGATGTCGGGATCCTTGAGCAGCGGTTCCAGCGGCCCGAGGCCGACCATCTCATCGACGATGTCGTCGACCAGTGCTTCAAGTTCGACGGTGTTGATCGCCATACGCTCCTGGCGGGTCTTTTCCGACACGAACTCCTGCACCTGCCGGCGCATCTCATCCTTGGGCAGGCGCTCCAGCGCGACCAGGTTGATTTCCTCGAGCAGCAGCCGGTGGATGCGCACGCGGGCATCGAGCACCTTGTTGGCGCTTTTTCCCGGTGTTGTCTCCGGCTTCGGCGGCAAGGCCTTGCGGTTCGTCGGGATGACCACGGCGTGATGCGCGACCGGCGCCGCCTCGGCCGGCTTCAGCGCGCGGACGTCACGGTTCTGCAGGGTCGAGAAGCGGCTGGTCATCCGGCTTTCCTCTTCAGGAGGCCCCTGCCGATGCCGAACAGCGAGCGCGATTTCTCCGGCGTCACCACGGCTTCTTCCGGCAGGATGATCCTCTTCAGATCGTTGACGACGTTGGCGTTCGGGTCGATCTCATGCAGCGGCACGCCGCGGTCGACCGCTTCACGCACAAGCCGGTAATTGTTGGAGATGCCGCCGACGAAATGCTCGCCCAGGATTTCCTGGACATCCGCCTGCTTGATGCCGTTGTCGAACATCTTCTGCTCGAAACGATTGACGATGACGTTCGGCTTCACTTCCTTGCCGGCCGTCTCGTAGACCGCCTGGATCAGCCGCTGCGTGTGGCGCAGGCATGGCACCGTCATTTCGGCGACGATGTAGAGCTTGTTGGAGCCGAGCAGCACCGTCTCCGTCCACGGAAACCAGGTGCGCGGCATGTCGATGACGACGTTATCGAAATAGGCCGAGACGAGATCGAGCATGCGCACCACGACATCGGTCTTGAACGAGCGCATTTCCGACGGATGCGTTGGCGCCGCCAGCACGCAGAGCCCGCTCGCATGCTTGGACAGCATCACATCCAGCAGCTGACGGTCGAGGCGCTCGGGCTGGTTCTCGATTTCGGTGATGTCGAAGCGCGGCTCGAGGTCGAGATATTCGGCGCAGGCGCCTTGCTGGAAATTGAGGTCGACCACGCAGGTCGACGCGCCGCGCGTCACCGAATGATGCAGCTGGAAGGCGGTCTGCAGCGCCAGCGTCGTGGTGCCGACGCCGCCGGCGGCCGGCATGAAGGTATAGATCTGCGACTCGGTGTTTTCCTCGCGCCCCGGCCCTTGCAGCGCGCGCACGACCGACCGCACCAGATCGGCGGTGGTGATCGGCTTGACCAGGAAATCGGCGACCTGGAGCTGCACCAGGATACGCACTGCGGCTGCGTTGAATTCCTGGGTGACGACGACCACCGGAACGCGGCCTTCAAGCCGGCGCATGATGCGCTGCAGCGACTCGATCTCTTCCAGCTTTGCCGCATCCATGTCGACGATGAGCGCGCCGAAATCGGCTTCCTGGACCTCGCCGCGCAGTTCGGTAATGTTCTTCTCGACGGTCGAAAGCTGGATCACCTCCGAGGCCGCGAACGCGGTGCGCGTATCCTGCGCAAAGGTCCGGTCGCTGGACACCAGCAGGATCTTCTTGGTCTTGATGCCGCTTGCCATTTTGTCAGCCTGTCAGGTCATTCCCGGTCAAATCACCGGGGCAAATCAATCGGTTGTCGCTGTCGGTTGCACGGCCTTGGCAGCAGCAGCCTGGTCGGCGGCGTTGACTGCCGCCTCACTGCGCTGCGCCGGCACCAGCAGCCTGGTGTTCTGGACGCCGTATTTCCAGGGATCGACCATCTGCATGGCCGTATTGGCGGCCTGTGCGTTGCCGGCGGCAATCGTCGGTCCCTCGGAGCGGACATAGTCGTCGCTGGTGCAGCCGCCGGCGAGGCCGGCGATCAGCAGGGCGATGCATGATTCCACGCGCATGGCTTCAATCCTTCGGCAGGTCGAGGAAATGCCCGACGGTGGTGACCGCGGCCGGCTGTGGCGTACTGCCGCTGGCCATTGCCACTGCACGATTGGCTTCGGACGATTTCACTTCCTCGGTGTTGTTGAGGAAATAGTCGACATTGCTGGCCGGCTGCGTGCCGTCGGTCGGCTCGAGCAGCTTCTTCGACGGATCGACCGGCTTGACCAGATAGGGGGTGACGATGATCACCAGATCGGTCTCGCGCCGCTGATAGGATTTGGAGGAGAACAGCGAGCCGAGCACCGGCAGCTTGCCGAGGCCGGGTAGACGCGATGTGGTAATGTCGTTCTGTGACTGCAGCAGGCCGGCGATCATGAAGCTCTGGCCATTCTTCAGGTCGACGGATGTTTTGGCGCGGCGCACGATAAAGCCCGGGACCGAGATATTGCCGATATTGTAGGAGGCCGAAGCGTCGATCGAGGACACTTCCGGCGCGATGTCGAGGCTCACCAGCCCGTCCTTGAGAACCGTCGGCGTGAAGTCGAGGCTGACGCCGTATTTCTTGTAGCTGACGGAAATCTTGCCATTGTCCTCGGAGACCGGGATCGGGAACTCGCCGCCGGCGAGGAAGCTTGCCGTCTGGCCCGAGCGGGCGATCAGGTTCGGCTCGGCCAGCCGCCTGGCGAGACCACGTTCCTCCAGCGCCTTGATGGCGACGTCGATCGACAGGCCGTTGGACAGCAGCCGGCCGATGATCTCGCCATTGCCGGCTCCCGGCACCGTGCCAGGATCGAGGGTGACGTCGCGCCCGCCAATGCCGTAAGCGAAATTGGCGCTGTATTTGGCGCCGAGATCCTGTCCGGCCTGGCGATTGATCTCGACGAAGCGGACGTTGAGCTGAACCTGCTGCGAGGACGAGATGTTGACCGAATTGATCACTTCTTCATTGCCGGAGAAGCGGCTGGCGATCTTGCTTGCCTTCTCGGCGGCGACCGCGTCATCGGCCTCGCCCGACAGCACGACGCGGCCATTGGCCGAGCCGACCTTGATCTTGGCGTCCGGCACGCTGGCGCGAATGGTGCTGGCCAGCTGGTCGGTGTCCAGCGTCACCTCGATGTCGACGGTGCCGACCAACTGCTTGTTCTCGTCGAACAGCGCGATGCCGGTGGTGCCGAGATTGTTGCCCAGCACATAGAAGGATTTGTCGGTCAGCGGATTGACGTTGGCGATCTCCGGATCGCCGATGACGATCTGGTAGAAGGCGGCATTGGTCATGACCGTCTTCGGCTTGCCCTTGGCTACCTTGATCGACGCATTCGTTGTGGACGAGACATGGACGATATCGTTGTCGGCCTTGGCTGGCGCACTGAGGCCGAGCATTGCGGCCGCGGCCAGGCAAGCCCCCACCGCAAGCGCCCGCATTGGGCGCAGCCCTTTCGTAGTTCGAAATGCATGAAGTCCCGACATCTGTCCCGTCCCTCGCCCGGTCCCCACCGGCAGTTATTGCTGGTCCCGCGCAGGAACCTGGTATTCTTCGACCTGCGTGCCGCGCGTCACGATGATCGTCTTGAATTTCGGCTTCTCAGGCTCCTTGGTCGCGGCAGTGAACAGCGCGCCGGCAGCGGCCTGGACGCCGGAGGCGACCGATCCGCCGAAGGACGAGATGGTGGTGACGCCGTCCTTGGCGGCCCCTCCGTCTGCGGCCGAGCGGAGCGACAGCGACAAGGTGCCGACGGTGCGGGCAAGCGCCACTTTCTGCGCGCCTTCGGTCGTCACCTCGATGGTGACGGAATTGGCGATCTGCGGTGTGGTCTGGCGCTCGTCGGCGCCCTGCCCCACGGTCAGCACCTTGGCGTCGGAGACGACGATCTCGGAGGTAACGGTCGATCCGGCAGCGCCCTGCGCGTTCTTGGCCACTTCCTGGATTTCGCCCGCATCGCGTGTCAGCACCACGTCGACCCGGTCGCCCGGCATGACGAAGCCGCCGACACCGGCGATCTCGTCGGTGCGGATTGTCACCGCCCGCATGCCGGGCGTCATCATGTTGGATAGCGTCGCGCGGCCGTTCGGCCCCGACAATTTGCTGATCAGCACCGGCTCGTTGATCTCGATCGGCGACAATACCACGCGGCTGCCTTCGGCGAGCAATGCATTGACTGTGGTGAACGCGCCCTGCGGCACCGAATCCTCGGACCATGGGATTTCGCTGAGCTGCGCCCGGTCAAGCTCCATGCCGTAACGCAACGGCGCGTTGGCCACCACGATGGTCTTGAAGACGACCTTGGGGACGGCGGGCGCCGGGATCGACGCCGTTTTCTCTTCGGCATCGGCCTTGGCCTGGCTTTTCACCCAGAAATCCGCGGCAAAGATTGAAATCGCGCCGAAGACGGCAGCGATGCCAATCATCGTTATGGCCTTGCCCCTCACAACCAACCCCTGACATTCGTGGTCTTTTGTTTTGTTGAGGCGACGCTAGGCCGCTTTGTTAAAGATTCAGGAATCGCGCCCGCTCCGCAGGGACCTATTTCCGCCAGCTTGGTTATCGAAAGGTTTTAGGATAAGAAGGGTTTAATCCCCGAACGTAACAGGAACTTCCGTCGCTTGGCGCCGAAAAGCGTGGCAGTATCGACGGGTGATTCGCGGCACCGGATTCTATGGCAGGCATGGACGACAACAACGATCTTTTCGGCAATCTGGAAAAGCAGCCCCAACCGGCTCGGACACCGGAGCGCCCGGCCGACCCGCTGGTGCAGGCCACGAAGCGTCCTGCCGCGACCAAGGACGGCAGCGAGGGCTATAGCGCCGCCGACATCGAGGTGCTGGAGGGGCTGGAGCCGGTGCGGCGCCGTCCCGGCATGTATATTGGCGGCACCGACGACAAGGCGATGCACCATCTGTTTGCCGAGGTCATCGATAATTCGATGGACGAGGCGGTCGCCGGCCATGCCACCTTCATCGATGTCGAGCTGTCGGCCGACGGGTTTCTGACCGTTACCGACAATGGCCGCGGCATTCCGGTCGATCCGCATCCGAAATTCAAGAAGCCGGCGCTCGAAGTCATCATGACGACGCTGCATTCGGGCGGCAAGTTCGATAGCAAGGTCTATGAGACCTCCGGCGGTCTGCACGGTGTCGGCGTCTCGGTCGTAAATGCGCTGTCGGACCATCTCGAAGTCGAAGTCGCGCGCGGTCGCCAGCTTTACCGCCAAAGGTTCTCGCGCGGCGTTCCGGTGAGCGGGCTGGAGCAGCTCGGCGAAGTGCACAACCGGCGCGGCACCAAAATCCGCTTCCATCCCGACGAGCAGATTTTCGGCAAGGGCGCCGCCTTCGAGCCGGCGCGGCTCTATCGCATGACCCGCTCGAAAGCCTATCTGTTCGGCGGCGTCGAGATCCGCTGGAGCTGCGACCCATCGCTGATCAAGGAAAAGGACCAGACGCCCGCCAAGGCGGAGTTCCATTTCCCCGGCGGCTTGAAGGACTATCTCAAGGCATCGCTTGGCGACGACTTCCAGGTGACCCGCGAGATCTTCGCCGGCAAGAGCGAAAAACAGGGCGGCCACGGCTCGCTGGAATGGGCGGTGACCTGGTTCGGCGGTGACGGCTTCGTCAACTCCTACTGCAACACCATCCCGACCGGCGAAGGCGGCACGCATGAGGCCGGCTTTCGCAATGTGCTGACGCGCGGGCTTCGGGCCTATGCCGACTTGGTCGGCAACAAGCGCGCCTCGATCGTCACCTCCGAAGACGTTATGATCTCGGCGGCCGGCATGCTGTCGGTTTTCATCCGCGAGCCGGAATTCGTCGGCCAGACCAAGGACAGGCTGGCAACGATCGAAGCCATTCGCATTGTCGAGACCGCCATCCGCGATCCCTTCGACCACTGGCTGGCCGACAATCCGCAGGAAGCCTCCAAGCTGCTGGAATGGGTGATTGCGCGCGCCGACGAGCGGGTGCGCCGGCGCCAGGAAAAGGAAGTGTCGCGCAAGAGCGCGGTGCGCAAGCTGCGCCTTCCCGGCAAGCTCGCCGACTGCACGCAGAACGCCGCCGCGGGCGCCGAACTGTTCATCGTCGAAGGCGACTCGGCCGGCGGCTCGGCCAAGCAGGCGCGCGACCGTGCGAGCCAGGCGGTGCTGCCGCTGCGCGGAAAAATCCTCAACGTCGCCAGCGCCGGCAACGACAAGCTCGCCGCCAACCAGCAGATATCGGACCTGATTCAGGCGCTCGGTTGCGGCACGCGCTCGAAATACCGCGACGAGGATTTGCGCTACGACCGCGTGATCATCATGACCGACGCCGACGTCGACGGCGCTCACATAGCCTCGCTGCTGATCACCTTCTTCTACCAGGAAATGCCGAACCTGGTGAATGGCGGCCATCTCTATCTGGCGGTGCCGCCGCTCTATTCGATCCGGCAAGGCGGCAAGGTTGCCTATGCCAGGGACGATGCGCACAAGGACGAGCTGTTGCGCACCGAATTCACCGGCCGCGCCAAGGTCGAGATCGGCCGCTTCAAGGGCCTGGGCGAGATGATGGCCGCGCAGCTCAAGGAAACCACCATGGACCCGAGGAAGCGCACGCTGCTCAGGGTCGATGTTATCGACGCCGTGGCCGCGACCAAGGATGCTGTCGACGCGCTGATGGGCACCAAGCCGGAAGCCCGCTTCCGCTTCATCCAGGAACGCGCCGAATTCGCCGCGACGGAAGTGCTGGATATCTGAGCGCCGGCCAACTCTTCGTTTTGACGCAGCTCCGGGCGGAAAACCGTTTCACACTTTTCCTGGAACTGCTCTAGCCTGCGCTTCCGATACGGAGACCAGCTTGTGATCTGGGCGCGGCTGAAGAGCTACTTCGAAACTAGTTTGGCGGGCCTGACGCAGCCGACGCGCTCGGATTGGATTTTCGCCCTGCGCACGGTTTCGGCCGGTCTGATCGCGCTTCTCGCTGCTTACGCGCTAAAACTCGACCACCCGCAATGGGCGATGATGACGGTCTTCATCGTCGCCCAGCCGGTCGCCGGCATGGTGCTGGCGAAAGGTTTTTACCGGCTGCTCGGCACGCTGGCCGGTGGACTTGCGGCGATCGGCATCACCTCGGTTTTCGGCACCAATCCCTGGCTGCTGGTCACGGCGCTGTCCGTCTGGATTGGGCTGTGCACGCTGGTTTCGTCGCTGCTGCGCAATCCGGAAGCCTATGGCGCCGCACTTGCCGGCTATACCGCGATGATCATTGGGCTGCCGGCTTTCGGCCAGCCGCATGTGATCGTCGATCTCGCTGTCGCGCGCTGCGCCGAGATCGTGCTCGGCATCGTCTGCGCCGGCCTGACCAGCCGGCTGATCCTGCCCAAGCTGGCCGCTGACGCCATCATCTCCAGGCTGAAGCGCAGCATCCTCGACCTTGCAACCTATGCGGGCGGCGCTTTTTCCGGCGGCGACCCGGCGAGACTGGCCGGCCTGCACGGCAAGCTGATCACGGACGCCCAGATGCTGGCCGAGATGCGCACCTATGCCCGGCTCGAAGCCCCGAGCTTCGCCACCCGCGCCCATCCGGTCCGCCTAACCATCGGTCAGCTTCTGTCGGCGCTGTCGGCGGCACGCGCGCTGCATTCTCACGCCGCGCCGAAAAACGCAGCGCTCATTCCGGAGCGCTCGGAACTGCAGTCGCTGGTCAGCGAACTGGCAGCCACGCCCGAGGCGCTGGAGGACACGTCGCCCTGGGTGACGCGGCTCGACGCGATTGCCGGCAAGGCCCGGCAAATGCCCGACGCCTCGACCGATCAGGGCGACGACAGGGTCGGCACCATCACGCGCCTCACCATCGCCGCCGATTTCGCCGAAGCCTTCAAGCAGGTGCTGCGCGGCCTCGACGCCCTGCGCGCACCGGTGACGCGCCCGAGCCGGAGCAACATGCAGCTGCCTGCGCTGGTGGTGCATCGCGATTATCCCGGGGCTTCGCGCAATGCCATACGCGCCGCCCTTGCCACGCTGGCGGTCGCCGCCTTCTGGCTGACGACGAAATGGTCCGACGCGGCCGGCACCGTTATCCTCGTTGCGGTCGTCTCCAGTCTTTTCGCCGCGCGGCCTGACCCGGTGCGGGTGTCCTGGGGCTTCTTCAAGGGTACGCTGCTGGCTTTGCCCTTTGCCTTCCTTGTTGGCCAGGTCGCGCTGCCTGCTTTGCCCGGCTTCGGCTGGTTCACGCTGTTTGTCGTGCCGATCCTGGTACCGACGGCGCTGGGCATGGCCAATCCGCGCACCGTCGGCGTGGCGACGGCCTTTGCAATCAATTTCCTCGCCTTCCTCAGCCCGCATCAGGCGATGACCTATGCCCCAGGCCCGTTCTTCGCCGGCTCGGCGTCGGTGCTGGTCGGCATCCTGCTGGCTATCTGCGTCTTCATCGTGGTGCTGCCGGTGGATCCATGGCGCGCGGCCAACCGCATCGTGCGCGCCATGCGCGAGGATCTGGCGCGGCTGTGCCTGCATGAGCGGGTGCCGCGGCGTTCGGCCTTCGAGAGTCTGGCCTATGACCGCATCAACCAGCTGATGCCGCTCTTGCAAAATGCCGGCAGGAAAGGCGATGCGATCCTGGGCGGCGGGGTCGCCGCCGTTACCGTCGGCCTCGAAATCCTGCGCCTGCGCGCCGCGCAGCAGAGGCCGTCCACTCCTACCGACACCGCACTCTCGATCGCCAATTTCCTGCGCGGCCTCGCGCGTGAACTGCTCTTTCGCGCAACCGGCGATCCACAGACAGCAACTGTCACTGTGGCCCGGCAATATGCAGCCAGCCTTTCAGAGCGCAGCGGCGGTGCGGATATGCTGCAGATCGCAGCCTCGCTGCGCATCATCGCCGCCGCGATCGAGGATTTCCCGGATTTCTTCGCCAAGGACCGAGTTTAGGGCGTCAGGCCGCGGCTATCGCCAGCGCATGCCCGCGCGCGTTTTCCCGCAGCGCGTCGAGGTGGATCGACTTGACCAGGCCGGCGAGATCGCCCTCGGTGGCCGGACCGCCAAGCTCCTTCAGCATCAGCCAGCTGACCTCCTGCACGCCGGCGAGGCGCTTGCCGTTGGCGACCTCGCGCCAGATTTTGAGCGCGCGCAGGATGATGCCATGGGTGGAAGCGGCAAGGCCGGCGCTGCGGAAGAGCGCCTGCAACGCAACGTCCTGGCCGCCTGCGAGCAAGGCCCGCACCCGCTGCTCCGACTGCTGGCTGAGCGCAACCAGGGCCGAGCCGAAAAAGTCGACCTTGCCGTGGGCAATGGCACGGATGATGAAACTTGCGGTCAGGTCGCCGCGCAGGCGCAGATGTTCGATAAGTGCCGCATGTTCCTCAGTGCGCGTGCCTTCGACCAGCCGCACCGAAGCCTTGACGCAAGCATCGCGCGTGACCCGCTCGGCTCTGGCCGCCCCCATCAGCGCCATCACCAGCGGCGAAGCCTTCAGCGTTTCGCCGAGCTTGACCAGCAGCATGTGCCGGCAGTCGGCCGGCAGCCGCACATCCGTGACCATTGCCTCGCGCAAATGAGCGATATGGCCATGCCGCTCGGCCATGCGGCGGAAGCTGAGCGACGCGATATCGGCGCCGTCATTGGCGAGCAGCGCCGCACACGCTTCCGGTTCGCCGATCTCGGCGATCGCCGCGGCAACCGCCATCGAAACGACCGGCCGGTCGGCGATCAGTTTTTGCGTCGCCTTGTGCCCGGCCGCGACGCGGTCGATCAGGTCGGCGTCCGTCAGCAGCGGGGAGCGCGCCAGCACCAGGGCTGCCACTTCCGGCTGATCGGAGGCAAGCGCGCTGATGATCTGCAGCGGCGCGTGATGGCTCATCGACAGCGCTTCGGCCATAGCCAGCCGCACCTTCGACGAGGCGTCGTCGAGCAGCAGCGTCAGCGCCGCTTCGGCCGCGCAACGGTCTTCGAAAGGCAGGTCGGAATTGACGTAGGCGCGGGCCAGCGCGCTCGCCGCCGCGGCGCGCTCCGAAACTCTCGCGGTGTAGATCCATTTGAGAAAATGCGAGACAACCATACTGCCTGCTACGCCCCTTGCCGGAAAGCTTCCGGCCCCAGGAATGACCCTAGGCAGAAATGGTTTACGAACGGTTCACCATGTTTATTAACTGGCTTGCGGGTGGCATGGGCAGCGCCTATCAACCGTCAGGCAGCGGAGGAGAAAAACGATGCCCGGGCTTTATCTCGAAGAGTTCGTCGTCGGACATGTCTTTCGGCACACGCTGCGCAAGACCGTCACCGAAAGCGATAACATGCTGTTCTCGGTGATGACGCTGAACCCGCAGCCGCTGCACATCGACTTCGACTTCGCCGCCAAGAGCGAATGGGGCAGACCGCTGGTCAATTCGCTGTTCACGCTCGGCCTGATGATCGGCATTTCCGTCAATGACATCACCGTCGGCACCACAATTGCCAATCTCGGCATGAAGGAGACGGTGTTTCCGCACCCGGTCTTCCACGGCGACACCATCCGTGTCGAAACGACGGTGCTCTCAGTCAGGGACTCGAAATCGAAGCCGGACCGCGGCATCGTCGAGTTCGAGCATCACGCCTACAATCAGAACGATGTGCTCGTTGCCAAATGCACGCGCCAGGCGATGATGATGAAAAAGGCGGCCTGATGCGCTCGCTGCTGTTTGTGCCCGGGGATTCCAAAAAGAAACTGGAGAAGGGTTTTGGCGCCGGCGCCGACGTGGTCATCGTCGACCTTGAGGATTCCGTGGCGCCACAAAACAAGCCGTCGGCACGCGACATCGCAGCACGCTTTATTGCCGGCAACAGGCAGCAGACAAGCTCCGCCATCTATATCAGAGTCAACGACCTATCGACCGGGTTGACCGACGATGATCTGGCCGTCCTGGTTCCGGTCAAACCCGACGGCATCATGCTGCCGAAGTCGAACAGCGGCCAGGATGTCCAGCAGCTATCCGTAAAGCTCCGCGTACATGAGGCCGAAAACGGATTGCCGGATGGCGCGATCAAGATCCTGCCGATCATTACCGAGACCGCTGCTGGGTTGCTGGCCGCCGCGACCTATGCCGGGGCAAGCGCCAGGCTTGCCGGCCTCACCTGGGGTGCCGAAGATCTGTCGGCGGCGATCGGCGCGCAGGCTGCGCGCGACGACAACGGCCGCTACACCGATGTCTTCCGCCTTGCCCGCACCATGACCATCCTTGCCGCCGGCGCAGCTGAAGTCGCGGCGATCGACACGGTTTTCCCCGCCTTTCGCGACATGGCCGCCTTCGAAGCCGAATGCACGGAGGCCGAGCGTGACGGCTTTACCGGCAAGATGGCGATCCATCCGGCGCAAGTGCCGGTCATCAACGCCGCCTTCACGCCATCGGCGGAGGCAGTGCAACGCTCGCAGGCCATCGTCGCGGCCTTCGAGGCGGCCGGAAATCCCGGCGTGGTCGGCATTGACGGCAAGATGTATGACCGGCCGCATCTCAGGCTCGCCGAACGGCTTCTGGCTCGCGCCAAGGCAGTCGGGGTTTAGTCCCGCGCCAGCACGATGACCCGGTCCTCCGGCAGGTAGGCCAGCGCTTGCGACTTCAAAGGGTTGACGGTGACGCCGCCCAGAGCCCGCTCATCATTCTGCGCAGCGCGAACGCGCCTATGCCCGATGGCGATCTCGCCGCGCAGACGCGCCGATTCCGCGATCGTCCAGAACGTCACCGGATGGTCGATGGCGACATAGTCGCCGACGCATGTAGATTTCGGAGCCCTCCTCGTCGAGCAGGTCATCGAAGATCGCGGCGAGATGCTGGTTCTCGGATGCCTGCGCCAGCATCAGGCTGACCAGCCTGTTGCTGACGACGAAATCATCGGCCTTGGTCACCGCCGCCAACTCGCGGTTGCGCACGTCGATCATTTCGCTGACAATCGAGATATGCGTGCCGGCATCGTCTGCGATTTTGCGCAAATGCAGCAGCGTCACCAGCGTGCGCGTATCGGCGGGCTGCGCTGCCATGGTCTCGCTGTAGCCGAGGACGAGCACGTGGTCGTAAGAAGGCACGTCCAGACTTGCCAGTGCTGTTCTGCTCGACGTGTCGGTGATGCGGCAGGAAACCGCCAGATTGTCGCCGACGACCGGCAGTCCGGCAACTTCCTGCTCGAGGCCAGGCGTATCGGCGGCGATGGTCAGGATTGACCCAGGTGCGACGTAGCGCGACAGTTCATAGGTGATGATCGGACCGCGCCGGTTCCAGCCAAGGATCAGCGTGCGCTCCGGCTTCGCCTCGACAGGCTGATGGCGAAGGATTGCCGCGGCTTCGATCTTGGCCCCGGCGCTTCCCAGCTTGATGGCGGCATCGTCCTCGGCAATGATGATGGCGCGCATGTCCTTGCCGATTACCAGCTCCGACGGCGGGTTGAGATTGACGCGCCCCTGCTGGTCGCAGAGCCCGATCAGCGTGCAATGCTCATACGCCATCACTGCCTCGCCGAAGGTCTTGCCGGTGAGATCAGGCTGCTCGGTCGTGTAGATTTCGCAGCCGTCGAAATCGAGCAGCTCCGAATAGACGCCGCTGAGACCCGACTGCCGGCTCGAATGCACGACGATGCGCGAGATCAGCTGGTCGGCCAGGACAAGCTGTACCTCGGCCCCGCCGACGACGCGGGCAACCTCGGCGTTCTTTCCGTCGCGGATCTCGGCGGCGATGTTATAGGGCGCCGTGCGCCGGTTCGGGTCGTTGGCCAGCGCCAGCACCGTCTTGATCACCTGCGAATCCGGGTCGTCGCCGTCCGGCGACAGCACGATGATCGAGCGCGAGGTCTGCGGGTTGACGATGGCCAGATCGTAGAGGTCGGTCGGGTCGCCGCTGCGGCAGATGATGCGTGTATTGCCCAGTCTGCCGACTTTGGCGGCGATCTCGTCCTCCATCGCCACCTTGTCCATATTGGCCATGACGACAATGCGCGGATGGCGGCGGCTGGCATTGGCAATGACGAGTTCGGAGATGACGTCGAAGATCGACGGCGACCAGTTGAGGATGATGGTGTGGTCGCTCTCCAGCACCCGCGAACGGCCCTTGCGCAATTCATCGAGCTTGCTGTCGACGCCGGCGCTGAGCACGCCGATGAGGGCCGACACGACGAAGATGCCGGCGAGCGTGACAAAGAGCATGACGAGACGAAAGGCCCAGCCGGTGTCGCCGCCCATCGTGCCGGAATCGAGCGTGCGCATCAGCGATTCCCAGAATGCTTCGAAGAAGTTCAGTGGTTCGCCGCCCTCCGGCGCGATGCGGGTCACCGCAAGAAAAGCCGCGGCGGCGATGATGATCAGCAGCGAAGCGACGGCGAGCCAGCCGATCAGCGCGATCGGCCCGGCCGCCATGCTCTTGTCAAACCCATAGCGCAGCCGGGTTCGCAGCAAGTCTCGTTTCTTCATGTCGCCGGCGACCCCCAAAAAAATCCCCATGGTCGATGCGCCAACCCCCAACGCATCGCCGAAGCCGCTGTCTTAGCCTGTGTTTAAATAAAGGGGAATCACTTTCGGGTGTCAGCCGTTCCACGGCCCCGCATAATCGGCATAGAGCTTTGCCGGATCGGGCCGCGGCCGTTCCGGCGCCGGTCCCTGATAGCAGCCGATATGGACGAAGCCGACAACACGTTCCTGTGGCGCCACTCCCAGCAGCGCCCTGCCCTCCGCCACGTCGGAATACCAGTTGCTGATCATGTTGGTGCCGTAGCCCAGCGCATTGGCTGCGATCATCAGGTTCATCGCCGCCATGCCGCCGGACAGGAACATTTCCCATTGCGGGATTTTTGGATTGTCCTTCGGGCTCGAGACCACGCCGATCACCAGCGGCGCACGCGAAAACCGAGCCAGTTCCTGGTTGCGGCGGTTTTCCGGCAGCGGTCCTTCGCGCTGTTCGGCGAGCGCCGCCAGCTTCCTGCCGATCTCGACGCGCGCCTCGCCGCGATAAAGGATGAAGCGCCACGGCTCCAGCCGGCCGTGATCGGGCACCCGGCTTGCAGCCGCGATCATGGTCGCGATATCGCCATCGCTGGGCGCCGGTTCCTTCAATTCAGGAATCGGTGCGGAGTTTCGGGTCAGCAGGAAGTCGATGATCGGCGACGCCATGGGGGCCAGGTCTCCTAAAGCACTCGATTTTGAGCTGAAGCGCGCCATTGCGGATCGGGGCGGCTCCGGCATTGGCGCGGGCGCGCCGGACGAAAGAACCTGTTGCCAAGGCGGTCGGACTCTTAAGCCTTGAAATTGCCACCGCCTTGGGCTTCAACGCAAGGCATGTTTGAGGGGACATCGCGCCTTTTCCTGATTTGGCTCGCCGTAGCGCTGTTTGCGCCGGCCTCGATGGCCATGGCGCAGAATGCCGACGGCATCGGCAATCTGAAACTCCCCGATATTTCGAGCTATGCACCGCCCAAGGGCGAGACGCCGCTGGCACTCGGTGGCGGCGGCGCCATAACGCTGTCGGCGCAGTTGACCGACAAGGGCGCCGACATCACGCGCGGCATCGTCTGGCGCGTCTTCAAGCCCGAGGCCGCCGGCGACGGCAAGCTGCCGATGGTGGCTTCCGCGCATGGCGGCAGCGCCGTGTTCCAGCTCGAACCCGGCAGCTATCTGGTCCACGCCTCATACGGACGCGCCGGCGCCACCAAGCGCATCACCGTCGGCAAGGACGCCAAGCGCGAAAGCCTGGTGCTCGATGCCGGCGGCCTCAAGCTCGACGCGGTGCTGTCGGGCGGCGTGCGTATTCCGCCGAAAAAACTGCGCTTCTCCATTTATGAGGGCACCGCCGAGGCCAATGGCGACCGCGCTTTGATCATTCCCGATGTCGAGCCGAACAGCGTCGTGCGGCTCAACGCCGGCGTTTATCATGTCGTCTCCACCTATGGCGCGGTCAATGCCGTCATTCGCTCCGACATCCGCGTCGAAGCCGGCAAGCTGACCGAAGCCACCGTCGAGCATCGCGCGGCGGAGGAGACCATGAAGCTGGTGCGCGAGACCGGCGGCGAGGCCATCGCCGATACATCCTGGTCGCTGCTCAACGAATCCGGCGACCCGATCAAGGAGGCCGTCGGCGCCTTCGCCTCGATGGTCTTGGCCGAAGGCCAATACACCATCATCGCCAAGAACCGCGACCGCATCTACCAGAAGGATTTCACCGTCGTTGCCGGACAGAACCAGGAGATCGAGGTCCTGGCCACCGAGGCGTCGGCCATCGATCCCGAGGAAGGCGCCGACTGACCGGCGCGCCCATTGGCCTCGGTTTGGCCCTCAGTTGAAGTGGTAGTTCAGGGCTACGTCAGGCGGCCTTGCGCAGGCGGCGCTGCAGGAAGTGGACCCGGCCGCGCGGCGCGTCGGGCGCCAGATCGAAGACGCCGCGATGAAGACGCTCAAGCAGCGCCTTGCGATCGCGCAGCGATTCCAGCTCGGCCCAGCTCAACAGGTTGCCGACGCGCACGTCGATCGTCTTGCCGGACAGCCGCGCGAATTCGCGGATGAGCATTGAAAGGCGCAACGTCAGCGACGCCTTGCCGACGAATTTCGCCACCCTTCCTTCGCGCTCCGCCATGTTCATCGGGCCGCTGACCAGATGGAACAGCCGGCCGTTCTGCCCGGAAAAATGCATCGGCACCACCGACGCCTTGGCGTCCTGCACGAGGCGCGCCGGAAACATCTTCCACGGCAGGTCGCGCGCCCGGCCAAAGCCTTTCGGCGCGGTGGCGACGCCGCCGGCCGGAAATACGACGATGGTGACGCCCTCTTTCAACAGCCGCACTGCCTCGTGGCGCACCGCCATGTTGTTCTTCACCGCGTCCTTGGTCTCGGAAAAGTCGACCGGCAGCGAGTACGGTTCCATCTCGCGGATCTTCAGCAGATCCTTGTGGATCATGACGCGGAACGGACGCCCGAGCTGCTCGACGAGCGACAGCACGGCAATGCCGTCGCCAATGCCGAACGGGTGGTTGGCAACGATCACCAGCGGCGTGTCGGGCAGCCCCGCCGGCGGCCACTGATCGGTGCTGCGCACCTTGACGTCGATCAGCTGCAGCATGCGGCTGAACACCCGCTCGCCGGTCGGCGCCACCTGGCGGCGCCAGAAATCATAGAGCGCGGCATACCGGTCGCGCCCCGACAGACCTTCAATGGAATGGATGAACCAGCGCGTCAGCGCCGGCTGGCTCGCATTGGCGTAGGAGAGTTCGGGAAACGGTCTTTCCCGTATCTTCAGCTTGAGCATGGGGGCTCGTTACAAGGTTGGCGTGACAGGCATGTGAAAATGGCGGTGGATCGCTCCACCGCCATTTCTACGAAACATTGTTTGCTCAGGCCGCGCTGCGCCTTCGGTCGGCTGAAACAGCCTCGTCGGAAAGCAGCTTCAGCGCGTCGGCCAGCTTGAGCGATTCCTGATCGCGCGAGCCGAGCCGGCGGATGTTGACTGTCTCCTCCTCCGCCTCGCGCTTGCCGCAGACGAGGATCACAGGAACCTTGGCCAGCGAATGCTCACGCACCTTGTAGTTGATCTTCTCGTTGCGCAGATCCGGTTCGGCCAAAAGTCCTGCCGCCTTCAACTGTGCGACAACCTTTCGCGCATAGTCGTCAGCATCCGAGGTGATCGTCGCCACAACCACCTGCAGCGGCGCGAACCATAGCGGGAAATGGCCGGAATAATGCTCGATCAGGATGCCGAGAAAGCGTTCCATCGAACCGCAGATGGCGCGATGCACCATCACCGGCTGCTTCTTTTCCGAATCCGAACCGATGTAGAAGGCGCCAAAGCGTTCCGGCAGATTGAAGTCGACCTGCGTGGTGCCGCACTGCCATTCGCGGCCGATGGCGTCCTTCAGCACATATTCGAATTTCGGCCCGTAGAAAGCGCCCTCGCCCGGATTGATCGAGGTCTTGATGCGGTTTCCCGAGCGCGTCCTGATCGTATCCAGCACGTTGCCCATGATCGCCTCGGCATGATCCCAGGCCTCGTCGGTGCCGACCCGCTTATCCGGCCGCGTCGACAGCTTCACGCTGACATCGTCGAAGCCGAAATCGGCGTAGGTCGACAGGATCAGATCGTTGATGCGCAGGCACTCCGCGGCCAGCTGCTCCTCGGTGCAGAAGATGTGCGCATCGTCCTGCGTGAAGCCGCGCACGCGCATCAGTCCGTGCAAGGCGCCGGACGGTTCGTAACGATGCACATTGCCGAATTCCGCAAGCTTTACGGGCAGATCGCGATAGGATTTCAACCCATGCTTGAATATCTGCACGTGGCCCGGACAATTCATCGGCTTTAGCGCGAACACGCGGTCGTCGTCGGTGTCGTCGCCGGCCACCGTCACCTTGAACATGGCATCGCGATACCAGCCCCAGTGGCCCGACGTCTCCCACAGGCTCTTGTCGAGAACCTGCGGTGCGTTGACCTCCTGGTAGCCTTGCTCGTCGAGGCGGCGGCGCATGTAGTTGACCAGATTCTGGAACATCTTCCAGCCCTTGGCGTGCCAGAAGACGACGCCCGGCCCCTCTTCCTGGAAATGGAACAGGTCCATCTCGCGGCCGAGCTTGCGGTGGTCGCGCTTCTCGGCCTCTTCCAGCATCGTCTGGTAGGCATCGAGTTCAGCCTGCTCGGCCCATGCCGTGCCGTAGATGCGGGTCAGCATCGGGTTGTTCGAATCGCCTCGCCAATAGGCGCCGGCCACCTTCATCAGCTTGAAGGCGTTGCCGATCTGGCCGGTCGAGGCCATGTGCGGGCCGCGGCAGAGGTCGAACCATTCGCCCTGGGAATAGATCTTGAGATCCTGGTCTTCGGGAATGGCGTCGATCAGTTCCAGCTTGTAGCGCTCGCCCTTCTCGGCAAAGACCTTTTTCGCCTTGTCGCGCGACCAGACTTCCTTGGTGAACGGCTTGTTACGCGCAATGATCTCGCGCATCTTGTTTTCGATCACCGGGAAATCGTCAGGCGTGAACGGCTCGTTGCGGGTGAAGTCGTAATAGAATCCGTTCTCGATCACCGGCCCGATGGTCACTTGCGTTCCCGGCCACAGTTCCTGCACGGCCTCCGCCAGCACGTGTGCTGCATCATGACGGATGAGCTCCAGCGCGCGCGGATCGCTGCGGGTAATGATCTCGACCTTGCCGGACTTGCCAAGCGGGTCGGAAAGATCGCGAACGGTGCCGTCGATGGCATAGGCGACAGCCTTCTTGGCCAGCGACTTCGAGATCGATTCGGCGAGGCCCGCACCGGTCATCGCCGCGTCATAGTCGCGGACGGAGCCATCGGGAAATGTCAGGGAAACGGAATTCAGCATCGGGTATCTCCTATCCAGTCCCGCAAACGAGCGCGGGTGGTCGTGGTGTGAAGCCGGAGGCATCCGGCAGCGGGCGGGTTTTAGAGGCCACGCGGCATCAGGTAAAGAGCCGTCGTTGGCGCAGCTGTCAGGAAATGGCGCGACAGATGTCGCAGGCCAGTCGCACAGCCTTGCGAATTTCCCCGACACGAGGTTGGAATCCCCGGCATGGAAGACGCAAAACCCAGCCGAACCGCCTTGGGTGTCGCGCGCATGCGGGCCCTCCACCAGTTCTCGCAGCAGGCGGCGCTGTTTCGCGACCCATATGCGAGTGCGATACTGGGCGATGCCGCACCGACGGTGCAGGAGCTCGAGCAGGAAGGTGAGCGCAGCCGGCGCATGCGCCTGTTCGTGGCAGCGCGCGCCCGCCTCGCCGAGGACTGGCTGGCTGCGGCGGTGCGCCGGGGCGTCCGGCAAGTGGTGGTGCTCGGCGCCGGCCTCGACACTTTCTCGCTGCGCAATCCGTACCCTGATGTCGCGGTGTTCGAAGTCGATCACCCGGCGACACAGGCCTGGAAACGGAAATGCATCGCCGATGCTGGTCTTGCTGAACCGCGGGCCACGATGTTCGTGCCGGTCAACTTCGAGCGCCAGCGCCCCGCGGATGAACTGGCATCGGCCGGTTTGCGGCAGACCGAGCCCAGTTTCTTCATCTGGCTGGGTGTCGTTCCGTATCTGAGCCAGGACGCAATCTTCAGCACCCTGTCCTGGATTGCCGGCATGCCCGGTTCGGAGGTCGTCTTCGACTACAGCGAGCCGGCCGAGAACCGCGATGCGGCTGGACAGGCTGCCCTCTCTTTCCATGCGGCGCGCGTCGCCGCTGCCGGAGAGCCCTGGATCAGCTTCTTCGTGCCCGCGGCACTGGCGCAATCGCTGCGCGAGCTCGGCTTCGATGAGATCGAAGATCTGGAAAGCAGCGACATCGCCGCCCGCTTCTCCAGGGCGCCAAAGGCGGAGACAAGGAATTCCGGCGGCCACATCCTTCGTGCCCGCCGGAGCACTTGAAGCTACAGCAAGCTCACTTCACCAGCTGCGTCAAATCCTTCAGGAACGCCGCGCGTGTCGCCAGGCCTTTCCGCATGTCGATCGGCTTGGTGTCGACGACCAGCCGGGCAAAGACGATCCGCCGGCCGCCCTTTTCGGCCCAGCCGACGAACCAGCCCAGCGAGCGCTTGTCCTTGCTGTTTCCCAGCCTGGTGCTGCCGGTCTTGCCCTGCACCGTCCAGCCGTCGGCCTGAAAACTCGGCAGGATGGCTCGGGTCATCTCGTGCGCCTTGGCAGAAACCGGCATCTTGCCGGCGAGCAGCTGGCGCAGGAAGGCTGTCTGTTCGATCGGCGATATCTCAAGCGAGGAATTTATCCAGGATTGCGTGAGCCCGTTGTCCTTGCCGGCATCGCCCGAGACATCCATGTTGCCGTAGCCGAATTTCGAGACGTAGCCGGCAAAGCTTTTTGCGCCGAGCCGTCGCACGATTTCGCGCGAATACCACACGATCGAGTCTCGCTCCCAGATCGTCGGGTCGACGGTTTTGTGGTCGCGCTTCACGGCGTTGAACTCAGGCTTGTAGTCCCAACTCGGCGTATGCGCGTCGCTAAGAATACCGGCATCGTAGCCGATCAGCGCCAACGGCACCTTGAAAGTAGACGCCGGGCTGAAGCGCTGGTCGCAAACACCATTCTGGTGGAGCGTCTGGCCGCTTGTCGCGTCCTGGATCAGTGTGCATTCGACATCGCCAAGCGGAGCCGATTGCGCCCGCATCGGAAATCCCAGAAACCAGGCCAGCAGGAAGAGGACCGCGGCAATGATGAAGGGATGGGTTTCGATCCGACGCATGTGGGCTCTCCTGGGAATGATAGGAGGCGCTTAGCGAAGTGTCTTGGCTCGATTTTGACTCAAATGCGCAGTCTTTGTGCAGGCCGTGGTTAACCTTACCGGATTGTAAAGAAATGCCGCGCTGGCGATCTGGATCAGGGACCAGCGCACCCGCCGTCAGGCCTCGCCGCGCTTCCTGCCGATCTGCCAATAACGCCATGGCGTGAACCAGACGTAGCGCGGGGCGAGCACCTCCGGCACGCGGTCGATGCCGTGCGTTCCGAACGGCCCGCAGCGCAGCACGCGAAAAAGCCCCATCCAGCTGCCGGCCCACAGGCCATGGCGAGCGATCGCCTCATGCGCGTATTCGGAACAGGTCGGCAGATGCCGGCAGGAATTGCCGACAAAGCCGGACAATGTCAGTTGATAGAGGCGCACCAGCGACGTGCCGAAAACGCGGCCGGGTGTTTTGCGCCAGGGACCGGGCCAGTTGCGCCCGCGCCGGGTCCGTCCGGCGGCATGCACATGCCGATGCTGGTCGCCCACCGCAGTCTCTTTCCGAACGCGACCCCGAAACCGGCTTCCGGGTCAGCTTGCGTTTCCAAACCGATAGATGTGAGCTTCGGCCGGCAAACGCAATCCTCTTCACTCACTCGCCTCTGTGTCGGCTTCAGGGTCGCAAGCGGCGAAAGGGATGCCGCTCCGCTGGAGCCGCCCAGCGGGTGGCCGGCCTTCCCTCGGTGCGCTGCACATGATGCTGCCTGTGGCCATGCCACCGAAACGTCGCGATCCGCATCACATCGCAAAAGATTTCCAGCAACTGGATCATGGCGCATCTCCTTTGAGGCGGATTAGACGCCCGCTGGCCTTCGCCTTCAAACGAGTATAATTTCCGGTTCGGATAACTTCGGGTTATGCGAAATGAAGCGCGGACGGTTGCCCCTGACGGCGTTGCGAAGTTTCGAGGCAGCTGGCCGGCAATTGAGCTTTAGCCGGGCCGCCGAGGAGCTGTTCGTCTCGCAGGCCGCCATCAGCCGGCAGATCAGGGAACTCGAGCAGTTCCTGCGCCAGCCCTTGTTCCACCGTCATCACCGCCGCGTCGAGTTGACCGAGGCCGGCCAGCGCCTGCTCGATCAGCTGGTCAGGAGTTTCGACGACATCGACAGGCTGCTTTCGGACCTTGTGGCGGCCCCGGCACAGTCGGTGGTTCGCGTCAGCGTCGAGCCGTCGCTGGCCTCTGTATGGCTGTTGCCGCGGCTCAACCGCTTCAGCCAGTTGCGGCCCGATATCGACGTTTCCCTCGAAGTCGACCCAAGGCCGATCGAGTTCCGCAGCGATCAGCCCGAACTCGCCTTGCGCTTCAGCGCGCGCGCCACCTCATGGCCGCGCAGCGAGGCCGAATGGCTAGCCTCGACCGTCGATTCACCGGTCCTGTCGCCGGCCTTGCTGGCATCGGGCCCTGCCCTCGAAAAGCCGCTCGACCTTGCCCGCTACACGCTGTTGCACGAGGAAAATCGTCAGGGCTGGGCGCGCTGGTTCGAGGCAGCCGGCGTCGCCGCGGACGCCATTCCGGCGCGCGGCCCTATGCTGGCGGATGTGTCGCTGTCGAAGCAGGCGGCCCTGCTCGGCCACGGCGTGGCGCTGGGCGATCTCTTGCAGATCGGCGAGGAGATAGCATCCGGCGCGCTGATCAAGCCGTTCGACATCGACGTCGCATCGGGCGCCTACTGGCTGGTCGCCAGGAGCTTGAAGGACCTGCCGGAGCCGGCCAAGGCCTTCGCCGACTGGGTGAGAAGCGAATTTGCCGAAAGCAGACGGGCGCAGCAAACCAAGGCATGAGCCCGCTTACGTGAGAAGCTCCTCGACGTGTTCAGCGCCCAATTTTGACAATTCACCGGCTGTTGGAGGAGCCGTTATGTACCAACATCACGCCGCTTGTTCGGCGCGTTTCTTCTCGATCTGACCGATGGCATCGACGACCGCATCGAAGGTCAGCATGGTCGAGGCATGGCGCGCCTTGTAGTCGCGCACCGGCTCCAGATATCTCAGATCGGCAAAGCGGCCTTGCGGCGGCGCGCCGTTTTCCTTGAGCATCTTCAGCATGGTGTCGCGCACCGCCCGCAATTCGTCGGCGCTGGCGCCGATGACATGTTGAGCCATGATCGAGGACGAGGCCTGGCCGAGGGCGCAGGCCTTCACGTCATGCGCGAAATCGGTGACGACGCCATTGTCCATCTTGAGGTCGATGGTCACCGTCGAGCCGCACAATTTGGAATGGGCCTTGGCCGTCGCATCCGGATGATCGAGCCGGCCGATGCGGGCGATGTTTCCGGCAAAACCCAGAATTTTCGCATTGTAGACGTCGTCAATCATATTTTTCCAATCCGTCGCCGCCAAGCGAACAGCGATTGCCGTTGTAGCGTCTTTCATTCGCTGCGTACGACCATATATAATGGTGGCAGTCGGGTATCGACAAGGCAACGCAAAGCCATCGTCCTTGCCCATTTCGTTCACGCCGCTTGCGGGCTGGAAACCGGGCGAGTTTTCAGCACCCGAAAGGTCGTGGTCCGTTCAACTCGTTCCTCCTGAGAGAGGAACTACGGGAGACGCCTTTATGGATGCCGTCATCAAGAAAATAATGCCCCCTTCCGACTATCTGGACAAGCCGGTCACCGACAGGCCGAGCGAAGCCGAGGTCGAGGCCGCCGTGCGCACGCTGTTGCGCTGGACCGGCGACAATCCGGACCGCGAGGGCCTGATCGACACGCCCAAGCGCGTCACCAAGGCCTTTCTCGAAATGTTCAACGGCTATGACATGTGCCCGGCCGAAGAGCTCGGCCGCACCTTCGAGGAAGTCGCCGGCTATGATGATCTCGTCATCGTCAGGGACATCCAGTTCCACTCGCATTGCGAGCACCACATGGTGCCGATCATCGGCAAGGCGCATGTCGGCTACCTCCCGGATGGCAAGGTCGTCGGCCTGTCCAAGATTGCCCGTGTGGTCGATATCTTCGCCCATCGCCTGCAGACTCAGGAGGCCATGACCGCACAGATCGCCGGCGTCATCCAGGACGTGCTCAATCCGCGCGGTGTCGCCGTCATGATCGAGGCTGAGCATATGTGCATGGCCATGCGCGGCATCCGCAAGCAGGGCTCCACTACGCTGACCTCGACCTTCACCGGCGTGTTCAAGGACACGCCCGAGGAACAGGTCCGTTTCGTCACCATGGTGCGCGGCCTCGGGGCGTAAGCCCCGCACCGGCATCGCTAGATCAAGGACCGGCGATGTCGGCACTAACATTTCCCAAGGCTCCATCTGACAAGAAGGCTCTCGAAGAAGGCGCGGTGTTTTCCCCGCGCTTCGATGCTGCCGGGCTGGTCACCGTCGTCGTCACCGACGCCGCTGACGGTATGCTGCTGATGGTCGCGCATATGAATGCCGAGGCGCTGGCGCTGACGCTCGAAACCGGCATCGCGCACTACTGGTCGCGCTCGCGCAAGGCGCTGTGGAAGAAGGGCGAAACATCAGGCAATTTTCAGACCGTCGTCGAGATGCTCACGGATTGTGACCAGGACGCCATATGGTTGCGCGTCAAAGTGTTGGGCCACGACGCAACTTGTCACACCGGCCGGCGTTCATGTTTTTATCGGACGGTGGGGCTAATCGGCGGCAAGGCAACGCTTGCCGACGATGGCAGCACGCCGCTGTTCGATGCGGAAAAAACGTATCGGAAGCCCGCGTGAACCATTCAACAGTCGCAAACCACTCATATTCACTATTCTCAAACGTCCTTCCTGTAGAACGGACGCGGGACAAGGGAGATCATGATGCTCGAGTGGGCGTCATTGCGTAGCAGACCGGACGTGCGGGAGGCCAATGGCCCCTCATCGTCCGGCGGCGTGCCTGACCCGCAACCCGCGGGCAAGACAGGCATTTCGCTCGCGCTGGGCGGCGGCTGCGCACGCGGCTGGGCGCACATTGGCGTGCTGCGCGCGCTCGACGAAGCCGGCATCGAAGTCTCGATGATCGCCGGCACCTCGATCGGCGCGCTGGTTGGCGGCTGCTATCTCGCCGGCAAGCTGGACGAACTCGAGGAGTTCGCCCGCAGCCTGACCAAGCGGCGCATCTTCGGCCTGCTCGATCTCAATCTGCGCGGCAGCGGCCTGTTCGGCGGCATGAAACTGGACGTCAGGCTGCGCGAGCACATGGCAGGCATCCGCTTCGAGGATCTGACGAAACCCTTCGTCGCTGTTGGCGCGGAAATTCGCACCGGCCATGAGATCTGGCTGTCCAGCGGTTCGCTGATCACCGCGATGCGGGCTTCCTATGCGCTGCCCGGCGTGTTCGAACCGGTGAATTGCAACGGCCGCATTCTGGTCGACGGCGCGCTGGTCAACCCGGTTCCGGTTTCGGTCTGCCGCGCCTACGAGCAGCCGCTGGTCGTCGCGGTCAACCTTCACTACGATCTGTTCGGCCGCGCCGCCGTCATCAAGCACAGCGCCGGCGAACTGCTCATCGAGAAGGACGCGCCCCGGCCAGGCCAGGCCAGCCCCGACCACCAGCCGCACCAGAGCCGTCTCGGCATCACCGGCGTCATGGTCGAAGCCTTCAACATCATCCAGGACCGGATTTCACGCGCAAGGCTGGCGGGCGATCCGCCCGACATGTCGCTGCAACCGAAACTCAGCCATATCGGCTTGACCGAATTCCACCGCGCGGATGAGGCGATCAGCGTCGGTTACCAGGCGACGATGGCGCAGATCAGCGAGTTGAAGCGGCTGCAGACGGTTCTCGCTTAAACCATTCGGCAATGTCAGGCTTTGGCCGCATCGGTGATGCGGAACTGCACCGTGCGGTTGCCGTTCCAATAATTCCCCGACAGCGAGCCGGCTACATGGATCGTGTTGCCCCTGTTCTTGAACAGGAATTCGCCCAGCGTGGTATCGACGGATCGAAAGGCGATGCCCTGGATGCGGCCGCCGCTTTCCGACTGCAGATCAGCCCGGATGTGGTTGGTGCCGACGGCCCGCGCGTCGGCCAGCCGATGGCGCGGCAGCGCGAACACCGGCGCGACATGGCCGGCGCCGAAAGGCCCGGCCTTTTCCAGTGCATCGAGCAAAGCAATCGTCGCGCCCTCGGCGGCGAGCGCGCCGTCGACGGCCAGACTTTCTTCGTCCTGCAGCCGGAACACTTCGGTCGCCGCGCGCTCCTCGAAGAAAGCACGGAGTTCGCCGAGCTTGGCGCGTTCCACCGTGATGCCGGCGGCCATGCCGTGGCCGCCGCCCTTGACGATCAGCCCGGCATCGGCGGCTGCGCGCACCAGCCGTCCGAGATCGAAGCCCGACACCGAACGGCCAGAGCCGGTGCCGATGCCATTGGCGTTGAAGGCGATGGCGAAGGCCGGCCGCCGCGCATGGTCCTTCAGCCGCGAGGCGATCAAGCCGACAATGCCGGGATGCCAATTGGTGCTGGCGGTGACGATGATGGCCGGCCCGTTGCCGCCGGCAAGTTCGGCGTCAGCCTCGGCGCGCGCCGCTGCCAGCATCTCCAGCTCCATCTGCTGGCGTTCCTGGTTGAGCCGGTCGAGTGTCTCGGCAATGGTCCTGGCCTCAACCGGATCGTCGGTGGCGAGCAGCCGGCTGCCAAGTGCTGCATCGCCGATGCGGCCGCCGGCATTGATGCGCGGCCCAATCAGATAGGCGAGATGAAAGGTGCTTATCGGCTCACCGATGCGGGACACCCGCGCCAGTGCGGCGAGCCCCTCATTCTTCTGCTGCCGCGCCATCTGTAGTCCCTTGACGACGAAAGCGCGGTTCACGCCGATGAGCGGCACCACATCGCAAACCGTGGCCAGCGCCGCCAGGTCGAGCAACGACAACAGGTCCGGTGGCGCTGCGTCGGGCAATCGGCTGCGCAGGACCCTCGCCGTCTGCACCAGAGTGAGGAAGACGACACCGGCGGCGCACAGATGGCCTTGCCCGGAAAGGTCGTCCTCGCGATTGGGATTGACGACCGCGGTCGCCTCCGGCAGCGGGCCGCCGACCTGATGGTGGTCGAGCACCACCACATCGGCGCCTGCGGCCTTGGCGGCATCGATGGAGACAGCGCTGTTGGTGCCGCAATCGACGGTGACGATCAGCGTCGCGCCGCGCGAGACCAGTTCGCGCATAGCCTCCGGATTGGGGCCGTAGCCCTCGAAGATGCGGTCGGGAATGTAGATCTCCGAAGGCACCGAGAAATGCGTCAGGAAGCGCTTGAGCAACGCCGAAGAGGCGGCGCCGTCGACATCGTAGTCGCCGAAGATTGCCACCTTCTCCTTGGCCATGACCGCCTCGGCGATGCGGGTCGCAGCCTTGCCCATGTCGGTCAGCGAAGCCGGATCCGGCAACAGATTGCGAATCGTCGGATCGAGGAAGCGCTCGGCCTGGTCGGCGGTGACGCCTCGCCCGGCGAGCACGCGAGCCACAATGTCGGGCACGCCGTGGCCCTGCGCTATGGCAAGCGCGGTCATGTCCTGCCGCTCGCTCAACCGGTGTTCCCAGGAAACACCGGTCGCCGACTGCCTGATATCGAGGAAGAGGCGTTTGTCGCCCGTCATAGGAGGCGTAATCTATAGATTGTCATTTCCGGCAATATGCGACGGCTAAACAGGAAAGTCTCAAAACTTTTCCACATCCTGGTGACGCACCTTGATCTCGCGGCTCACGCCTCCGCCAGAGCCCGATGATGATTGGTGGGTTCGACCTGAAATCTCAATCCGGCTCCAAATCAAAGAGATAGAGCACTATGGCGTCTGAACCACTTTCAGCAGGAATATCAAATCGGTTAAGGAGAAAAATGACTTGGCCTAGCCAGCGCGCTCAATGCGGATAACCTGCGGCTTGTCTGTGAGGTGGCCGTCCTTGGTGATGCCGTCGACAGCCTTGCGCACCGCTGCTTCCGTCGTCTCGTGGGTGACCAGGATCACCGTCTTTTGCGCGTCCGTCTCGCCGCTGACGGCATGCTGGACGATCGATTCCAGCGAAATGTCGTTGTCCGCCATGCGCTTGGCGATCGCGGCGAAGACGCCGATGCGGTCGTGCACGGTCAGCCGGATGAAATAGCCGCCGGCATGGCTGCGCATCTGCGCCTTCTTGTAGGGGCGCAGTTCCTTGGCCGGCAGGCCGAACACCGGACCGTGCTGGAAGCCCGGCCGGCTCTTTGCGATGTCGGCGATATCGCCGACCACGGCGGACGCGGTGGCGTTGCCGCCGGCGCCCGGGCCGGAGAGCAGCAGTTCGCCCAAAATGTCGGTTTCGATGGCCACCGCATTGGTAACGCCATGCACCTGTGCGATCACCGACGCGGTCGGCACCATGGTCGGGTGCACGCGCTGCTCGATGCCGCTGTCGGTGCGTTGGGCGACGCCGAGCAATTTTATCCGGTAGCCAAGGTCGCCCGCGGCGCGGATATCGGCCTGGCTGATATTGGAAATGCCTTCCATGTAGATGTCATTGGCGGCGATCCTGGTGCCGAAGGCCAGGCTGGTCAGGATCGACAATTTATGCGCCGTGTCATGGCCCTCGATATCGAAAGTCGGATCGGCTTCGGCGTAGCCCAGCCGTTGCGCGTCCTTCAGGCACTCGTCGAAGGAGATGCCCTCGGCCTCCATGCGGGTCAGGATGTAGTTGCAGGTGCCGTTCAGGATGCCGAAGACGCGGGTGACCGAATTGCCGGCCATCGCCTCGCGCATCGTCTTGATGACCGGGATGCCGCCGGCAACTGCCGCCTCGTAGTTGAGCAGCACGCCCTTCTTCTCGGCGATTTCGGCAAGCGCCACGCCGTGCTTGGCCAACAGCGCCTTGTTGGCGGTGACGACATGACGTCCGGCTTCAAGTGCTGCCTTGACCGACGCGCGCGCTGCCCCTTCGTCGCCGCCGATCAGTTCGACGAAGACGTCGATATCGGCGGCCTGCGCCATCTTGATCGGATCGTCGAACCATTTGGCGGCGCTGAGGTCGACGCCACGGTCGCGCTTGGGATCGCGCGCGGAAACGGCCGTGACGATGACATCGCGTCCGCACTGGCGCGTCAGCTCCGCTGCCTTGTCGCGCAGCACGCGCGCCACCGAGGCGCCAACCGTACCCAGACCCGCAATTCCAACACGCAACGCTTCAGCCATGCCCGGCGACGCCCCTCAAAAAATCTGCTCGAATAAGATGTGCGGCGACTTTAGCGATGCGCGGCGAGCGGCACCACATTGTTCGGCTGCTTGGCGCTGGACGCCAGGAAGCGCTTGATGTTGCGCGCCGCCTGCCGGATCCGGTGCTCGTTCTCGACCAGCGCGATGCGGACATGATCGTCGCCATGCTCGCCAAAGCCGATGCCCGGCGCCACCGCCACGTCGGCGTGCTCGATCAGGAGCTTGGAAAACTCAAGCGAGCCGAGATGCTTGAACGGCTCCGGGATCGGCGCCCAGGCGAACATCGAGGCAGCCGGTGCCGGAATGGTCCAGCCGGCGCGGCTGAAGGCGTCGACCATGACGTCGCGGCGCTTCAAATAGACCTCGCGCACTTCGGCGATGTCGGCGCCGTCGCCATTCAGCGCATGCGCCGCCGCAACCTGGATCGGCGTGAAGGCGCCGTAGTCGAGATAGGACTTCACCCGCGTCAACGCCGAGATCAGCCGCTCATTGCCGACGGCAAAGCCCATGCGCCAGCCGGGCATGGAGAAGGTCTTCGACATCGAGGTGAACTCGACGCAGACATCGATGGCGCCCGGCACTTGCAGCACCGAAGGCGGCGGATTGCCGTCGAAATAGATCTCCGAATAGGCAAGGTCCGACAGGATGATGATGTCGTTCTTCTTGGCGAAGGCGACCACGTCCTTGTAGAAATCGAGCGAGGCGACCAGCGCCGTCGGGTTCGACGGATAGTTGAGGATCAATGCCAGTGGCTTCGGGATCGAATGACGGACACCGCGCTCGAGCGCCGGGATGAAGCCGTCATCCGGCTCGACCTGCAGCGAACGGATGACGCCGCCCGACATGATGAAGCCGAAAGCATGGATCGGATAGGTCGGGTTGGGGCACAGGATCACGTCGCCCGGCGCGGTGATCGCCTGCGCCATATTGGCGAAGCCTTCCTTCGAACCGAGCGTCGCCACCACCTGCGTGTCGGGATTGAGCTTCACGCCGAAACGGCGCTGATAATAGGCGGCCTGGGCGCGGCGCAGACCTGGGATGCCGCGCGAGGAGGAATAGCGATGCGTGCGCGGATCGCGCACCACTTCGCACAATTTGTCGACGATCGCCTTCGGCGTGGGCAGGTCCGGGTTGCCCATGCCAAGGTCGATAATGTCGGCGCCGCGCGAACGGGCGCTGGCCTTCAGCCGGTTGACCTGCTCGAACACGTAGGGCGGAAGCCGGCGGACCTTGTGAAATTCTTCCATGTCAGTTCCAGACGATTTAAGATTGGCTTTAGCACAGTTGGCTTGGCTAGGCGCCTTTGGCAAAGACCGCTTTCGGCGCGCGATATAGCCTTATTTGCAGGTAGGGTCGAGGGCGGGATCGCATTTGGCTTCGATCTGCTTCAGCGTGTCCTTGCCATGGTTCTTCGCCAGCGAATTCAGCGCCGCCGGGCTGGTGGACGGGGCACCGCCGCCGCCCTTGGCCGCTTGCCCCTGCTGTTCGCCCTTCAACTGGGCAAGCTTGGCCTGCGTCTCCTCAGGGGTGAGTTGCTTTGCCGCCACCTGCGGTGGAATGTTGAGATTGGGATAGGAGCCGGTGTCCTGCGCGCCCTGGGTCAGGCCGACATTCATCCCGTTGCCGGTGTTGGCGCTCGTGCAGCCACTTGCCGCCAGCAGCCCTGGCGCCAGACAGGCGATTGCAACCGCGATGCGGCAAAAGCGGCCTGCCCCCGAAAAAATGGTCTCGCCGGTGTTAATCGTCATATTGTTTTCCTGGCAGCCGGGGTACAGCGCATTGGACCCGGTCAGATGTCCCATGATAATATGTCAAGAAAACGCCTCGGGAGGAACCCCGCGAGCCATGTCCAAAACACCTGATTCGAGCAAAGCGGACGATGATCAATCTTCGACCGTCGAGCAATATCTGGTGAAAGACCCGGAACGCTTCGCGTTGAACATGGCGCGCATGGTCGAACAGGCCGGCAAAGCCGCCTCGGCCTGGGCCGAGCCGCGCGAAAAAGGCGAGGTGCGCGATCATGTCGCCGAACCCGTGGTCGACATGGTCAAAACCTTTTCCAAGCTCAGCGAATATTGGCTGGCCGACCCGCAACGCGCGCTGGAAGCGCAGACGCGACTGTTCGCCGGCTACATGACGGTCTGGGGCAACGCCATCCAGAAGGTTAGCCCTAATGCCGAAGCGCCGGACGATGCGGTCAAGCCCGAGCGCGGCGACAAGCGTTTTCAAGACCCCGAATGGGGTCGCAACGCTTTCTTCGATTTCCTCAAACAGGCCTATCTCGTCACCTCGCGCTGGGCGGCCGACCTGGTCGAGCACGCCGAAGGCCTCGACGACCACACCCGCCACAAGGCGAGCTTCTACGTCAAGCAGGTGTCCAATGCCATCTCGCCGTCGAACTTCATCCTGACCAATCCGGAGCTGTTTCGAGAAACCGTCGCCTCGAATGGCGAAAACCTGGTGCGCGGCATGAAGATGCTGGCCGAAGACATCGCCGCCGGCAAGGGCGACCTGAAGCTGAGACAAGCTGACTATTCGCCCTTCGAGATCGGCAAGAACGTCGCGACATCTCCCGGCAAGGTGGTCGGCCGCAGCGATGTCGCCGAAATCATCCAGTACGATCCGACGACGGAGACGGTGCTCAAGCGCCCGCTGCTGATCTGCCCGCCCTGGATCAACAAGTTCTACATCCTCGATCTCAACCCGCAAAAGTCCTTCATCCGCTGGGCGATCGAGCAAGGCCATACCGTGTTCGTCATCTCCTGGATCAATCCCGACGAGCGGCACGGCGCCAAGGGCTGGGAAGCTTACATACGGGAGGGCCTGCAATACGGCCTCGACACGATCGAGAAGGCGACCGGCGAGAAAGAGGTCAACGCCATCGGCTATTGCGTCGGCGGCACGCTGCTGGCGGCCGCACTCGCACTGCTGGCACAGGAAGGCGACAACCGCATCAAATCGGCGACCTTCTTCACCACGCAGGTCGACTTCACCCATGCCGGCGACCTGAAAGTCTTCGTCGACGAGGACCAGGTGGCAGCGGTCGAGAAATCGATGAACGAAAAGGGCTACCTCGACGGCACCAAGATGGCGACCGCCTTCAACATGCTGCGCTCGGGCGACCTGATCTGGCCTTATGTCATCAACAATTACATGCGCGGCAAGGATCCCCTTCCCTTCGACCTGCTCTACTGGAACGCCGATTCCACCCGCATGGCGGCCGCCAACCACTCCTTCTACCTGCGCAACTGTTATCTCGAGAACAATCTGACGCGTGGCGTGATGGAACTCGCCGGCCGCACTTTGTCGCTGGCCGACGTCACCATCCCGGTTTACAACCTGGCGTCGAAGGAAGATCACATCGCGCCGGCCCTTTCCGTGTTTCTCGGCTCGCGATATTTCGGCGGTGACGTCGAGTTTGTGATGGCTGGTTCCGGCCACATTGCCGGTGTCGTCAACCCGCCGGCAGCCAAGAAATACCAGTACTGGACCGGCGGCAAGCCGACAGGCGATTTTGACCAGTGGCTCGCCTCCGCGGTGGAGCATCCCGGCTCCTGGTGGACGCACTGGCAGCACTGGATCGAGACCCAGGACGACACCCTCGTTCCGGCCCGCAAACCGGGCAAGCACATGAAAACCCTGGGTGATGCCCCCGGCACCTATGTGAAGGTGCGTGTGTAACGGCCGGCACCTTTTGCAGGTGCCTGTGTGTAACGGAATGTAATGTCTGGTGAGTTGACGAGCCGGCAAAACGGGGCGAAATGGTGTCGTCAACCTTCAAGAAGCCTCAATTGGCCTCCAACGAGCAAATAATTCAGAGGCTTGCAGAATTGACACAAGTCTCGTTTCCGGTTTGGGAACACAAGGTTATTGGATGTGATCGTTTCGACGCCGCACCAATAGCAGGCCGACCGGACACCGAGGGGGAATTTAGTTTTGAAATCAGTAGGATCGCGTCTCGCGGGGAGAGAAGGTCGCACTATAGCGGCAGCGCTTTTCTCCGTGCTTCTGGCGTCCTGCACCTCCGCTGGCGACCCCACAATGTCCGTCGGCATGCCTGGCTACAACGCGACCGCTTCTGACATCTCCGCGGCTTCCGGCGCCAGCCCTGCGGCGCCGGGCGATTCGACCGTGCAGGTCACATCCACCGGGCCGCAGATGATGATGACGGCAGCGGGCGATGCGACACTGCCCGAGCAGGTCGCCTATGTGCCGGTGGCCAAGCCCGGCACCGGCTTCCCGGTCAATGTTCCCGCCGGGTCCGAAACCATTGTCGGCCAGACGCCGCAGTCGCTGCAGCAGTCAGCACAGACCGCGGCCGCAACGGACGCCGTGGCGCACAAGATCGCCGCCGCCGATGCCGGCGTGACCGCACCGAAAGCGACGGCAGCGGCACCCGCGACCAACGAGGTCTACGTGACCGCCGCGCCCCAGCAGATCGACACGCCGAAGAAGGGCTTCCTGGCCTCACTGTTCAGCACCACGCCAACCTCGGCGGCACCTGCTCCGCTGGTCAACTCGCGCTCGGGCGAACAGCCTGCGGTTGCTTCCCAGAAGGCCGCCCCGGCAAAGCCGATCATCACGCTAGCGTCAGCCAATTCCGCCGACAAGCCCTTGCAGCTTGCCTCGCTTGGCAACGAGAGCAACCACATCACCGGCAGCGATGCCTTGCCCGGCGTGCGCCAGACGGCGCTGTTCGAGATCAAGCGCAAATCCGGCCTCGACGATGAAAGCGACGTCGACCTGAACGAGGACGAGGGTTCGGGCGGCGCCTATCAGGTGGCTTCCGCCGCCGGCCTCGCCCGGCTGGCGCCCAACGGCCTGTTGAAGCAAAACGAGAGCGTCGACGTCGCCTGCCTGAAGCCGTCGCTGGTGCGGGTGCTGAAGACCATCGAAGGCCATTACGGCCGCAAGATGATGGTCACATCAGGCTACCGCGACCCGGCCCGCAACCGCCGCGCCAACGGCGCCAAGAATTCGCTGCACATGTATTGCGCCGCCGCCGACATCCAGGTTCCCGGCGTCTCCAAATGGGAACTGGCGAGCTACATCCGAACCATGCCCGGCCGCGGCGGCGTCGGCACCTACTGCCATACCGAATCCGTTCACGTCGACGTCGGCCCCGAGCGCGACTGGAACTGGCGCTGCCGCCGGCGGGGTTAGCATCCCCATTCGGCAAACGGGCCGAGGGGCCGTTAGCAGCCTGCCGTTTTTCCCGATTAGCTATCAGCGACGTTCGAGATTAGCCGAGGCACCCGCGACTTCGTCATCCTATGGCGAAGCAAGGCGCGCAGCGACGCAGCGCAGACCATAGGATGACGACTGCGCGGGGCGTTCAGGCTAATCTCCAAAGATGTGCAATGACGCGAGGGCAGAAAACCCGGGCTGGCTCACCAAACTGGCCCTTTTCGCCCCTCTTGAAAAAAGTTTCCGCATCTGGCGGCTGATGGGTTGCCGGTTGGCAACAACGCAATTATAAGCCGCTTCGTCTGAGCGCGCCCATCGTCTAGCGGTTAGGACACCGCCCTTTCACGGCGGTAACAGGGGTTCGATTCCCCTTGGGCGTACCAGATCTTTCAGGAAAACAAGAAGCCTCGCGGCAGCCGCCGAACTAGCAGCGGCTGGAACGGTGGCGCGGCGAATCGGTTGAAACGGCGAACAGCGGCTGCCGTGCCGAGGTTTCCCTCGGCGCCTGCTCGCGGCAATCTCCGGCACTCACCCTTGGTCGTGCGCTACCTGCGGCCAGCGCTGTAACGCCGCGTGGCCACCCTCGGTCAGCGCGTAGACGCCGCGCTCGGCCCTGGCGAACCAGCCATAGACATTGTCCAAGAGGATGCTGGGCGCGCGTGGCGAAATCGCTTTCAGATCGCGCGGGCGTTTCGGCCCGTCGGTCATGGCTGCGGCGCAGGCCAGCGCATCCTGCCGGTAGGCGGTCATGATCGGCGCGCGCGAACCGCCGCCGACCACCGGATCGCCGCGCCGGCGCCGGTGTTCCTCCATCAGCCGGGAGCGGCGCTTCGGATCGCGGCGCGGCGGCAGAGCCGCCGGGCTGAGCAGCAATTCGACCTCCCCCTTGCCGCTGACAGCCAGAAGCCCGAAGCCGAGCCGCCGGCACAGCGCGCGAAAACGGCGGTCGTGCTCGCGGCCCTTGCCACGCGCCGACATGCGCGCCGCCAGCCACACTTCGTCGCATGCCGCGGCGCGATCGACACCTTGCAGCACCAGTTCGAGGTTGAACTGCAATTTCAGTTCGCAGATGACCAGCACAGGCGGCTCGCCGTCGCGCACCGCCACGATATCGCAGTGGCCGACTTCGCCCTTGACCGTGAACTCCAGGCTCTCGAGAAACCGCTTCACCGGGATGTAGAGAGACGTTTCCTGCATCGCGCAGGCATAGCCGATTCGGATCGGGTCGGCACAGGGATGGCCGAGAGGCCGACGCCTTGCGCTAAACCGCGTCGATCCCACCATCTGCAAAAGCCATCCGTCAGGCAGGTCTCCGGCATGATAGTCCCGCCATAGCGCTCGACGATTTCCTTGGCGATGACCGACGTCGCCAGGGCCGAGCGCGACCAGTATTTCATCGCCTGTCTCGCGTTCAACAAGGCGCTCGCCGTGGCTGGGACGGCACAATCGACAGCGTAGGACCCGAGATCCGTCGACGCCAAGACCGGTCCACGGTTGGCCACACAATGATGAGCGCGTGTGTTTTGAGGCTAGGGGCGGGTGCGCGTCCGGCGCTGCCCTGGTGCGGCATCGTCCGCCTTGAAATGCATCTCGTCCTGGACCGCGGCAAAAAACCGGCGGACATCGTTGGCCGCCGAAGCCGCATCGCAGCCGGCCGCGACCGCCTTGTCGAGGAGTTCGCGCGCCGTGGCCTTCCAGAACGACGTGGCCGTGTCGCCGTGCAGTCTGCCCAGCCTTGCGGCGACCTCGCGCACCAGCACGGTCTGCCGATCTAGCGGGAAGGTACGCACATTGGCTGAAGACATGTTCTGCACCATGAAACCGACGCAACGAATCAGACGCTGCTCTATGGCTCATGCCTAGCTGTGAAGTCGGAAACGGAACCTTAACGCCGCGGAGTCCGCGCCGATTGGAACGAGTCGGTTGGCCGGCCTCCAGGCCAAGCAGAACTCTAGACCCTCAGGCCCCTCGCCTCGCCGGCGCGCTTGGCCGTAACCATCATATCCCTGGCCAGCAGGCCACTGACCCGGCAAAACGCCATGAAGGCGCGCCAGGCATCCTCAGTCTTGACCACATCCACCGTGGCCCCGAAGCAGGCATTGAACGCCGCCTCATAGACCTTGCCCTGTCGCTTCTTTGGCCAGTCATGCAGGATATCCAGCGCCTGTTCGACGCTGTATATTTCCTCTACCGGCAGCCCGGGCGCGGGCGCGATGCGCACCGGCACCTCGAATTGCAATCTGTCCATTCTATATCTCCCGAACTGGCGTCGACCACAGCAACGCCGTTCGTCGTCAAAAGTTGCTTTGGCTGCTTTTGCGCGAAAATGTGTCGTCAGTGCGATCTCGGCATTCGGAGGAGATCGCGCACCTGGATGTCATCTGAGCGGCCGCGCAAGCTAGGAATATCGCCAGTATCAGTCCATTGCCGGCAGTTCTTCCTTGAACCTTGCGGCTTGCAGTGCCAAATCTGAGGAAATTTTCTAACGGGCTGGTATGCGCCGCCCGCTTACAGGCAAACGGACACTATGGTCACCTATCTCGACGCCGCCACGGCACCCCTCAGGAATACCGGCCAGATCCGCCTCTATGCCGAAGAAGGATTTGCCGGCATGCGCAAGGCCTGCGATCTCACCGCGCGCTGCCTCGATGAACTGGTGCCGATGGTCCAGCCGGGTGTCACCACCGAGACCATCGACCGTTTCGTCTTCGAATTCGGCATGGACCAAGGCGCGCTACCGGCGACGCTCAACTACCGCGGCTACACCAAATCGTCCTGCACCTCGATCAACCACGTCGTTTGCCACGGCATTCCAGACAACAAGCCGTTGAAGGATGGCGACATCGTCAACATCGATGTCACCTACATCCTCGACGGCTGGCACGGGGATTCCTCGCGCATGTATCCCGTCGGCACCATCAAGCGCGCCGCCGAACGCCTGCTCGAAGTCACCCACGAGTGCCTGATGCGCGGCATCGCGGCGGTCCGGCCCGGCGCCCGCACCGGCGCCATCGGCGCCGCCATCCAGACCTATGCCGAGGCAGAGCGCTGCTCGGTGGTGCGCGATTTCTGCGGCCACGGCGTTGGCCAGCTGTTCCACGACGCACCCAACATCCTGCACTATGGCACCGCCTCGGAAGGCGTCGAGATGCGGCCGGGCATGATCTTCACCATCGAGCCCATGATCAATCTTGGCCGGCCGCATGTGAAAGTGCTGTCGGACGGCTGGACGGCGGTGACGCGCGACCGCTCGCTGTCGGCGCAGTACGAACACACGATCGGCGTCACCGAAACTGGCTGCGAGATTTTCACCCTGTCGCCAAACAAGCTCGACCGCCCCGGCCTGCCGCCGGTCAGCTGAAAACAAGATCGCCTCAAGCCGCGGCTTTGAGGCGCCGTCGCCGAAAAAACTCGACCGCGCGCTGCTTACCGCTCTAATCTGCCGTCGAAGCCTTCGGGGAGTGTGGGGGGTCGATGGGGAACAGCGGTGACGACGAACGGGGGTTCTTCTCCGAGCGGTGGCTTGAACCACCGGCGAAGGACAAGGCACCAAGAGACAAATCGACGGACAAGCCACACTATCACGGCCATCGCGACCGCTTGCGCGAGCGCTTCGTTGCCGGCGGCGCGGACGCCCTGCCCGACTACGAACTTCTCGAACTGCTGCTGTTTCGCCTGATCCCGCGCGTCGACACCAAGCCGATCGCCAAGGCGCTTTTGGCGCGCTTCGGCACTTTTGGCGAAGTGCTTGGCGCACCGGTGGCGCTGCTGCAGGAGGTGAAGGGCATCGGCCCCGCCGTGGCGGTCGACCTGAAGGTGATTGCCGCTGCCGCGCAGCGCATGGCGCGGACCGAGGTTCGCGACCGCGAGGTGCTGTCCAACTGGACGCAGCTTCTTGCGTACTGCCGCTCGGCGATGGCGTTCGAGAACCGCGAACATTTCCGCATCCTGTTCCTCGACAAGAAGAACGTGCTGATCGCCGACGAGGTACAGCAGGTCGGCACCGTGGACCACACGCCGGTCTATCCGCGCGAAGTGATCAAGCGCGCGCTGGAACTGTCGGCCAGCGCCGTCATCCTGGTGCATAACCACCCTTCCGGCGATCCGACACCATCGCGTGCGGACATCGAAATGACCAAGCAGATCATCGACAGCGCCAAGCCGCTCGGCATCGCCGTCCACGACCACATCATCATCGGCAAGAAAGGCAATGCCTCGATGAAGGGCCTGCTGCTGATCTGAGCCCGACGCTCGCCGGCGCCGTCAACCCAAACGCCACCGCTCGCGAGCCAATCAGCAACATTCCGGCTTGGCTCAAACGCCCACGCTTGCGGTGTAGAAGTGATATTGTGACGGAAGCGCCCGCTTCGGCGACAATGTCGTAGACTCGCGAATACGAAGCAGCCAGTTCCCGTCAGCCATTGCAGGAGATCTATTCAATGACGCTCGAATGCATAAATCCAAATGATCTGCCGATTCCGGAAATGTACTCCCAGGTCGTCGTTGCGACAGGAAGCAAGCTGGTGTTCGTCTCGGGCCAGCAGCCAGAAGACATACACGGCAAGCTCGTTGGCCATGGTGATTTCGCAGTCCAGGCGCGCCTGGCGTTCGGGAATCTTGGCCGTGCGCTTGCTGCCGCCGGCGCTCGGCCCGAGCAAGTCTGCAAGATCACGATCTACATCGTCGATTACAAACGCGACGAACACGTGCCGATCATCGAAGCGGCCCAGATCGAGCTGTTCGGCGATCACAAGCCGGCAAACGTAGTGGTCGGGATAGCGGTGATGTCTCCCGGCTACCTGATAGAGATCGATGCGATCGCGGTCATCGACCCGTAGGCCAAGCGAGGACGCGTCAAGTCGCCCAAACCAAATCCCGGAACTCGCTGCGAGATTGCCACGACCTTGATCTCTCCATCCATCCACGATCACATCGTCATCGGCAGGAATTGCGATGTCTCGATGAAGAGCCTGCTGCTCACCTGATCAACGTCGGAAACAGGAAACACGCAATGCCCCAGCCCGGCGACGAACCATGGCCGTTCGACAAGCCACGCGCAGCCCTCCTGGTCATCGACATGCAAAGCGACTTCGTCGATGAGGGCGCCGTCATGGAAGTGGCCATGGCCCGCCATCGCATTCCGGCGATGCGGCAGGTGGTCGAGCTTTGCCGCGCGCAAGGCGTCCCGGTGATCTACACCCAGCATGTGCTCAGCGACCATTTCGATATCTCGCCGCTGGAACCAGCTATCAGCCGAAGCTGAAAACCAAAGGCATGCGGGAAGGCAGCGCCGGCGCCGAAATCGTCGCCGCGCTTGCGCCCTTGCCTGGGGATGTCGTCATCAAAAAGCACCGCTACGATGCCTTCCACAACACGCAGCTCGAGACCGTGTTGCGCAACATCCGTGGCGCAGGCCGGGTCGACACGGTGATCATCATCGGCACCGTGACCAGCGTCTGCTGCGAATCCACCGCGCGGAGCGCCTTCATGCGCGACTACAAGGTGGCTTTCATCAGCGACGCCAATGGCGGACTGGACGAGGCATCGCACAATGCAACCCTCGACATCATAGGCAAGGTGTTCGGGCGCGTGATGACGGTTGCCGAGCTTGGGAACCTCTTGCGGAGCTGAGCCCGCGCGTCAGCTGGCGTGCGTCTCAAGCTCCGGCGCCGAGTCTGCCCTCAAGAAGGTCGCGCCGCTGCTGCAATTCGCCGGAGACGAATTTGGTGAAGGCGTGGACGCGCGCCGTGCGGCGCAAATCGTCGTGCACCAGCACCCATAGCGCCGAGCCGATCTCCTCGATCAGCCCTCCGACCCTTACAAGCCCGGGCAGGCTGTCGCCGAGATAACAGGGCAGCGCCGCAACCCCGATTCCGGCGCCCGCCGCATGCGACATCGTCACCAGGGAATCGGCGCGCATGGCGATCTCGACATCGGGCAGCGACGACCGCATCCAGCGGGCGACGCCGGTGTTGGCCAGGCTGTCGTCGGGCGCGATCCAGCGCAGCCCACCCAGTCTCGGCTCCGGGGGTAGCTTTTCGGCGTAGGAACGTGTCGCGTAGGCGGCGAAGGCGACGCCCGAAATGCGCCGGCCCACCAGGATTTCCTGCGGTTGCGACACCGGCCTGATCGCCACGTCTGCATCCCTTTGCGTCAGGTTGGCGATGGAATTCTGCGTCATCGCCTCGACCCGTATGCCGGGATGGAGCTTATGAAACGCCGCCAGGATCGGCGGCAGCACCGACGCCATCAGCGTGTCGGTGGTGGTGACCCGCAACCTGCCTTCGAACCTGAGATCCTGCCCCGACAGTTTGCGCGCCAGTTCATTGACCGTCTCGGCCATTGTGCGTGCCGCGCCCAGCAGTTCCTCGCCGCCCGCGGTGAGGGCATAGCCAGTCGGCAGCCGATCGAAAAGGCGGATACCCAGCCGCGCCTCGAAGGCGTTGACGCGCCGCAGCACAGTCGTGTGGTTCACGCCCAGGATCCGAGCCGCCGCCGCCAGCGAAGCGCCATCGGCGACGGCCAGCACCATGCGCAGATCTTCCCAGTCGATATCGCGTGAGCTGTGCATTCTTGCAGAAAGATAAAAGAAAGCGATGCGCTCTGCGAGTCAAAATGACGCTTCGCTGTGCAAAAACGCAGAGCAAGCGGGCGAATCGGCATGTCGATCTGCGCATGCACGCACGCCATATGGAGTCCGACGACAAAGAAACAGTCGCGGAGAAGAGCCATGACGCCGATAGAACTCTACACCTGCCAGACACCCAACGGGCACAAGGCCTCGATCATGCTGGAAGAGGTCGGCCTGCCCTACTCGGTCCGCTTGGTCGACATCGAAAGGGGCGACCAGACCAAGCCTGATTTCCTGGCGCTCAATCCCAACAACAAGATCCCGGTGATCGTCGACCGGGACGCCGGCCGCACGGTCTTCGAATCCGGCGCCATCCTACACTACCTGGCGCGACGGTCGGGCAAGCTTCAGCCGGTGGGCGCGCAGGAAGCGGACGATACGCTGACCTGGACCTTGTTCCAGGCGGCCCATGTCGGCCCGACGCTTGGCCAATTGTGGAATTACAAAGTCTTCGCGCCGGAAAAAATCCCTTACGTGATCGAGCGTTTTGAGCGCGAAACCGGACGTGTCTTCCGCGTTCTCGATAGCCGGCTAAAGCACCATGAGCACATTGTCGGCAAAAGCTACGGCATCGCCGATGTAATGACATGGCCATGGATCAACGCGGCCGTCACCAGGCTCGGCCTCAGCCTCGATGACGCGCCAGACCTGGCGCGTTGGTATGCCGCCATAGGCCGACGCTCCGCAGTTGTCAGAGGCATTGCCGTTCCCGCCCTGCCCGAAGCATCGGCTGCCGCTTAGATCATGATGAGATTTGGTTGAAATCTCATCATGACCTAACCCTTTGTTGTAGCATGATCTTTTCCAAAAACCGGCACCCACTTTTTGGGATCATGCCCTAGCCGCCGCACCTCGCATTCAAGGAATACGATCGTGGAAATCCTCTTCATCCCTCTGGCGCTTGTCGCCGGTGGCCTGCTTGCGGTGCAAGCCGGCGCCAATGCCCAACTTTCAAAGGCGGTCGGCTCACCCTTTGCCGCGACCACGCTTCAGCTCGCGGTCGGCGCCATCGTGCTGTTGTCGATCACGGCCCTCACCGGAACGACACCGGCTCTGCTTGCCGTTCGGCAAGCCGAATGGTGGCATGCGATCGGCGGCATGGCTTCGGCCTTCTACGTCGTTTCGACCATTCTTCTGTTCCCTCGCCTTGGCGCCGTCGTGTCCGTCGGGCTCTTCATCGCCGGGCAGATGCTTGCATCCTTCGCCCTCGACACGTTCGGCTGGCTCGGGATCCCCGAAGCCGGACTGCGAGCCGGGCCTGCCTTCGGCATGCTGGTTGTGCTTGCCGGTGCTGCCCTCATCGTTCTGGGACAGAAGGGCGCGGCCGACAATACCGCATCCTCAAGACCAGGGTGGATCGGACTGGCGCTGCTGGCAGGCGCCGTGCTTCCGGTGCAAGGCGCTATAAACGCCTTGCTTCGGCACGACCTTGGCGGCGCGCCGTTTGCGGTCGGCACCATCTCGTTCCTGGTGGCGATGCTGGCCATGGCCGCGGTGCTTCTGATCGCGCTTGCCCTGACGAAGACGCCCCGCCCTCGCCTCGCCGGCCTGTCGTCGATGCCCTGGTGGGGTTGGCTCGGAGGTTTTGCCGGCGCCACCTATGTCACGACCGTGTTCACTGCCATCCCCGTCATCGGAGCGGCAGCTGCCGTCAGCCTGACGGTGGCCGGCCAGCAGGTCGCCGGCATCTTCGTCGACACCTTCGGCTGGTTCCGCCTGCCGCAGCGGCTTGTCTCCGGCATGCGGCTCGCCGGCGTCGTGCTGCTTTTGGCCGGGTGCATCATCATCAAGGCGCTTTGATCCCGCTGGAACAAGGCAAGCCGAATCAAACCAGCCCCTGCCCTCCCTGATTTGGGGGGTCAGGTGTCGCTCCGACATCACCAACGAAGCAAGGTCCGGGCGCCGCAGAAGCAATTTTTCGCTCCTTCCACAACCGGCTCTAGAATTTCGATCGCAAATCACGCATGATGCACTTGGTATTTTCCCGGGACGGCTTCGCGCCCCCTGAAATACCGGGAGGAACGGGACATGCCCATAGTGGTTGTACTCGTTTTGATCGTCGTGGGCTCGGTGTTGTTCCACTTCCTGAGCCCATGGTGGTGGACTCCGATTGCCTCGAATTGGGACTATATCGACAACACCATCATCATCACCTTTTGGATCACCGGCGTCGTCTTCGCCGCGGTCGTCCTATTCATGGCCTATTGCGTCTTCCGCTTCCGTCACCGCGAAGGCAACCAGGCGGCCTACGAACCGGAGAACAAGCGGCTCGAATGGTGGCTGACGATCGTCACCGGAGTGGGTGTTACCGCCATGCTGGTTCCCGGCCTGTTTGTCTGGAGCCGGTTCGTCAATGTTCCAAGCGACGCAACCGTGGTCGAAGTCGTCGGCCAGCAATGGCAGTGGAGTTTCCGCTTGCCCGGCAAGGACGGCAAACTCGGCACATCCGACACCCGCGACGTCACCGCTGAAAATCCGCTGGGCGTGATCGCCAAGGATCCCAGCGGCCAGGACGACGTCGTGGTCGAAGCGGCCGACCTGCATCTGCCGGTCGGCAAGCCGGTCAAGATGCTGCTGCGCTCGATCGATGTGTTGCACGATTTCTACGTTCCGGAATTCCGCGCCAAGATGGACATGATACCGGGCTCGGTCACCTATTTCTGGTTCACCCCCACCAAGACCGGGACCTTCCAGGTTCTGTGCGCCGAACTGTGCGGCCAGGGGCACCCGATGATGCATGGCATCGTCATGGTCGATACCGAGCAGGACTATGTGGCCTGGCTCGACCAGCAGCAGACGTTCGCGCAATTGTCGGCGCCGCAGCAGACGGGCTCGGTGGAACAGGCGCCGGGCAACGCGACGGCGTCAGCTCTAGAAGTTGCGGCAAAACTCGAAACTGTCGGGTCCCGCTGAAGGGCACGGAGGTGCTCCGCCTATGGTCGATATCACGCCTGCAGATGCCGTCCCGCCCGCCGAAGTCGCGGAAATGGAGCTTTACCATCCGCACAGCTGGTGGACGAAGTATGTCTTCTCGCAGGACGCCAAGGTCATCGCCATCCAGTATTCGGCGACCGCAACGGCCATCGGCCTGGTCGCGCTGGTGCTGTCCTGGCTGATGCGGCTGCAGCTCGGCTTCCCCGGCACGTTCGATTTCATCACCCCCGAGGCCTACTACCAGTTCATCACCATGCACGGCATGATCATGGTGATCTACCTGCTCACGGCACTCTTCCTCGGCGGCTTCGGCAACTACCTGATCCCGCTGATGGTCGGCGCCCGCGACATGGTCTTTCCCTATGTCAACATGCTGAGCTACTGGATCTACCTCCTTGCCGTGCTGGTGCTGGTGTCGAGCTTCTTTGCGCCCGGCGGACCGACCGGCGCCGGCTGGACGCTCTATCCGCCGCAAGCCATCATGACCGGCACACCTGGCGGCCAGGAATGGGGCATCATCCTGATGCTCGTTTCGCTGATCCTGTTCATCATCGGCTTCACCATGGGCGGTCTGAACTATGTCGTGACGGTGCTGCAGGCCCGCACGCGCGGCATGACGATGATGCGCCTGCCGCTGACCGTCTGGGGCATCTTCACCGCCACCGTCATGGCGCTGCTCGCCTTTCCGGCGCTGTTCGTCGCCTGCGTGATGATGCTGCTTGACCGCGCGCTTGGAACCTCCTTTTTCATGCCCGCGGTCGTCGAGATGGGGGAACAGCTACAGCACAATGGCGGCAGCCCGATCCTGTTCCAGCATCTGTTCTGGTTCTTCGGCCACCCGGAAGTCTACATCGTGGCGCTGCCGGCCTTCGGCATCGTCTCCGATCTGATCAGCACGCATGCGCGCAAGAACATTTTTGGCTACCGGATGATGGTCTGGGCCATCGTTGGCATCGGCGCGCTGAGCTTCGTGGTCTGGGCGCACCACATGTATGTCAGCGGCATGCACCCCTATTTCGGCTTCTTCTTCGCCACCACGACACTGATCATCGCCATCCCGACGGCGATCAAGGTCTACAATTGGGTGCTGACGCTGTGGCGGGGCGACATCCATCTCACCATACCGATGCTGTTTGCCATGGCTTTCATCGTCACCTTCGTCAATGGCGGGTTGACCGGGCTGTTTCTCGGCAACGTCGTCGTCGACGTCCCGCTGTCGGACACGATGTTCGTCGTCGCTCACTTCCATATGGTCATGGGTGTTGCTCCGATCGTCGTCATCTTCGGCGCGATCTACCACTGGTACCCGAAGGTCACCGGCCGAATGCTGAACGAGACGCTCGGCCGGTTCCATTTCTGGGTCACATTTCTCGGCGCCTACCTGATCTTCTTTCCCATGCATTACATCGGCCTGATGGGCGTGCCGCGGCGCTATGCCGAACTGACCGACGTGACGGTCATGACGGAGTCGGCGCATCACCTGAACTCGTTCATCAGCATCATGGCGTTTATCGTCGGCTTCGCCCAGATCGTTTTCCTGTTCAATCTTATCTGGAGCATCCGCCATGGGCGCGAGGCCGGTGGCAATCCATGGCGAGCCACGACACTCGAATGGCAAACGCCGCAGACGCCACCGGCGCATGGCAATTTCGGCAAGGATCTGCCGATCGTCTATCGCTGGGCCTATGACTACAGCGTGCCCGGCGCCAAGGAGGACTTCATTCCGCAAAACATGCCGGGCACGTTCGGCCCCTCCAGGGAGCCGGCATGAGCGTCATCCTGGTCTTCCTTCTCGTGATCGCCGGCTTTGCCGGCTGGTGGCTCTCGCATCAGCGGCTGATGGCGAAACCATGGCTCGAGCAAGGTGTGGCAGGAGATTTTGTCGCCTTCGACCGATCGAGCCTGCCGACCGCCAAGATTGGCCTCGGCGTCTTCCTCGCCGTCGTCGGCTGCCTGTTTGCGCTGTTCACCAGCGCCTACTTCATGCGTATGGCGCTGTCGGACTGGCAGCCGCTGCCCATCCCACGCCTGCTCTGGCTCAACACCGGCATGCTGGTGCTGAGCAGCATCGCGCTGCAATGCGCCTCGATCGCGGCGCGCAAGCGCCAGATGGACACGGTCAGGCTCGGCCTTGCCGCGGCTGGGCTCACCGCGATCGCCTTCCTCATCGGGCAACTCATGGCATGGCGGGACCTGACCGCCGATGGTTATTTTCTGGCCTCCAATCCGGCCAACAGTTTTTTCTACCTGATAACCGGGATGCACGGCCTGCATATCGTGGGAGGGCTGGTGGGCCTGAGCAGGACAACCGCCGGCGCCTGGAACGGTGCACGGCCGGAACGGCTTCGCCTCAGCGTCGAATTATGCGCCATGTACTGGCATTTCCTGCTTTTCGTCTGGCTCGCCATCTTCGCTCTTTTAGCCGGCTGGGCCGCGACGTTCATCGATATTTGCCGGCAGTTGCTGACCTAGGAGGTCGAGGAGCATGGCAGAAACGACACTGACGCATACCGGCCAAACGGAGACGCGGCCCGCAGGCTGGCAAGGCATTGCCGCCGACTGGTCCTCGGATCAGCGCGCGTTCAAGAACGTGTCCTGGGGCAAGGCCATGATGTGGATCTTCCTGCTCAGCGACACCTTCATCTTCGGCTGCTTCCTGCTCTCCTACATGACCGCGCGCGTCTCCACACGTGTGCCGTGGCCCAATCCGAGCGAGGTCTTTGCGCTTCGCATCGGCGGTTCGGACATTCCACTGATCCTGATTGCCATCATGACCTTCGTGCTGATATCGAGCAGCGGAACGATGGCCATGGCGGTCAATTTCGGCTATCGCCGCGACCGCCGCAAAACCGCAATCCTCATGCTTCTGACGGCAGCGCTAGGAGCCACCTTCGTCGGCATGCAAGCCTTCGAATGGACCAAGTTGATCACCGAAGGGGTACGGCCGTGGGGCAATCCCTGGGGCGCGGCACAATTCGGCTCGACTTTCTTCATGATCACCGGCTTCCACGGCACGCATGTGACGATCGGGGTGATCTTCCTCATCATCGTGGCGCGAAAGGTCTGGCGTGGAGACTACGACGTCGGTCGTCCCGGCTTCTTCACCAGCCGCAGGGGTCGCTACGAGAACGTCGAAATCATGGGGCTCTACTGGCATTTCGTCGACCTGGTCTGGGTGTTCATTTTCGCATTCTTCTATCTTTGGTGAGAGGCTGACATGGCTGAAGCAACCGCAAACGGCCTCGGGCAACACGCGCTGCACTCTGATCATGCGCATGAAGGGCCATCGACCGGCGTCGCGGAGGTTCATCAGGAACATCCGATCAAGCTCTATCTGGTGGTCTGGGCATGGCTGTTCATCCTCAGCGCCTGCTCCTACATGGTCGATTATCTCGGCATCCACGGCTATCTCAGATGGTCTCTGATCCTGATCTTCATGATCCTCAAGGCCGGGCTGATCGTCGCCGTGTTCATGCACATGGCCTGGGAGCGGCTGGCCCTGACCTATGCGATCATCCTGCCGCCACTTCTGATATTGGTGTTCGTGGCGATGATGCTCTTCGAAGCGGACTACACGCTTCTCACCCGGTTGTCCTTCTTCGGACCGGGGCCCTGACGCACAGTCTTCATCTCCGGTCAAAGACCGGAGATGAAGCTTCCCATCAGCTGATCTGCAGGGTCAGAGGCCTACCCGCGTCGGGGACGATGGCGGCTCCACAACCTTGCGGTAGACATGCCAGGTGGCGTGACCCAGGATCGGCAGCACGACCGCCAGCCCGGCAAACACCGGCAGCGAGCCTATGATCAGGGCGACGGCGACAATCAGTCCCCAGACAGCCATCGGGATCGGGTTCGCCAGCACCGCTCGCACCGACGTGTGGATGGCTTCGTAGGCGCCGACGTCGCGGTCGAGCAGCAATGGGAAGGCGACAACCGTCGTGCACAACACCACCGCGGCGAAGACGAAGCCGATGGCGTGCCCCAGGACAATCAGAGACCAGCCGCGTCCGGTGGCAAATATTTCATTGATGAAGCCCGAAATCGATGCAGGCGGAGCCGGGCCGAAGAGATATTCGTAGAACACCTGCGCCGCCAAAAGCCAGGCGATGAAGATTGCAACCAGCATGATCCCGACTGCGGCGATGGCTGGCAGGGCCGGAGAATTCCTGACCTCGAACGCGTGCGTCCAGGAGGTGTCGAGCCCGGCTTCTCGTCTGCGGCTGATCTCGTAAAGGCCGATCGCCGCGAATGGACCGATAAGCGCAAAGCCGGACACCAGCGGAAACAACATCGGCAACGCATTGGCACCCGAAGTCCAGGCAGCGAGCACCACGCCGACAAGCGGATAGATCAGGCAGAGAAAGACGATGTGCGACGGTTTGACCATAAAATCGTCAACACCGCGCTTGAGCGCATCGAAAAGATCGGAAACACTGATTTTTCGGATTTTGGTGTGTTCCAGCGTTTCGCTGGCGCCTGCAATCACGTGAAAACTTGTCATGCCCGTTCCTCCAGACCAGGTCCGGCAAGGTCGCGGTATCACGGTGCTGCCGTTCTGCATGACTGGCCACGCGAACCGCGACCTGCACCGCAATCAATATACTCCATTGACTGGAGCTTGTCGCCCGTTCTTACAAAAGGCTCCCGGAAGGCGAAGTTTCCGAACACAGCGTCATGCCGTCACCCTCCGGCTGACATGAACGCGCGCATCGCGATGGTATCGGCAAGCAGCACGGCAAAGATCGCGAAAAGATAGAAGATCGAATAGGCAAACAGCGCCTTGGCCGGCTTCATCTCCTTGTCGAGGATGACCAGGGCGTTCCAGGCATGCCACATGAAACCCGCGCCCAACGCAGCCGAAACAATCCCATAGACCCCGCTCGTAAATTCGAACGCCCAGGGCAGCACTCCGATCGGTGCCAGAAGCAGTGAATAGGCGAAGATCTGCCTTCTGGTCGAGGCCTGGCCGGCCACGTTCGGCATCATCGGGATGCCGGCAGCGGCATAGTCGCCGGCCTTGAACAGTGCGAGCGCCCAGAAATGCGGCGGCGTCCACAGGAAAATGATCAGGAACAGGATCAGGCTTTCAATGCCGATGGCGCCGGTGGCCGCCGCCCAGCCGATCATCGGAGGAAGGGCACCCGCTGCGCCGCCGATGACGATGTTCTGCGGCGTCGAGCGCTTCAGCCACATCGTATAGATGACGACGTAGAAAAAGATTGTGAAGGCCAGCAGTGACGCGGCAAGCCAGCCCACCAGCACGCCGAGCGTCATGACCGAAAGTGCGGAAAGCACCAGGCCGAAGCCGAGCGCTTCGCCGGCCGTGACGCGGCCCGACGGAACCGGCCGCTTTGACGTGCGCGACATCAGCGCGTCGATGTCGGCGTCGTACCACATGTTGAGCGCGCCGGCCGCTCCCGCTCCAACCGCAATCGCACCTATGGCGATCACGGCGATGACCGGGTTCATCGCGCCGGGCGCCACCATCAGACCGACGAAGGCGGTAAACACGGCAAGGGCCATGACCCGAGGCTTCAAGAGCGCAAAGAAATCACTGGCCGTCGCTTCCGAGAGGCGGACGCCGGTATCCTTGAGGCTTTCCTTGACCGACATTTGAGACGACCATCGATGGAAACCGGGCAGCCTAGAGCAATTCCAGGAAAGTGTATGGGGTTCCGCCCGGAATTGCGTAAGAACAAAGAGATCGAGCGGATCGCCGTTTCCGTGAAACGGTGAAACGCTCTGGCCGGCCGAAGAGCCAGGTTACGGGGAAAATTGCTTCAGATAGGCGATGACGTTGGCGACGTCCTCGTCCTTCTTGAGGCCGGGAAACGCCATCTTCGTCCCTTTGACCATTGCCTTGGGGTCGTGAAGATACGTCGTCAGTGTCGGCTCATCCCATTTGACGCCGGATGTGCCGGCCGCGATCATGGCTTCGGAATATTTAAAATCCGGATGCGTGCCGGCCGTCCGGCCGATAACGCCATGCAACGAAGGGCCTATCTTGTTGGTGTCTTGGTCTGCGACGTGGCAGACCTTGCATTTGGTGAAGACCTTCTCGCCCGCCGCGGCGTCCTGTGCCCGCGATGGATTGGCGATGAAAGTTGCAACGGAAACGACGGCGAAAAACGCAACCAAGCGCATGGCATTCCTCCCTGATCGTCAAATTTTCCTCAGACGGTCTGCACATGCCGGTAGCACCAGCATGCGCCCTGCACGGCAGAATAGATTCTCCGCTCCTCCCCAGATGGAATTGCGCCACCTGTGTACCACAGAATCTGGCCGGTAGGTAGAACAGGTCGACCGTACAAAGGTTCAGGTGGGCTGCGGTGGCTCAAGGCACATCCGCCACAACGAAAAAGGCCGCCTCGAGGGCGGCCTTTTCTGATCTTGTCGTCAGACGCTTATTCGGCGTCCTTGGCGGCCTTCTTCTTCGGGGCTGCCTTCTTCTTCGGCTCTTCCGCGTCGTCGGCCTTTTCAGCCTTGTCGGCCTTCTTGGCAGCGGCCTTCTTCGCCGGCTTGGCCTTGGCGGTATCGCCCTCTTCGTCGTCAGCCATCAGCTCTTCCTTGCTGACCTTGACGTCGGTGACCGAGATCTGGCTGAGCAGATGGTCGACGACCTTCTCCTCGAACATCGGCGCGCGCAGCGTGTTCAGGGCTTCCGGATTGCTGCGATAGAACTCGAAGGCTTCCTGCTGCTGGTTGGCCGGGTAGCGGCGCACCTGCTCGAACAGGCCGCGCTGCAGTTCCTCGTCGGAAACGGTGACGCCGGCCTTCTCGCCGATCTCGGCCAAAACCAGGCCGAGACGCACGCGGCGCTCGGCAAGCCGCAGATATTCGGCGCGTGCCTCTTCTTCCGTCGTCTCCTCGTCGGCGAAGGTACGGCCGGCGGCTTCGAGATCGCGGTTGACCTGGGTCCAGATGTTGTTGAACTCGGCATCGACGAGCTTCGACGGCGCCTCGAACGAATAGGCCGCGTCAAGCTGGTCGAGCAGCTGGCGCTTGACCTTCTGGCGGGTCATCGAACCGAACTGGTTCTCGATCTGGCCGCGCACCACGTCGCGCAGGCGCTCCAGCGATTCCAGGCCGAGGTTCTTGGCCATCTCGTCGTTGATTTCCAGCGCGCCGGGCTTGGACACTTCCTTGACGGTGACGTCGAAGGTGGCTTCCTTGCCGGCCAGATGCGCTGCCTGGTAGTTTTCCGGGAAAGTGACCGTGACCTGCTTCTCGTCGCCGGCCTTGGCGCCGATCAGCTGGTCCTCGAAGCCCGGGATGAATTCCTTGGAACCCAGAACCAGCGGCTGGTCGGTGCCGGCGCCGCCGGAAAAGGCCTCGCCGTCGATCTTGCCGAGATAGTCGATCAAAACGCGGTCGCCTTCGGCGGCCTTGCCGGTCTTCGGCTCGAAGCTGCGCGCCGATTCGGCAACGCGCTGGACCTGCTCGTCGATCTCGCTGTCCGGCACTTCGAATACCTGGCGCGTCACCTTGATGTCGGAGAAATCCTTGATCTCGATCGCCGGGATGACCTCGTAGTTGAGGCGGAATTCGAAGTCGGCGCCGCCGGCCAGGATCTTCTCGGCCTCTTTCTCATCTTCCGTCATGATCACTTCAGGTTGCATGGCGGCCTTTTCGCCGCGCCCCGTGATGATCGAACGGGTCGAATCGTTGAGGATCTCATTGACCACTTCGGCCATGAACGACTTGCCGTAGACCTTGCGCAAATGCTGCACAGGCACCTTGCCGGGACGGAAGCCGTTGATGCGGACCTTGTTCCTGGCGTCGGACAGCCGCGCCATCAGCTTGGCTTCCATATCACCGGCCGGCACGGTGATCTTGATCTCGCGCTTGAGACCGGAGTTGAGCGTTTCGGTGACCTGCATCGTAAAACCTTTATCTTCACCAAAGAGGCTGCCACGGCGTCTTGCCGTTCACAGCCTGCCGGTACAATCTTGCCGGGAATGGCTTTTGGTACGGAACCTGGCGATTTGACCGACATTACGGCTCAAATTCTTCCAAACTGCATTCCAAGATGTGAATAAGTTCTTGTTTTTCCTACTTCTTATCACATTCTGCAGAAGCGGATCGGCGCGTCCCGTCACATTTGACACGCCTTTTGTCACAGGCGAGGCCAATTTTCAACCATCTTCGCGTTGCAGCGAATGACCGCCCCAACGGCAGACATTTTCGCCCCGACATTGACAGAATGATGGCTACATGGGATTGCCGACAAATGCGGATGTGGCGGAACTGGTAGACGCCCTGGATTTAGGTTCCAGTGCCGAAAGGCGTGGGGGTTCGAGTCCCTTCATCCGCACCACCCTTCGCTCTATCGAGCTTCGGGTGGCAGGCCACCCAGGAGCTTGATAAAGCGAAGGGTGTCCTCCGAAGCCGTGGCGTAGGAGGACTGGCGGCGACGGCCTACACTTCAAACACTTGACCGGTAAACCACTCCGCCAATTTCGCCAGCTCCGGCCCCAGCACCCGGTCGGCGTCGACCGGCGGCACGATCTTCCTGATATCCGCGACAAAATCCTGCAATGCCGGCGGCGCGGCGCGTTCAGTCACGTACAGGGCCTGCGAGGCGATCATGGCCAGCATCGCCATTGCCGCATCGAGGCAGCGGCCGGCCGTCGCTTCCTTGGTCCAGGCGAAGAATGCGGTGGTGGCGACGTCGTCCTGGCCGGCGCCGGCCGATTCGGTGCCCGGAATGAAGGTGCGCTGCGCCGCGAGTTTGGCCTGTTCGAGATAGCCGGTGATCGCCATCGGCACATAGCCGACATTGCCGTGCCCGTCGCTGTCGGCCCAATGCCGCCCGGTCATCAACAGGTCGGGCAGCAGCGACACCTTGCCGTTCAGCAGCTTTGAGGCGTGGCGGTCGCAGAGCAGGCAGAGATCGGCCCAGATCGCCGCCAGATCGTCGAGCGCCGGCGTCGCCATGGCATTGTGATAGCCGCCGGTCGAGATGCAGCGCCCCAGCGGGTGCGCCGCGTCGGGCGGGATATAGACTGGATTGTCCGAGATCGAGGCCAGCGATACGGTCGCCGCCTGCTCGGCGCCGGCCAGCGCCCGATGCGCATGGCCGAGCACACGCGGCACGATGCGGTAGCTGACCGGCGCCTGATAATTGCGCCGTCCATCCCCTGCGCCGACCAGAAACTGCCGCAACCCTTGCAAGGCGGCCGCTTCGTGTTCGTCGCCCCAGAGCCCGTCGAGCGCTGCATCATAATGCTCGAGCGGCGCACGAAACGCTTCGATCGACAGCGCGAACACCTTGTGCGCCATGGCGAGGCGACGACGCGCGGCAAGTGCTGCGTCCGCCACCAGTGCCGCCGCGCAGGGCGAGCCGTTGATCAGCGAACCGCGCTCCTTCACCTCAAGCTCAAGGCTGGCGGTAAGCGCAGCAAACAGCGGATAGAGCGCCAGGATCTCGCCGGCGCCACCCTGCCCTTGCGACGGCACCACCGGCATCGGGCCGCCGTCGAGCATCGCCGCGACCGCCCGTGCGATGCGCGGCGTGGTCGCGGCATTGCCTTCGATAAAGTTGGTCAGCCGCGCCAACACGATCGCCCTTACGACGCGCTCAGGCAATGGCTCACCGAACGATGTGGCGGCAGCAAAAGCCTTGATGCGCGCATGGCGGTCGCGCTCGTCAAGTTCGAGCTTGCGGCTTGCCAGCTCGCCCATCGCGGTGGTGACGCCGTAGATGACCGGCGGCGGATCGGACTCAATGAGTTTCAGGAACGAGGCGCGGCATTCGGCAATGCGTTGCAAGGCCTTGTCGCCGATTTCGACCGTGTCGTTTCTCCAGGCGACGCGCAAAACGGCATCGAGATTGATATCTTCGCGCGTCGTCACCGTAATCGGCATTGTCTTCGCCCGTCTGGTTTGCATGAGGGCGAAGCGATCGATCGTTGCCGAAATCCATGCCCTGGGTAATGTCTTCTAGTAGAGCGGTTCCTCAAACAATGTCTTGTCGCCGTCCATCAGCGCCTTGATCTGTGCCTGGCCACTGGCGGCGAGCGCGATGCGCACGCCGAATGGCCGCACCCGCATGTCGTTCTGGATCGCCATGCCCTGGCCCTCAGGTAGGTAGAAGCGGTCGATGCCGTATTGCGGTGCGATCGTGGATTCAGGATCAAGCGTCCAGCCCGGCGCGACCTGGCCGACAATATCGGCTTCGTCGGCGGTCGCCGGCGTCGGAGCCTTGCCGAACCAGGCCGTGGTCGCATGCCAATAGCCGTCGGCACCCGGCTTCAGCCGGACCACGATCGGCGTGTTCTCGCTCACGAGCTGGCCGGCCGGGATGTTGGCGATCAGCTTCACCGGCAAGCGCGATATTTCATAGCCGAGGATAATATAGTCGCCGCGCAGCAGATCGCGCGGATCGACCGGCTCGACTTTCAGCAAGACCTCCTTGCCGTTGCGCAGGATCGCCGCGCGGCCGGCGATGATCCAGCTCAGGAAGCCGATCTGGACGAGCGCCAGGACCAGCGCCGAGATGACAAGTTTCTTTCCCGACATCATGCTGCCGCTCCTTCCGGGGCCTTCATGCGTTTTTCCACACGGATGATGACGAGAGCCAGGATGCCGAACAGCACTGCGGCAGCCAGGAAGAAGCCGGCCGTGCCGAGCATCGTCTGCAAGGTCACGACATAGATAATGGCGAGCTCGAAGGCAAAGCCGGCATAGGCAACCCAGCGCAGCCCCCTGCTCTCGCGCCCGCCCAGCATGATCGCCGCGGCAATGCCGGCCAGTGCGATGACCGACGCAATGGCAAAGCCGTTGCTGAAGGCGTTGTCATCGCCCAGTTCGATCTGCATCATCGCCAGCCCGGTGAGAAAGCCGATCAAGGCGTGCAAAGGCAACCGCCCGCCGAGTTGCAAGATCCGGTCGGCCGGCCCAGCGGCGAAGATCGAAACCGCAAACAGCAGCGCCGACACCGCGACCAGAGGAATAGCCAGGGCGAGCGTGTTCTGGTCCAGGCCGCGCACCGCGATATAGAAAATGACCGAGAGAATGATCAAGTGGCGTGCCGGCTGGCTACGCGTCCAGAATGAGACGACAAAAAGCACCGGCGCCATCACGACGAAGAAATCCGGAAATACGGGGCGGTCATAAAAGTCGAACGCGCGCACGAACAGCCAGGCAATGGATATGCCGACGGCAGCGACCGTCAGCGGGTTCGAGCGCAACGCCACCGCGGCAAGTGCCGTGCCGATGCCCCAGGTGACGATGGCCGAGGCCTCGTCGCCCGTGAGATGGTACATCTGGCCGATCAGCGCGATCGATCCGCCGAAGGCCGCGGCGGCCACGATCCACAGCGCCTCGCCGATCGCCGCATGGTCGCGCATCTTCAACACCGCGCCGCCGACATAGCCGGCGAGAATGACGGCAAACAGTGCCGCGACCCGCACCAGCCGCGGGATGGCGTCCCAGTTGGCGGCGACGAAGAGCAGGATCGCGGCGCCGAACAGCAGCGCCGCCATCATGGCCAATATAGTGCCGAAGCTCAGCGATTTGCGCTCGTTTGCGTCGATGTCGCACTTAAGCGCATCGGCCGTCTTCGCGTCGATCAGGCCGGCCTGCAGCCACCGCCCGATATCGGCCCTCGCCCGTGACGAATAACTCGCCATGTCGCTTCTCCCCCAGCTTGGTCTTTCTGACAGCCGATCCGCTCAAATCGTTGACGCAACGTCATTTTCCGATTCGGGTCTCTTCATGACGAAGCCGTGAACGCGCGTTAATGTTGCATTGCACAATTTGCATTGCTGCCATGCGCCAACAGCACTTTTAAATCGATATTACCCAGCCTATTTACTGTTCGTACACAAACGGAATGATCCGAAGAAAGACGAAACGAGCACTACCATGAACCTGATCCGCAACTACCGCAACTGGCGCCGCTACCGGGACACCGTCTCAGAGCTGAGCCGCCTGTCGAACCGTGAACTGACCGACCTCGGCATCAGCCGCAGCGACATCCACTACGTCGCCCGCAAGGCGGTCTAATCCTCTTCGGATCGCAAATGGTCCGAACCAGTTTTGAAAAAGAGAACGACAATGAACCTGATCCGCAACTATCGTAACTGGCGCGTTTACCGCGACACCGTTACCGAGCTGGGTCGCCTTTCGAACCGTCAGCTCCATGATCTCGGCATCGTCCGTGACGAGATCAAGATCATCGCCCGCAGGGCGACGATCTAGCCAGAATTTCGCCAGGGTCGACCTCCTCCCCGACCCTGACGGATACGGTCAGCCTTCACCTCCTCCCGAGGGTTGACCACCAAAACGGCGCCCGCCGCACCTCCTCCCGCGGCGGGCGCTGTTTCCAAAGCGAACGCAGTTCGTCTTTCCGAAGCGAACGCTAGTTCGTCTTCAAAGTGAACGCAGTTCGTCTTCCAGGGATTTCGCCTCCCTCGATCCGGCGAAAAGAATTTCGTCAAAGCCGACCTCCTCCCCGGCGATGGCGAATACGGCCGATCCCCACCTCCTCCCGAGGATCGGCCCCAAAAACGACACCCGCCGCACCTCCTCCCGCGGCGGGTGTTGTTGTTTTTGGGCAGGCTTTTCAATTGCGCATGCAGTCGATCGAGGCGCTTTACGCCGCCATCAGACCGTCGCCGCGGACATAAGAAAGTCGAGCTCCGTCGCTGCACGACAATGACCCACGCTCGCACCGGCCAATTGCAAACGGCGCGCCAAGCGATTATTCCGGCGCTCATGAGCAAAAATCCTATCCACGTCGTCGGCGGCGGCCTCGCCGGCTCCGAAGCCGCATGGCAGGCAGCGCAAGCCGGCGTTCCCGTCGTCCTGCATGAGATGCGCCCGGTGCGCGGCACCGATGCGCACAAGACCGATGGGCTTGCCGAACTCGTCTGTTCCAATTCCTTCCGCTCCGACGATGCCGAGAACAATGCCGTCGGCCTGCTGCATGCCGAAATGCGGTTGGCCGGCTCGCTGATCATGAGTGCCGGCGACGCCAACCAGGTGCCGGCCGGCGGCGCGCTGGCCGTCGATCGCGACGGCTTCTCCGACGCGGTGACGAAAAGGCTCGAAGCGCACCCGCTGATCACCATCGAGCGGGAGGAAGTGCCGGGCTTGCCGCCGGCGGAATGGGACCAGGCGATCATCGCCACCGGCCCGTTGACCGCGCCGTCGCTCGCCCAGTCGATCGCCGAGGCAACCGGCGCCGACGCGCTGGCCTTCTTCGACGCCATCGCCCCGATCATCCATTTCGACACGATCGACATGGACATTTGCTGGTTCCAGTCGCGCTACGACAAGGTTGGGCCCGGCGGCACCGGCAAGGACTACATCAATTGCCCGATGGACAAGGACCAGTATCTCGCCTTCGTACAGGCGCTGGTCGACGGCCAGAAGACCGAATTCAAGCAGTGGGAAGGCACGCCCTATTTCGACGGCTGCCTGCCGATCGAAATCATGGCCGAGCGCGGCGTTGAGACGCTGCGCTACGGGCCGATGAAGCCGATGGGGCTGACCAATGCCCACAATCCGACGGTAAAAGCCTATGCCGTGGTGCAGCTGCGCCAGGACAATGCGCTGGGCACGCTCTACAACATGGTCGGTTTCCAGACCAAGCTGAAGCATGCCGAGCAGGTGCGCGTCTTCCGCACCATTCCGGGCCTGGAAAACGCCGAGTTCGCCCGTCTCGGCGGCCTGCACCGCAACACCTACATCAATTCGCCGACCTTGCTCGACGCCTCGCTGCAGCTGAAGTCGCGGCCGGGCCTGCGCTTTGCCGGCCAGATCACCGGCTGCGAGGGCTATGTCGAGAGCGCGGCGATCGGCCTGCTCGCCGGCCGCTTCGCCGCCGCCGAGCGGCTCGGCCACGCGCCATCGCTGCCACCGCTCACCACCGCCTTCGGCGCCTTGCTCAACCACATCACCGGCGGCCACATCGTTTCCGACGACGAGCCGGGCAAACGCTCGTTCCAGCCGATGAACGTCAATTTCGGCCTGTTCCCGCCGGTGGAAGCACCGAAGACCGAAGGCAAACGCCTGCGCGGCAAGGACAAGACGGTGGCCAAGCGCCACGCGATCACCTCACGCGCGCGGGCAGATTGTCGGGAGTGGCTAGGGCTGCCGGCGCAAACATCGGAAGCTGCTGAATAGCCAAGTCTCAGAGTCCTAACGCGATTGACGTTTACGTCAACTCGCTGGCCAACCCCGCGTTGCGCGCCTGAGCAACAGCCAATGCCGGCGCAGAGCCGAAAGCCGGGCTGCGCCACCAAGCGGCGAGCGGCCATTGGCCATCTTGCCGAGATAGGCGCTGGTCAGCGCCAGCGGCAGGAACGCCGGACGCAGCGTTTCCGGAAGTGCGGACGCCCCTTGCTCGAAAGCGCGGAGATGCTCCTGCGCCAATGCAATCATCGCAGCCACCGCGCGCTGAGCGCCGGGGCCGTCGTCGCCGCCGACGAACTCTTCCGGCGATGAGCCTACCGCGGCAAGGATATCCGCCGGCACGAAGCATTGCCCGCGCCGGCGATGCAGCGGCAACAGCAGCAACAGGCCGGTCATCGCCTGGGCGCAGCCGGCCCTGCCCGCCAGTTCGGCAAAGGGCGGCGCCTGATTGGGATCGAGCACCATCGCCGCCAGCTGGATCAGCGCGGCCGCCGTCTCGCCGCAATATCCCTCGAGATCGGTGCGCGACGGCATCGGATCGTCATAGAGGTCGAAGATGCGGGCCTCGAGCATGTTGTCGAAGGCAGTTTTGGGCAGGCCATGGGCAGAAATCGTCGCCTTCAGCGCATCGGCGAGCGGGTTGCCTGTGGCTGCGGCTTCAGCAGCGATGACATCGCGCCACCATTGCAGCCTCACTTCGCCCGGCAATGCCTCGTGGATGCGGTCTCGGACAGACGCAATCTCGGCATTGAAGGCGTAAAGCGAAAACAGCGCCGCGCGCTTGTTGGCCGGTGCATAGAGTGCGCTGACATAGCGGTCATGGTCGCCGGCGCGCACCGTCTCCATGACGATGTCAGCTGTATCGGTCACGTCAGTCGACGGCGATCAGCGCCGCGGCCACGGCGCGGTCTTCGGCAAGCAGAACATTGTAGGTCCGCACCGCTGCCCCCGTCGACATCGGGTCGGAGCCAATGCCAGCCGCTTTCAGCGCCGCCCGAAGTGCTGTCGGCAAGGGCCGCAAATCCTTGCCTGTGCCGACCAGCAGGATCTCGACCTTGCCGGCCTCAGCCAGCAGCAGGTCGAAATCCGCCGCCGTCAGGGCCAGCGGATCGGCCGGCTCCCAGCCATGGATGCCGGAGGGCAGGCAAAGAAGCGAGCCGCGATGCGACATGTCGGCGAAGCGGAAGCCGCCATTGCCGTAGGCTTCGATCGGCGCCCGTCCGGGGAAATGCGCCTCGCGGATGACGATGCCTTTTGCCACCAGCGCAGCCGTCAGGTCGCCATGGCCTTGCCGCCACCAACCGGCTTCTCCTCATCGGCGCTCGCTCCCTGCGGCCTGAGCCTGAACAGGATCAGCAAGGGCGCTGCGATGAAGATCGACGAATAGGTGCCGAAGACGACGCCGAACAGCATCGCCATGGTGAACGAGCGGATCACCTCGCCGCCGAACAACACGAGCGCCAGCAGCGCCAGGATGGTCGTCACCGAAGTCAGCGTCGTTCTCGACAGCGTCTCGTTGATGGCGTTGTTCAACAATTGTGGGAGCGGCATTCGTTTGTATTTTCGCAAATCTTCTCGAACACGGTCATAGACGACGATCGTGTCGTTGAGCGAATAGCCGATAATGGTCAGGATCGCCGCCAGCGAAGACTGGTTGAACTCGAGCCCGGTGATGACGAAGAAGCCCAGCGTCATCACCACATCGTGCACCGTCGCCACGATTGCGCCGACCGCGAACTGCCATTCGAAGCGGAACCAGACATAGACCAGGATGCCGATCAGCGCGATGATCATCGCAATCGTGCCTTGCTTGGCCAGTTCGCCCGAAACGGTGGGACCCACCACCTCGACGCGGCGGAAATCGTAATTGTCCTGCAGCTCGCCGCGCACCTTGTCGATGACGGTCTGCTCGGCGTTCTCACCGCCATCCTGGGTGCCAACGCGGATCAGCACGTCATTCGGCGCGCCGAATTGCTGGACCTGCACTTCACCGATATTGAGCTCCGACAGCCGGCTTCTGATATCGCCAATATCGGCGTCGCCTTGCTTGGACTGCACCTCGATGATCGAGCCGCCCTTGAAGTCGATGCCGTAGTTGATGTCGATGGTCAGGAATCCGATAACCGACGCGATCGACAGCAGGCTGGACAGTGCGAACGTCCAGCGGCGGATGCCCATGAACGGGATTTTCGTGCCGGCCGGAACGAAGGTCACCGGCGCACGCGGCAATTCCTTCGGACGCGCACGGCGCAGCCAGATCGACACCAGCAGACGGGTGAAGGTGAAGGCGGTGAACACCGTGGTCAAAATGCCGATGGCATAGGTGATGGCGAAGCCCTTGACCGGTCCGGTGCCGAGATAGAACAGCACGACCGTGGCAATCAGCGACGTCACGTTGGAATCCACGATGGTCGCCAACGCCTTGGTGAAGCCTGTGTCGATCGACTGGATGACCGAACGGCCGGCCCGTCGCTCCTCTCGGATACGCTCATAGATCAGCACGTTGGAATCGACCGCCATGCCGATGGTCAGCACGATACCGGCAATGCCGGGCAAGGTCAGTGTCGCGCCAAGCAGCGACAAGACCCCGACGATCATCGCCACGTGCACGGCGAGCGCAATGTTGGCGAGGAAGCCGAGAAGTCCGTAGGCGACGAACATGAAGGCGACGACGAGAATGGAGCCGATGATGCCGGCGACCTTGCCGGCATGGATCGAATCCTGGCCGAGGCCCGGGCCGACGGTGCGTTCTTCGATCACGGTCAGCTTTGCCGGCAGCGCGCCGGCGCGCAGCAGCACGGCGAGGTCGTTGGCGCTTTCGGCGGTGAAATTGCCTGAGATCTGGCCGCTGCCGCCGAGGATCGGTTCGCGGATCACCGGCGCCGAAATCACCTGATTGTCGAGGATGATGGCGAACGGCTTGCCGACATTCTGCTGCGTCGCCTGGCCGAATCGTGTCGCACCGCGCGAGTTGAAGACGAACGAAACCACCGGCTCGTTGTTTCGGGAATCATAGGTTGCCGTCGCCTTGGCAAGATCTTCACCGGACACGATGACGCGATTTTCCACCAGATACGGAACCGGCGGATCGTCCTGCGAATAAAGCACCGAGGAGCCTGCCGGCGGGCGGCCGTTCAGCGCATCCTGCACCGACATCGAGGTATCGACCATCTGGAAGGTCATCTTGGCGGTCTGGCCGATGATCTCCTTCAGCCTTTGCGGATCCTGCAGGCCCGGCACCTGGACGAGTACACGGTCGTCGCCCTGCCGCTGCACGATCGGCTCGGTGGTGCCGAGTTCGTTGACGCGACGCTCGACGACTTCGATCGACTGCGCCAATGCGGCCGAGGTGCGGTATTTGATGCCGGCGTCGGTGACGGTGAATTTGAGCAGCCCGGCTTCGGAATCATCCAGGGACATCTCCTGGATGGAGCCACCGGTGAACAGGCCGGCGGCGACCGGATCGGTCAGCGGCTTAAGCGCCGCCTTGGCGGCATCGATCTGGGTTGGATCGGTGATGCGCACTTGTACGGTCCTGCCGGTGCCGCCAAGGCCGGTATAGCCCACCTTGGCATCGCGCAGCAGCGTGCGGATCTCGTCGCGCGTCGTTTCCAGCTGCGCCTTGACCAGGTCGTTCTGGTCCATCTGCAAGAGGATGTGCGAACCGCCCTGCAGATCGAGACCAAGCGTCATCTGCCGCTTCGGCACCCAGTTGGGCAATTGCGCCAATGTGCTGGCCGGGAAGAGATTTGGCGCGGCAAGGATGAATGTGACGGCCACGGCGATCCAGATCAGGATCATCTTCAGGCGCGAAAAATACAGCATATGGCGTTGTCCGTCAGGGCGTACTGGCGGATCGTTCCGCCGACAATTCGGTTATTTCTTGGCGTTCTTATTTGCCACCGGCTCGCCCTTAACCCGCACTTCGCCGATTGTCGAGCGCGCTGAGGTCAATTTGGCGCTGCCGCCGGCAGCGGTTTCGGCGTCAATCGCCTCTGTCGGTTCCATTCTAATTCTGATCACCGCCGGGCGCTATCGTGCGCTACTCGACTATTTTCAATTGTGCAGGCATCGGTCCGGAACGCAAAAGCAAGGCCAGATCATCGGCGTTCTCCTTTGTAAGGTTGCCCGATATCTGGCCGCGGCCGTTAAGAATTGGCTCGCGGACGACTGGCACCGAAAGCACTTGGTTGTCGAGGATCATCGCAAATAGCTTGCCGACATTCTGCGAGGTCGCCTGCGCAACGCGTGCCGTTGCCCTGGAATCGAAGGTGAACGAAACCGCCGGCTCATTTGTGACGGAGTTGGAAGTCGCCTGAGCATTGACAATGTCGTCACTGGAAACGATCGTTCGGCTCTCAACCAGATAGGGAACCGGTGGATCGTCCTTCGAATAAACCACCACCGAGCCAGCGGGCGTCCGGCCATTGATCGCATCAGCGACCGGCATCGACTCATCAACCCACTGAAAAGTCAGCATTCCGGTTCGGGTGAGAATTCTCCTCAGCCTTTGCAAATCCGCAACGCCCGAGGTCCGGACCAGCATACCGTCTTCGCCCTCTGGCCGCACTACTGGGTCGGCTACACCAAGATCACGCAGGCGATTCTTAATGACCACGATCGACTGCGCAAGCGCGATCGACATCCGATACTTGATACCTGTGTCTGTTACCGTGAACTTGAGCAACGCTGCTCCGGTATCATCCAGGATCACTTCCTGGACCGGACCAGCGCTGCCAAGGACAGGATCAGTCACCGCCTCCAATGCCATCTTGGCCGCGCCGACCTGAGCGGCGTCGGTGATATGCACCTGAACGGCCCGACCCGACTTAGCAAGACCAGTATAGCCGATCCTTGCATCGCGCAGCAGCGTCCTGATTTCGTCACGCGTCGCCTCCAACCGGCGATCGATCACATCGGTCGCGTCCAATCGAAGCAGCACGTCCGCGCCGGCAGCGTGAAGACTGGGCGCGTCGACGAGCATTGTGGCCATAGCAAGCCAGATCAGGATCATTTTCAGGCGCGAAAAATGGACCATACGCCGTCTTTGTCAGAGCTCTGCCCGCGGATCGCTCCGCTTGGGAAACTGGCTTACTTCTTGGCGTTCTGGTTGGCCACCGGCTCGCCCTTGACCCGAACATCGGCGATCGTCGAGCGCAGCGCCGTCACCTTGGTGCCGCCGCCAAGGTCGATCTCAAGCTCATTGTCGTCGATCACCTTGGTCACCTTGCCGACGAAGCCGCCGCCGGTGATGACCGTGTCGCCACGGCGCACGGCCGAGATCATCTCCTGGCGCTTCTTCAACTGGGCGCGCTGCGGCCGGATGATGAGGAAATACATGATCACGAAGATCAGAACGAACGGGAGTATCATGCCGATATCCCCGAACGGACCAAGCGGAGTTCCGGTAGCTTGGGCGTATGCCGGTGTGACGAACATCAAGAACTCCTGGTTACGAAGAAGGCCGTAGGGCGGCCTCGCCAAATTTGGCCGGAATATAGTGGGTAAAGTTACCAATGCAACTGCGCGGCCGGGCTTTCAGCTGCTTTTCCGGCCGGTTGACCCGTGTTAGAGCATGCTCCCGGAATACGGGCGTGGTTTTCGCAAAAGATCATGCCCAAACAAAAGCTTGGAACCAGTTTCTATCTCGCCCGGATCAAGACGATTTCGGCCCCTACGCACGTTCGTGCGGAAACATAAAAGACGAGACATGACCGACAGCACCATCGAGGCCCTGAACCAAAAGCTCGACCGCCTGATCGAGGCGGTCACCCGCCTCGCTCCGCCGCCAGTGCCGCAGACCGATCTTGCCGTGGCCGATTGCTTTGTCTGGCAGGCCGATCCCGGCTATCTCGAGCCGGTGCGCAAGGTCAACCGCGTCGACATCGGCCTGATCCGCGGCGTCGACCGCGTGCGCGACATTCTGGTCGACAACACGGAACGCTTCGCCGCCGGCCATGCCGCCAACAATGTGTTGTTGTGGGGCGCGCGCGGCATGGGCAAATCCTCCCTGGTCAAGGCCGTGCATGCGCAGATCAACGCCAGGGCAAAATCCGACCCGCCGCTCAAGCTGATCGAGATCCATCGCGAGGATATCGACACGCTGCCCAGGCTGATGGGCCTGCTGAAGGCGGCGCCGTTTCGCTTCATCCTGTTTTGCGACGACCTCTCCTTCGACCATGACGACACCTCCTACAAGTCGCTTAAGGCAGCCCTTGAAGGCGGCGTCGAGGGCCGCCCGGCCAATGTCATCTTCTACGCCACGTCGAACCGCCGGCACCTGTTGCCGCGCGACATGATCGACAATGAGCGCTCGACCGCCATCAACCCGTCCGAGGCGGTCGAGGAAAAGGTTTCACTGTCCGATCGTTTCGGCCTGTGGCTCGGCTTCCACAAGTGCTCGCAGGACGAATATCTCGACATGGTCAACGGCTATGCCAGCCATCACGGGCTTACCATCGACCCGGAGCAACTGCGCGCCGACGCCCTGGAATGGGCAACGACACGCGGCAGCCGCTCGGGTCGCGTCGCCTGGCAATTCACCCAGGATTTGGCCGGCCGGCTCGGCAAGCCGCTGAACGACTGATTAATTTCCGTCAGGTCACTGAAAAAGCCCGCCCCTTGCGGAGCGGGCTGAGCCGGCGGGCCGGACTGGAGGTCAGACGGCCTGCAAAACGTTTATTGTTCTATTCGCCCGACTATTCGAGATAGCCAGAGGGGTCGACCGGTGCCGAGTTCTTGCGCACTTCGAAGTGCAGTTTCGGCGAGTCGGTGGTGCCGCTCATGCCCGACAGCGCGATTTCCTGGCCGCGCTTGACCTTCTGGCCGCGCTGCACCTCGATCGACCTGGCGTGGCCATAGACGGTGACCAGCCCGTTTTCGTGGCGCACCAGCACCGTATTGCCGAATTCCTTGAGGCCGTCGCCGGCATAGATGACCACGCCGTTCTCGGCCGCCTTGACCGGCGTCCCCTCAGGCACGGCGATGTCGACACCATCCTTGCCGCCACCAAAATTGGAGATGACGCGGCCACGCACCGGCCAACGCATCTTGCCGATGCCGGTGGCATCGGGCGCAACAGCATCGTCGTCCTCGGCCTGCTGGATAACCTTGGCGTCCTTCTTCGGCGGCGTGTAGGTGGCGAGTGTCTCCGTCGGCTTTGCCGCCGGTTGGGTGGTCGCGGTCGTCACCGGATCAACTTTGGCCGGCTTGGCGCTGGCGACCGTTGCGGTGCCACCTGCCGGAACCTTCAGCGTCTGGCCGATCTTGAGCAGGCCGTTCTGCACGCCGTTCGCCTGCTTCAGGGCAACGACGCCAACGCCGGTCTTCCTGGCGATGGAGGACATGGTCTCGCCCGACTGGACCGTGTAGGTGCCCGCGCCGGCCTTTGGCGCGGCCGAGGCCGTCTGCGCCGGCTTGTCGGTCTTCGGCTTGTTCGCTGCCGAAGCGTCAACCTGCGCGGCGGACTTGCCGTCCTTGAGTTTCGGCTGCTGCGGCAGCACGGCGACCTTTTCCGGCGCCGGCGCCTTGGGGCTGTTTGCCGGCTTGCCGTCGGCAAGTTTCGGCTCTGTCCCCTTGCTTGAATAGGCATAGGCCGGGATGACCAGTTTCTGACCGGTCTTCAGCCCCTTGGTGGCGCTCAAGCCGTTGACCTTCATGATCACGTCGGCGGGCACATGATAGCGATGAGCGATGCCGGAAATGGTCTCGCCGTCGCTGACCACGATCTCGGTCGCATGCGGCGTACCAGCCGCAACTGGTTTCGGATCGGAGTCACCGGCATTCTTGAACGGCCTCGCCGGCCGGACGGTGCCGGTGGTCGTTCTGTCGACATGCGGTGCCGGTGCAAGCGCCGGCGCGGAAGCGGTGCGCATCGGAGCAGCTTTGGGCGCGCTCGGCGGCGGCATCTGCTGGACGGTGACCGGCTCCAGGCTGGAGCGGCTGACCGACTGGTTATGGCTGCCATCGACAGGTGCCGCAGCGATCGGCTCGGCCGCCACATCGCCCGGATAGGGCTGAGCGGTGCTCTGCTTGTCGATGATGGCGCGCTGATTGTTGGTCGAGGAGGTGAAGACGTCGTCGACACCATTGAACCGCGAGACTTGGGAGCTACACCCCGCCGCCACTCCGGCTAGCATGAGGACAGCGCAGCCCCGCGACAGAGTACGCCCGTTTGCCTTCAAAACACTGAATTGCATCGCACTAACCCGCACAGACCCGGTACACACTGGTCATGATTAAAGCGCGTTAATGTTACTGGCGGGTTAACCCCATAGAATCAGACGCAAATTTTCTTAAAACATTTTCGAACGCGCCGAAGGTGCGTTGAGATTCAGGTCAGGCCGAGTCGAAAATGACAGGTTCTGAGAACCGGCCTACGCCGGCCGTAGCCTTCATAGAGCGGAGGCATTTATGACGGCTTCGGCCGGCGAAGGCCGGAGCGGAGCGTACTCAAACATGTGAGCACCGGAAGCGCAGGAACCTGCCATTTGCAGGCCGGCCTCACATGAATATCAGTGCACCTAAATAACCGCCGCGACGCTGCGCAGGATCGGCTGCAGGCGCACGGTGCCGATATCCTCGCGCTCGAAGCGGCTGCCGACCTTGGTCAGCTTGGCCAGCACCTGCTCGCCCTCCTCCGGCCCGATCGGGGCAATGACGATGCCGCCGCTCGACAATTGGTCGAGCAGGAAGCGCGGCAGGCTGTCGAAAGCCGCCCAGGCTACGATGCGGTCGAACGGCGCTTCATTGGCAAGGCCGTTGGAACCGTCGGCCTGACGCACGATGACATTGCCGATGCCGAGCGCCTCGAAGCGTTGCCTGGCCTGCTCGGCCAGCGTCTTGTAGCGGTCGACGCTGACGATGCGCGCCGCGAGCCGCGACATCACCGCTGCCGTGTAGCCCGAGCCGGTGCCGATCTCCAGCACCCGGTTGCCGGGCTCTATTGCCAGGGCCGCAATCACCGCCGCCTGCAGATCGGCGCCCTCGATCGCCTCGCCGCATTCGATCGGCAGCATGCCGTCCGACCAGGCGATGGAATGGAACTGGCCGTTGAGGAAGCCGCGCCGCGGCGTCGCCTCGAAGGCTGCGATCAGCGCCTTCGGCACCGCGCCTTGGCCGCGCAGGCGCAGCAGGAAAGCGGCAAAACCCTCGCGATCGTCGAGCGGCAAGTTCATGCCAGAACCTTCTTCATGCGAACACCTTAATCAGACAGCGCTTTGGTCAGTTGGTCACGGATTTCATGCGCAGTGAGGTCGAGCTGCAGCGGCGTCACCGACACCAGCCGGTTGTGCAGAGCATGGAGATCGGTGCCCTGCTTGCCCTCGACCGGCTCGCGGCCGAAGCGCAGCCAGTAATAAGGCAGGCCGCGCCCGTCGCGGCGCTCGTCGACCCAAAGGCTGTGCACCAGCTTGCCCTGCGACGTCACGACGGTGCCGGCAACCTCGTCAGGCAGGCAGTTGGGAAAGTTGGCGTTGAGCAGCACGCCGTCCGGCAGCGGCATGGCGACGAGCTTTTTCAGCAACGCCGGCGCCAGCGCCTCGGTGGTCTCATAGGAAACGACGCGGTCCTCGCCGACATAGGAATAACCCTGGCTGAGTGCGATCGAGCGGATGCCGAGCAGCGCGCCTTCCATGGCGCCGGCGACGGTGCCGGAATAGGTGACGTCGTCAGCGATGTTGGCGCCGGAATTGACACCGGACAGGATCAGGTCCGGCGCGCCAGGCAGGATCTTCTTGACGCCCATGATGACGCAGTCGGTCGGCGTGCCGCGCACGGCGTAGTGTTTCTCGCCGATCTTGCGCAGCCGGAGCGGCTCCGAGATCGACAGCGAGTGCGCGTAGCCGGACTGGTCCTGCTCCGGCGCCACGACCCAGACATCGTCCGACAGCGTGCGGGCGATGCGTTCGAGCGACGCCAGGCCCTCGGCATGGATGCCGTCATCATTGGTCAGAAGGATGCGCATTACTTCGATTCGATCTTCGCCAGACCGCCCATATAAGGCCGCAGCACTTCAGGAATGGTTACGCTGCCATCCTCATTCTGGTAGTTTTCGATGACGGCAATCAGCGCACGGCCGACAGCGGTGCCCGAACCGTTCAGCGTGTGCACAAAGCGGTTGCCCTTGCCATCCCGGTCCTTGTAGCGGGCATCCATGCGCCTGGCCTGGAAGTCGCCGCAGACCGAGCAGGACGAGATTTCGCGATAGGCGTTCTGGCCGGGCAGCCAGACCTCGATGTCGTAGGTCTTGCGCGCGCCAAACCCCATGTCGCCCGTGCACAGGACCATGGTGCGGAACGGCAGCTCCAGTCGCTTCAGCACCTCTTCGGCGCACTGCGTCATCCGCTCGTGCTCGGCGAGCGAAGACTCCTGGTCGGTGACCGAGACCAGCTCGACCTTGTAGAACTGGTGCTGGCGCAACATGCCGCGCGTGTCGCGGCCGGCGGAGCCCGCTTCCGAGCGGAAGCACGGCGTCAGCGCCGTATAGCGCAGCGGCAGCTTTTCATGGGCCGTGATTTCTTCGCGCACCAGGTTGGTGAGCGGGACCTCGGCGGTTGGAATCAACCCGAGCCGGCCATCGCCATGCTGCACGAAGAACAGGTCGTCCTCGAATTTCGGCAGCTGGTTGGTCCCGAAAAGCACTTCGTCGCGCACCATCAGTGGCGGGATGACTTCTTCATAGCCATGCTCGGTCGTGTGCAGATCGAGCATGAACTGGCCGATGGCGCGCTCCATCCGCGCCAGCCCGCTCTTCAGCACGGTGAAGCGTGATCCCGACAGCTTTGCCGCCCGCTCGAAATCCATCATGCCGAGCGCTTCGCCGATCTCGAAATGCTCCTTCACCCAGTTCGGCCGGGTCGGCACCTCGCCGACGATATGCTTGACGACATTGTCGTGCTCGTCCTTGCCGACCGGCACGTCGTCGAGCGGCACATTCGGCAGCACCGCCAGCGCATCGTTCAGCGTCTTGTCGAGCTCGCGCTCGCACGCCTCGCCATTCTGGATGAAGGTCTTGATATCGCCGACTTCGGCCTTGAGCTTTTCGGCAAGTGCCGTGTCGCCCGAACGCATGGCGTTGCCGATCTCCTTCGAGGCGGCGTTGCGGCGTTCCTGCTTGGTCTGCAGCTCGGTGACGTGCTCGCGCCGCGCTTCGTCCTTCTTGATCAGCTCATCGACCGTGGACTGCGCCTCGTCAGCCGACCACGAGCGCTTGGCCAGCGCCTCGATAAGGGCCTTCGGGTTGTCGCGAATCCATTTGATATCAAGCATGGTTGGTTCGTCCTCAGAATAAGGCTGAGGGGGTAAACCGCATCCTTCATCGATGCAAGATGAGGGTCAGCGGCTGTCGCGTTTTTCCGCTAACGCGGATACCCGAACGCGACAGCCTATGAACGAGCCTGCTTTGAGGACGCGTCCGCCGCCTTTTCGGCCACGGCTTCGGCGGCTTCCTGCTTCTCGCGCGCCAGCTTCTGCTTGACCTGATCGCGCTCGATCAGCCGGGCCGCCCAGATCGACACCTCGTAGAGCAGGATGGTCGGGATCGCCAAACCGATCTGGCTCATCGGATCGGGCGGCGTCAGCACCGCCGCGACGACGAAGGCGATGACTATCGCCCATTTGCGCTTCTCGGCCAGCGCCTTCGACGACAGCATGCCGACCCGCGTCATCAGGCTGGTCACCACCGGCAGCTGGAACACCAGGCCGAAGGAGAAGATCAGCGTCATGATCAGACTGAGATATTCCGACACTTTCGGCAGCAGCGAAATCTGCACCTGGTCGTCGGTGCCGGCCTGCTGCATGGCGAGGAAGAACCACATCACCATCGGCGTGAAGAAGAAATAGACCAGCGACGCTCCCATCAGGAACAGGATCGGCGATGCGATAAGGAACGGCAGGAACGCGTTGCGTTCGTTCTTGTAGAGGCCTGGCGCGATGAATTTGTAGATCTGCGTGGCGATCAGCGGAAAGGCGATGACCATGCCGCCGAACATGGCGAGCTTGACCTGGGTGAAGAAGAATTCCTGCGGCGCCGTATAGATCAGCTCGACCTTGTGCGGATCGAGCCCGGCCCACTGCGTGGCCCATTTGAACGGAACGACCAAAAGATTGAACAGCTTCTTGGCAAAGAAGAAGCAGACGAGGAAGGCGACGAAGAAACCGCCGATCGACCAGATCAGCCGCCGGCGCAGTTCGATCAGATGCTCCATCAGCGGAGCCGACGACTTCTCGATCTCGTCCTTTTCGCTGTCCGTAATGCTCACTTGGCGGCCCCCGCCGTCTTCTTGGACGCGGGCTTCGTGGCCGGCGCAGGCTTCGGCTCAGCCTTTGCGACTGCCTTCGGTGCAGCAGCGGGCTTGGTGGCGGCTTTTCCGGGTGCAGCCTTGGCGGGCGCCGCTGACGGCTTGGCCGCAACCTTCGCCGCAGGCGCCGGCTTTGCCGGTGCTGCCTTGGCTGCCGCTGTTTTGGTTGCAGGGGCCTTTGATATCGCGGCCCCCTTGGCGCGCGCGTTTCGTGGCGCTGCTGTTGCTGCAGCCGGTGTCACCACCGCCTGATCGGTCATCGCCGGAAGGATCGGCGCCGCCGGCGCTGTCTCCGGTCCGTTGACACCCGGCATCACCGTCGCGCCGTTCTTGAGCGGCTCGGCCGGCTGTGGTGTTTCTGCCGCGGGCGTTGAGGGGTCGACGGCGGGCTTCGGCTTCATCACCGCATCGACGCCGGAGCGAACCTCGGCTGCCGCCTGTTCGAACGGATTGAGCTGCTTGCGGATTTCGGCCGCCGGATTGAGGCCGCGCAGCGTATCGACAGACTTCTTGACGTCGTCGAGCTCGGCTTCCTTCAACGCCTCGTTGAACTGCTTCTGGAAGTCGGAGGCCATGGCACGCAGCTTCGCCGTCGTGCGGCCGAAGGTGCGCAGCATATTGGGCAAATCCTTGGGTCCGACGACCACGATCATGACGATCGCGATCACCAGCATTTCGGTCCAGCCGACTTCAAACATGGCAATCAGTTCCGACTAGTGCTTGTCGCCCAAAAGTGCGAAGCGGTTTTGGGACAACGACTTGCACAAAAGCAACAACCTTCGGCTCAGCTCTTGCTGGCCTTTTCCTTCACTGCCGAAACGGTCTCGTCCGGGCGGTGCTCGACGGTGCGCTTGTCTTCGGCGGTATCGTCGTCGGCCATGCCCTTCTTGAAGCTCTTGATGCCCTTGGCCATGTCGCCCATCAGCTCGGGTATCTTGCCGCGGCCGAACACCAGCAGCACGATCACCAGCACGATCATCCAGTGCCAAATCGAAAATGAACCCATTGTAACTCTCTCTCGAATGTTTTCCCTGGCGATGATCTATGCGTTTTCGCGTTGGGATTCAAACACAACAGCGACAAAGTTTATGAAGGCGCGGCTTATGTCACGCATTTTCGGCAAAGCTGCCCGCTACCAATCGGCGCATCTACCGCAGCAATGCAGCTTTTTGACAGCGGCTTGCGGTCAATCTTCCGTGACGCGCGGCGTCAGCAGGCCGAGTTCCTCGAGATCGATGTCGGTCAACGCATCCTCGTCCTCGGTCAGCGCGTCCGGATCGGCCGGCGGCAACGGGATGGCGAAATTCGACGGCATGCGGCCGGAGAGCAGCCCTGCCCCCTTCAGTTCGTCCATCCCGGGAAGATCGCGGATCTCCTCCAGTGCGAAATGGTCGAGGAAAGTGTCTGTCGTGCCGTAGGTGACGGGACGGCCGGGCGTGCGGCGGCGGCCGCGCATGCGCACCCATTCCGTTTCGAGCAGCGTATCCAGCGTGCCCTTCGAGGTCTCGACGCCTCTGATGTCCTCGATCTCGGCGCGCGTCACCGGCTGGTGGTAGGCGATGATCGCCAGCACTTCGAGCGCGGCGCGCGACAGCTTGCGCTGCTGCACAGTGTCGCGGCTCATCAGGAAGGCGAGATCGCCGGCGGTACGGAACGCCCAGGCATCGCCGACCCGAACCAGATTGACGCCGCGCCGCGCATAGATCTGCTGCAGCTCAGCCATGGCAGCGGCAATGCTGATGCCATCGGGCAATCTGGCTGCGAGCTGCTTTTCGCTGACCGGCTCGGCGCTGGCGAACACGATCGCCTCGGCCATGCGTATGGCTTCGGCCATATGCAGCCGTTCGCCAGGATTCAGAAGCAGGGTATCAGTCGGGTCCTGGGCGATAATGCCCTCCTCGGTCTCTTCTTCGACCTTGAACGGAATGACCGAAGCGTTGGCGCGTTCGCTCATGATGCCACCTCGACTGCCTTGATTGGTTGCGCGCGGCCGCGCAGATAGAGCGGCGCGAACACCTGGTCCTGTCGCATCTCGATGCTGCCTTCGCGCACCAGTTCCAGCGACGCCGCGAACGAGCTGGCAATCGCGGTACGCCGTTCGTCCGGGCTGGTCAGGTAATTGATCAGATAGCTGTCCAGCGCCGTCCAGTCGCGCAGCGAGCCGATCAGCCGGGTCAGGATATCGCGCGCATCCTTGAGCGACCACACGCCACGCCGGGCAATTGTCACATTGGTGATCGCCTGTTTCTGGCGCTGCTGCGCATAGGCGGTGAGCAAATCGTAGAGCGAGGCCGAATAGGCGTTACGCTTCTCGACGATGACCATTTCAGGCATGCCGCGTGCAAACACGTCGCGGCCGAGCCGGTTGCGGTTGACCAGCCTTGCCGAGGCGTCGCGCATGGCCTCCAGACGCTTCAGCCGGAACTGCAGCACCGCGGCCAGTTCCTCGCCGCTTTCGCCTTCCTCGCCGGGCTGCTTGGGGATGAGGAGCTTCGACTTGAGGAAGGCCAGCCACGCCGCCATCACCAGGTAGTCGGCGGCAAGCTCAAGCCTTAGCGCCCTCGCCGTCTCGACGAAGGTCAGATACTGCTCGACCAGCGCCAAGATGGAAATCCGCGACAGATCGACCTTTTGGTTGCGGGCGAGATGCAGCAAGAGGTCGAGCGGACCTTCGAACCCGGCGACGTCGACGACAAGCGACGGGTCGCCGGTGACCCGTGAATCGTCGTTCTCGGCCCACAGACGGTCCATCGGTGCGGCCTTCGCAGCCTTGCTGTCCAATGTCTCCGCCACTTGTTCCTTTACCTCTGGTTAGAGCATGATGCCGAAAAGTGTGAAGCGGTTTTCGGACGACATCATGCTCTCTCTATCTAATTTAGAGACGGATTCAGATTTCAGGTCGAACAGACCTGAAATCATCCGTCTCTAGGCCACCGCATCGAAATAGGTGGCAAACTCGGCGCGTATCTCGGTTTCGTCGGCCCGGTCGCGATCCCTTATATAGGTCAGCGCCCGCTTGGCGCGCTCCAGCGATGTCCCTTCAAGTCCCGTGGTTCGCGATGCGATGCCCGCCATCTCCTCGAAAACGCCATTGCAGTGAAGGACCAGATCGCAGCCCGCCGCAAGGATCGAGGCCGCCTTTGTCGGGAAATCCCCAGAAAGTGCCTTCATCGAGGTGTCGTCGCTCATCAACAGCCCGTCGAAGCCGATCTCGCGGCGGATGATCTCGTCGATGACCTTGCCTGACGTGGTCGCCGGGTTGTTCGGATCGATGGCGCTATAGACGACATGCGCCGTCATCGCCATCGGCAGATGGCTAAGCTCGCGGAAAGGGGCGAAATCATGCCGCTGCAGGTCGCTCAGCGAGGCATCGACCACAGGCAGTTCGAAATGCGTGTCGGCAAAGGCGCGCCCGTGACCCGGAATGTGCTTCATGACCGGCAGCACGCCGCCCGACATCAGCCCTTCCGCCGCCGCGCGGCCGAGTTCGATGACCGGGCGCGGCTCCTTGCCATAGGCGCGCGCGCCGATGACGTCGCTGGCGCCCTCGATCGGCACGTCCAGCACCGGCAGGCAATCGGCAGAGATACCGTAGCGTAACAGGTCGAAGGCGTGCAGCCGCGCCATCAGCCAGGCAGCGCGGGTGCCGGCATCATGGTCCTTGCGCCACAATGCACCGAGCGCGCCGCCGGCGGGATAGTTCGGCGCCAGCGGCGGCCGCAGGCGCTGCACCCGGCCACCTTCCTGGTCGATGAACACCAGCGCATCGGGGCGCCTGATACAGTCGCGCATTTCGGCGACCAGATCGCGGATCTGCTCGGTTTCGCCGATGTTGCGCGCAAACAGGATGAAGCCCCACGGGCATTCATTGCGATAGAAACGGATTTCTTCGCGGGTCAGCGATTTCCCGGCACAGCCGAGGATCATGGATTTTGATTCGGTCATTCCACCAGTTTAGGGCTTCGCGCCGGCAAAGGGAATCTCCCCGGACGGCAAGCGCCTCAACCTCTCGCCCATCCACATGAAAAAGCCGGCGCGACCCTTGGGAACGCACCGGCTCTGATAATTGGATCCGGCCTTACCGAGACACGAAGCAGTTGCCGCCGGCAGCCTTGTAGCTGGTGCACAGATTGATCGCATCGTTGCGCGATTGCGCAGGCACCCGGACACGGTAGAAGGTGCCCTTGCCGGCGATCTCCGCCTTGACGATGTTGGCGGTGCGACCGGCGAGCACATTTCCATAGCGGCGCTGCAGGTCGGCGTAGTTGGCCTGGGCGCTTTCGACCGTCGGCTGCGAAGCGATCTGCATCGACCACGAACCGCCCGATGTCGAAGCCGTCGCCGGGATGGAGGCAACCTGGTCGGGCTTGACCTCGCCGACCACGTCGACCGGCTGGTCGGACGGGCGCTGCGGCGCCACGGCAACCGTCTGCGGCGTGTTGGCGGACTGGGTCTCAGCCTTCGGCGCAGCCGCCGGCTTCACCGGCTTGACCGGCTTGGCGGTCTCGGCACTTGCCTGGTCGCTATTTGCCTGATCGGCAGGCGCCACGGTGCCGGTCTGCTCGGCATCGGCCGAAGGGGCGACGTGCTGCGGCGCCGGGTCAAGCGGCTCAGTCGCCGCAACCTGCGGCGCGGCCGGCGTCGAGTCCTCGCGTGCCACCAACGAGCCGTCGGGCTTGACCACCATGGTCCGCACCTTGCGCGGGGCAACGGCGACCGTATCGGGGTTCTTCTCGGCTTCCTGCAGCACCTGCGCAATGCGGTCCTCGGATTTTGGCGCCGGCGCGACAGCCGCGTCGGGGTTGCCGGCAGCGTCGGGGTTGACGGCAGCTTCGGGGTTGCCGGCAGCGTCGGGGCCTGGGGCAGTATCGTCGGGCGACAGATCGACGACGCGGCTTTCAGGCTCCTGCGCCTTCACATCGACCGGCTCTTCGGTGTTGGTGACCAGCTTCTCCTGAACCGGCTCGGCCGGCTTGGTGCCCTTGGCGACCGCATCATAAACCTTGTTGTCCTGGTTCGGCACCACGGCGCCGCCCGGATTTTCGGGCTTGACCTTGATCGGCCTGTTGTCGGCTTTGACAATGACCGGCGCATCGCTGCCGCCCTTGCCGCCGAACGACAAGGCGAAGGCGCCAAGGCCGCCGGCAATCGCAACCGCAGCAACGACCCCCGCGACCAGCAGCCCGCTCCTGCGCGGCCGTGCGGCTTCCTGCTCGGCGAGGCCCGGCACCGCCATTGCCTCGTCCAGATCCGGATCGTAGTCGAGTTCGTCGACCGCGAAATCGTCGGCCTGCGAAACCGGCTGGCTGCCGGGCAGATCGTCCATGTCGAAGCCGCCGGCGGCATCGGCGTGGTGAGCTTGCGTGGCTGCAAGCACTTCGGCTGGCCGCGCCGCATAGGCGCGCTGGTCGAGCTCGTGGCCCGAACTGAAGCTGGAACTGTAGGAATCGTCATCATAGCCGGCACTGCGTGCGGCAGTGGGCGGCGCCACTTCCACCGCGTTCATGTCGTTGAGCATGCCGGCGAATTCGGCGTCGATGTCGTCATAGGCGGCCGGCTCGTCTTGCTCGAAGCTGAGTTCTGGAATGTCGAGGTCGTCGGCAATCGCCACCACACGCTCCGGCACATCGACCGTCTCGACATCCGGCATCTCGTCATAGGCCTGAGGCGGCGCCTGGCGCGATGGCGTCGGCGCCACATAGGCAGCAGCGGCAACCGGCTGGTCGCGATAGCTTGGCGCTGCCGCCGGCGGCATGGACGGCTTTTCTGCAAAAGAAGCTTGCGGCTGCGCTGCAAAAGAAGGTTGCGGCTGCGCTGCAAAGGAAGGCTGGGCCGGGGTGGGAGTCACGCGGCTCCACGAACGCGCCGGCTCCGGCGGCGTCGAGCGCCAATCGCCAGCGACCGGTGCTGCCGTATCGTCATGACCGAGATCGATGCCCTTGGCCAGCGCCGCGTCGAAGGCGTGATCATCGAACTCGATCTCGGGCACATGGCCTTCAAGTTCGCCGGCAAGCAGATCGTCGAAATCGGCATCGTCCGCCTGGGCCTCCTGAGGAGCAGGCGCGTGTTCGTCCAGGTCCCAGTCGAGATTATCGACCGGAGCGACCGGCGTCGCGACGGACCGCTGCACCGGGGCAACCGGCTCATAAGTCCTGGTGGGCTCGATGGCGGCAGCCCTGGTGGGCTCGGTGACCACCGGAATCGGGGCGACTGGCGCCGGGCGTGGTGTGGTCATGGCGCCAAGCAGCGCGTTGAGTTCATCTTCCAACGTCCGTTCGTCAGCGACCGGAGCGGCCGGGGTCGCCATATTGGTAGGCGCCACATAGGCTGGTGCGACCGGAGTTGGCTGAACCGGAGCGGGTGCGGTCTCGGCCACCGGCTCGTGATCGGCAAGCGCATCATCGATGCTCAGATCGAAATCGTCGAATGCTTCGTGCGCAGTCTCATGAGAGGGGCTGGCCTCCACGGTCCAGGCCGGCGTCTCGTCCACTTCCGGCGCATCCATCTCAACCGGCGCGCTGGCCTGCAGATCGCTGACATCCAGATCGCGCTCTTCCGGATCCTCGGCCTCAACAGGCTGAGCCTCGAAAGCCTGAGGCTCGAAATGCTCGGCCGCAAAATCCTGGGCTGCAAAATCCTGGGCTGCAAAATCCTGGGCCGCAAAGTCCATGTCGACATCGGCCATCGCGTCATCGAAATGACCCGCAAAATCCTCGTCGGCAACAGCGTGGTCGGCGGAGCCGACGGCGTCGAAGGTATGGATCGGCGCCTCGGCTACTGGCGCGGCATACTGGTCCTGCGCCGGCGCAGGACCGTCCAGCGTCAGCTCGTCTTCCAGCGACATCGAGACGGCATTGTCGAAATCATCGTCGAACGCGAGATCGTCGGCAGGCGCAGCAGCAACCTGCGCGACATCTGCGGCATGGGCGACGGTCGCATCGTCATCGAGCAGCAACCCCTGCTCGAGCGAAGCGGCAAGCTCGTCATCCATCGGCAGGTCGTCTTCGAGCGGCGATACGTTTTCCAGTGAACTGGCCACGGCATTGTCGAAATCGTCATCGAATGCAGCTTCGTCGGATGCGGGCTCGGCAAACCAAGGTTCGGCAACCGAGGGTTCAACGGGAGCAGCCGCAGCCTGCGGGGCAGCGCCGAAATCCAGATCGGCGGCATCGTCGAAGACGAAATCATATTCCAGCGAAGCAGCCAGCGCATCGTCCATCGCGGCATCGGTGGTTTCGAAAGCCGGCTCGCGAATCTCGGCAGCAGGTTCGTAGGGCTCAGCGGCAGGCTGGTGAACCTCGGGAGCTGGCTGGCTGGCCTCCATGGAACCGACTTCATCGCCGAATTCGCCCATCAACTCCTTCTCGAGGTCGATGTCGAAATCGCCCTCGTCCGCAGCCGTCTCGACGGCTGGCGCCTGCGGCTTGACCGGCTGGCGCGGATCGAAACCCATGATCCTGGTCAGTTCAGCGAACGGATCATCTTCGGCGATGTCGTTGTTGTCGGCTACTCTCAGCTGGGTTCTGTCTGCCATTATTGTTCCCGAACTCGCACTCATTCGGACGCCATGGACGTCGCGTAGGGTTGGCCCTTACCAGCGCAATGTGGGCAAATGGTGACAGGTGTTTTAGTTAAACCTAACGCATCTCAGTGGGCGCATCAGCCCCAATCAGCGTCAGGCCGGAGGTCAAAACATCCGAAACAGCCTGCACCAGCCCTAGTCTGGCATGAGTCAATTGTCGGTCGTTAACCTTAACAAAACGTAAGTCGGCATTCTCGGTGCCCCGATTCCAGTGTCCATGGAAGCTGGAAGCCAGATCGTAGAGGTAGAATGCCAGCCGGTGCGGCTCCAGCGCAAGGGCCGCAGATTCGACCAACCGGGGATATTCAGCCAGCTTCCGGATCAGGCCGATCTCGCCCTCATCGGTGAGCGACGCCGAGGCCGCGGCCAGGCTGTTGCGGTCGAAATTGGCCTCGCCCAGTTGCTCGCTCGCCTGCCGGAACACCGAATGACAGCGCGCCGAAGCGTACTGCACGTAGAACACGGGATTGTCCTTGGACTGTTCGGTGACCTTGGCGAAATCGAAGTCGAGCGGCGCGTCGCTCTTGCGGTAGAGCATCATGAAGCGGATCGCATCGCGGCCCACCTCCTCCACCGCTTCGCGCAAGGTCACGAAGTCGCCCGACCGCTTCGACATCCGAACCGGTTCGCCATCGCGAAACAGCTTCACCAGATTGCACAGCAGCACCGTGAGTTGCAGCTTCAGATCATCGCCTGCAATCGCCCGCGCCAGCGCTTCCAGCCGCTTGACGTAGCCGCCATGGTCGGCGCCCAGCACATAGATCAGGCCGACGAAACCGCGGTCGACCTTGTCCTTGAGATAGGCGACGTCGGCGGCGAAATAGGTGAACGAGCCGTCGGACTTGACCAGCGCCCGGTCCATGTCGTCGCCGACCGCCGTCGAGCGAAACAGCGTCTGCTCGCGGTCTTCCCAGTCGTCCGGCTTCTCGCCCTTGGGCGGCGGTAGCTTGCCCTTGTAGATATGGCCTTTCAGCGTCAGATCGTTGATCGCCGAGCGGATTTTTTTGGCATTGTCGGCATGCAGCGTGCGCTCGGAGAAGAAAACGTCGTGATGCACATTGAGCAACGCCAGATCCTCGCGGATCATCACCATCATGGCGTCGATCGTGCGGTCCTTGACGATTGCCAGCGACTCATCGTCGGGCATCTGCAAGAGCTTGCGGCCAAATTCGGCAGCCAGCGCCTGACCGACCGGCACAAGGTAATCGCCGGGATAGAGGCCGGCCGGTATCTCGCCAATGTCGTCGCCCAGCGCTTCGCGGTAGCGCAGGAAGGCCGAACGCCCGAGCACGTCGATCTGCGCGCCGGCGTCGTTGATGATGTATTCCTTGGTGACGTCATAGCCGGCGAAGGCCATCAGATTGGCGAGCGTGTCGCCGACAACCGCGCCCCGGCAATGGCCGACATGCATCGGCCCGGTCGGATTGGCCGAGACATATTCGACATTGGTCTTCTTGCCGCCACCAATGGTCGAGCGGCCGTAGTTTTGCCCCTCGCCGAGCACCGCGGTCAGATGTGCCTGCCAGAAAGCGTCCTTGAGCCGGAGATTGACGAAGCCGGGACCGGCGACGTCGGCTTCGGCAACATCGGCGTCGCTGCGCAGCACTTCCACCAGCCGCTCGGCCAGCGCCCGCGGGTTGTGCCCTGTCGGCTTGGCCAGTACCATCGCCGCATTGGTGGCGAGATCGCCATGGCTGGCGTCGCGCGGCGGCTCGACGGCGATGCGCGACAGGTCGGGCGAAACGCCATTACTGTCTTTCAAATCAAGCGCTTCGACGGCTTTTGTGATTCGCGCGCTGAAATCGGCGAAGATGTTCATGGGTCTTGCTCTGGCGGACTGTGCAGGGGAACCGGCTCATTGGCCGGCAAATCGCGCCCGCCCTAGCTTAAATCGGGCGTATGGTCAAACAGACGGCGGTGTTCCTTCAAGGCGTAGGTATCCGTCATCCCCGCCAGGAAATCGGCGACGCTGCGCGCCTTGATGCGGTCCTCCGCCCGGTCGAGCCCCTCCCGCCAACCGTCCGGCATGGCGCGCGGATCGGCGAAATAGACATCGAACAGGTCGCGCACGATCTGCTCGGCCTCAATGCGAACGCGCATCACCTCGTCATGCCGGTAGAGATGCTTGTAAAGAAAGGTCTTCAAATCCTTCTCGGTCGCCGCCATGTCTGCGGAAAAGGTCACCATCGTCTCGCCCGCCGCCCGCACCGCTTCGGCGCTGTCAGGCTTGATGCGCTCCAGATTGGCGGTGGTGGAAACAATGACGTCCTCGACCATCATCGTGATCTGCCGGCGCATCAGCTCATGGCCGGTGCGCACATCGTCCAGGCCCGGATAGCGCGCGCGCACGCTTGCCAGGATCGATCCCGGCAGCGCCACCGTTTCCAGCATGTCCAAGGTCAGGAAGCCGGAGCGCAGGCCGTCGTCGATGTCATGGGTGTTGTAGGCGATATCGTCGGCGATCGCAGCACATTGCGCCTCGATGCCGGCGAAATGGTCGAGTTCGAGGTCGTGCAACTCGGAATAGTCGCGGATCGCCTGCGGCACCGGGCCTTTGAGCCCTTTTCCCTTGGCGTCGGTCAGCGGGCCATTGTGCTTCACCAGGCCTTCCAGCGTTTCCCAGGTCAGGTTCAGCCCGTCGAACTCGGCATAGCGCCGCTCCAGCCGCGTCACCACGCGCAGCGACTGCGCATTGTGGTCGAAGCCGCCCCATTGGGCCATCCGCTCGTTCAGCGCGTCCTCGCCGGTATGGCCGAACGGCGTGTGACCGAAATCGTGCACCAAGGCGACCGCCTCGGCCAGATCCTCGTCGCCGCGCAGCGCTCGCGCCAGAGCCCGCGCAATCTGCGCCACCTCGATCGAATGCGTCAGCCGGGTGCGGTAGTGATCTCCTTCATGGGCGACGAACACCTGCGTCTTGTGCTTCAGGCGGCGGAAGGCAGTCGAATGAATGATACGGTCACGGTCGCGCTGGAATGGCGTGCGAGTCGGGCTCTCGACCTCGTCATAGAGCCGCCCGCGCGACCTGGCTGGGTCGCTGGCATAGGCCGCGCGCGGCCGATAGCCGAACCCAATGTCGCCAAGCTCATTTGTCATGGCTGATGCCGCCGCAGTTGACTTGCCCCTTCCCGCTTCATACCTATCATGTGAAACTGAAAGCAAGGTGACGCCCATGGGCGCTGATGCCAAGACTGCCATGAAAGTCGAGATGACCGAGTCCGCCGCCAGGCGGATCGCGAAAATCGTCTCTGGCGAGGCCGGCAAGACGGCGCTGCGCGTCTCCGTAGAGGGCGGCGGCTGCTCCGGCTTTTCCTACAAGTTCGACCTGGTCAATACGCGCAACGACGACGACGTCGCCATCGAAAAGGACGGCGCCACCGTGCTGATCGACGATTTGTCGCTGGTCTATATGGGCGGCTCGGTGATCGACTTCGTCGACGATCTGATGGGCCAATCGTTCCAGATCCGCAACCCCAATGCAGTCGCCTCCTGCGGCTGCGGCACCAGTTTCTCCATCTAGGCAGATGTCCGGCGTCGGCGCGGTCCGTCAGGTCGCACTGTCGGCCGGGCGCGATCTCGACGTGACGCTGGCCTTCTGGCGCGATGTGCTCGGCCTCAACGTTCACGCCCGCTACGATCCGCCGGGCATCGCCTTCATCATGGCCGGTGATATCAGGTTGCTGTTCACCGATGGCGTTCCGGCCGGCACCGTCTATCTCGATATAGCCGGGCTCGAAGCCTTCCACGCCGAGGCGAAAGCGTCCGGCGTTCCCTTCACCGCACCGCCGGCGCTCGTCCACAACGACACCGAAGGCACGTTCGGAACGGCGGGGGAAAGCGAGTGGATGGCCTTTCTAAAGGACCCGGCAGGCAATACGATCGGGCTTGTCGAACGTCTTTCGCCCGAACATCCCTGAGGCCGCCCATGAAAATCGTTACCTGGAACATAAACGGCATTCGCGCCCGCATCGGCAACCTCACCCACTGGCTGAGCGAAAGCCAGCCCGACATCGTCTGCCTGCAGGAGATCAAGTCGGTCGACGAGCAGTTCCCGCGCGCCGAGATCGAGGCGCTTGGCTACAACGTGGAAACCCATGGCCAGAAGGGCTTTAACGGCGTCGCCCTACTGTCGAAACTTCCGTTCGACGAGGTTATCAGAGGCCTGCCCGGTGATGACGCCGACGAGCAGGCGCGCTTCATCGAGGGCGTGTTCTCGACCGACCAGGGCGCGCTGCGCGTCGCCTCGCTCTATCTGCCCAACGGCAATCCCATCGATGACGAGAAGAAATTTCCTTACAAGCTGGCCTGGATGGAGCGGCTGCATCGCTGGGCCGAGCAGCGGCTGCTTCTGGAGGAGGCGCTGGTGCTGGCCGGCGACTACAATGTCATCCCCGAGCCGGTCGATGCGCGCTTCCCCGAGAACTGGCTTGGCGATGCGCTGTTCCAGCCGCAGACCCGGCAGGCCTTCCGGCGACTGAAGAATCTCGGCTTTACCGAGGCGGTGCGCGCCGTCACCGATGCCGCCGACGTCTACACCTTCTGGGATTACCAGGCCGGCGCCTGGCAGAAGAACAACGGCATCCGCATCGACCATCTGCTGTTGTCACCCGAAGCGGCCAACCGCTTTTCCTCGGCCTCGATCGAAAAGCATGTGCGCGCCTGGGAAAAGCCTTCCGACCACGTGCCGGTGGCGATCGATCTGGCGCTGCTGCCGGCTTGATATCAGCCGAAACCCTGATGTCGCCACAATCGCGCCATTCAGTCAGAGATCAGCATGGCGGCTGGGGTTCCATGGCACTACGATTCCTCCTTTGTCCAATCGGCCTGGCATTTGCCATGGCCTCCCCTGCAGCGGCACTTGCCGACCAGCAGTGCCTGGCCAATGGCAAGTCCTACCAGGTCGGCCAGGTCACCTGCCTGACGGTTTCAGACAAGAGCCATATGGCCCGCTGCGACCTGGTGCTCAACAACACCTCATGGACCAAGATCGGCGACGGCTGCCCCGACAGCACGATGAAGCCGCATCTGCACGTCACGCCGATCTCGATGCCGGTACACAGAGCGGCGCCGGCGGAACTCACCGAGAACTGATGGATGTGAGCTAATCTCCCCCCTTGAGGGGGAGATGGCCGGCAAGCCAGAGGGGGGCGCGAAGAAATGCGACCTTTCGGTCAAACAAGCTCACCCTCTCAGTCCAACCCGGGCAAACTTTAGTCAACTGAAATGCCAGCGGGACAGCGCCCCCCTCTGCCCTGCCGGGCATCTCCCCCTCAAGGGGGGAGATTGGCAATTTCACTGGTCGCCGCCGCCCTTGGTCAGGATGTCGTCGGCAAGCGAAATGGCAGTGCGACGGTCGGCTTCGCCGGCGGCGGCAAATGCCTCTTCCTGCATGCCGCGGATCCACGGCTGGTCGCTCGGCGAGGCGCGTTCGAGCGCGGCGGTCATCATGGCCAGCCCGCGCACGATCTTGCCGCTCTGGAACAGAAGATTGCCGAGCGTCGCCTGGGCGCCGGCATGGCCTTTTTCGGCGGCGAGCTGGAACCAGCGGCCGGCCTGCTTGACGCTGGCCTTGACGCCGCCCTCGCCCTTCAAAAACATCTGGCCCATCTCGAACTGAGCGTTCGGGTTGCGGTAATTGGCGGCCGCGCGCATGTAATATTCCTGCGCCGCGACCTCGTTTTCCTCGACCGGGCTGCCGGGGATGCCTGTCCGGAGATAGTCGCCCAGCGCCACCAGCGCGTCGGAGACATAGCTTTCCTCCGGCGATCCCGGCTCGACATCCTGATCGACGATCTCGGAGAAGAATTTGAAGGCCGCATAGTCGTCGCGCGTCACGCCGTCGCCTTCGGCGTACATGCGCGCGAGCTTCCAGGTGGCGCCGATCTGGCCGTTCTCGGCGGCGTATTTATAGGCCTCGACCGCCTGTTCCTTGTGGCCGCTCTTGTAGGCGGAGAAGCCGAACTGGAACACGGCCCATGGGCTCGATTGCGGCTTCACGCCGGTCTTGTCGTCGAACACCTTGTCGTCGAAGGCCATGGCCTGGCCCACGGCGCCAAAGATCGCAACAGCGACCAGTGCCGGAAGGACAGACGACCTCAACAACTCAGATATCCGCATAGCAATGTGTTTCTTTGGCACCGCCCGGATGGGTGACCGCGCCGTCGCGGGCAGGCCCTACCGTCTGTGCGTATTTCCAGATCGCGCCCGACTGATAGTCGGTCGTGCGCGCCTTCCAGGCCTTCGCCCGCGTTGCCAGTTCGGCCTCGGACAAATCGACCGCGATCGTGCCTTTGGTTGCATCGATCGAGATCACATCGCCGTCTTTCAAGAGCCCGATCGGGCCGCCAACGGCAGCTTCGGGCCCGACATGGCCGATGCAGAAACCGCGCGTCGCGCCCGAAAAACGACCGTCGGTGATGAGGGCGACCTTGCCGCCCATGCCCTGGCCGTAGAGCGCCGCAGTCGTCGACAGCATCTCGCGCATGCCCGGGCCGCCGCGCGGACCTTCGTAACGGATGACGAGAACCTCGCCTTCCCGGTAGTTGCGGTGCGTGACCGCCTCGAAACATTCCTCTTCCGAATCGAAACAGCGCGCCGGACCTGAGAATTTCAGCTCCGTCATGCCCGCGACCTTCACGATCGCGCCTTCGGGGGCAAGGTTGCCCTTCAAGCCCACGACACCGCCGGTTTGGGTGATTGGACGGTTGGCGGGACGGACCACATCCTGGCTATCATTCCAGGCAACATGCTCCATGTTTTCGGCCAAAGTACGGCCAGTCACGGTCATGCAGTCGCCATGGAGATAGCCGTGGTCGAGCAGCGTCTTCATCAACAGCGGAATGCCGCCGGCCTCGAACATGTCCTTGGCGACATATTTGCCGCCCGGCTTGAGGTCGGCGATGTAGGGCGTCTTCTCGAAAATCGCGGCAACGTCGAACAGGTCGAACTTGATGCCTGCCTCATGCGCGATCGCCGGCAGGTGCAAAGCCGCATTGGTCGAGCCGCCGGTGGCCGAAACCACGGTCGCCGCATTCTCCAGCGCCTTCAGCGTGACGACGTCGCGCGGCCGGATGTTCTTGGCGATCAGCTCCATGATCTTTTCGCCGGAGGCGAAATTGAAGCGGTCGCGCATCTCGTAAGGCGCCGGCGCACCGCAGGAGTACGGCAGCGCCAGGCCGATCGCCTCGGCGACGGTGGCCATGGTGTTGGCTGTGAACTGGGCCCCGCAGGAGCCGGCGGACGGACACGCCGCCTGCTCGATCTCGAGCAGTTCGGCATCGCTGACCGTGCCGACCGAATGCTGGCCGACTGCTTCGAACACGTCCTGCACAGTGATCTGGCGGCCGCGATAGGAGCCCGGCAGGATCGAGCCGCCATAGATGAAGATCGAAGGCACGTTGAGCCGCACCATGGCCATCATCATGCCGGGCAGCGACTTGTCGCAGCCGGCAAGGCCGACCAGCGCATCGTAGCAATGGCCGCGCATGGTGAGTTCGACCGAGTCGGCAATGACATCGCGCGACACCAGCGACGACTTCATGCCCTGGTGGCCCATGGCGATACCGTCGGTGACGGTGATGGTGCAGAATTCGCGCGGCGTGCCGTTGGCGGCCGCGACGCCTTTCTTGACCACTTGCGCCTGGCGCATCAGCGAGATGTTGCAAGGTGCCGCCTCGTTCCAGCAGGAAGCAACGCCGACCAGCGGCTGCGCGATCTCGGCTGCCGACAACCCCATCGCATAGAGATACGAACGATGCGGCGCACGCGCCGGACCAACGGTCACATGGCGGCTAGGCAGCTTGGCCTTGGAAATGACTTTGGCGTCCATACTCTTCCTTGCCGCGGGCGGTGCGGCCTGCCTCATCGCCGAGCCTTCTGGCGCGTGTCCCGAGACAAATTCGAGGTGCGCCGGGTTTATGGCGGGAAATGGGCAATTTGGTCGAGCGGGACCGTAGTGCGGGGGTTGGTCGGGAACTGTTGCCAAAACGTCACAATCGCGAGAGGCCAAAGTTGTGCGGCGGATTTGCAACGCAGGCCCTTGCCGATCCGATCTGACGCTAACCGCGCAACAAAAAGGCCGAGCGCTACCCAGCCTTTTGTTTTTATTTCCAAAGACTTAGAACTTAATTTTAACGCCACCAGAAATAGCTGTGACCAGATCGTTGCCGAAATCATAGCTGGAGTCTTCGCCAGCAACATAACCATTCTCTCCGGCCAATGTGCCGGAATGGCCGCTGGTCAGCACGCCGACCGCACCGCCCAAGCGAACTTCAACGTTTGGGGTCGGTGTATAGGCGACGCCGCCACCCAACGTCCAAGTGTCGGTCTGCGCACCGTAGCCATGCGAAGTTCCCCTATCCCAAGCTAGCTGACCGGCAGCACTCCACTGATCGTTGAACTTGTGACCAATACCGCCCGAAACAGTCCAGCCATCACGATACATCAGATCGAGCGACGTCACTTGACCCGGACCGTTCGTGAAACACACCGCTGGGGGAGCGAGGCCGGTCGGGCAGATTGGAACACTTTGCAGCACACTCCAGTTCACCCACTTGATCGAACCGAAGGCTAGCCAGCCTGGAGCGATACCCGACTGCAATTTCAACTCCAAGGAATCAGGCATGTACTGCGTGGAGCCGTAGATGGGCCTGACGATGGTCCCTCCCAAGCCATCCGGCAAAGTCAGCGAGCCAGAGATATTGTCGAGCTTAACCTGTGAATTGTAGACCAGACTCGCGCGCAGCGCGATGTCGGGGATTTCGTAAGCAACGCCAGCGCGCCAGCCCCAACCGCTGGTCTCCAGGTCGACACGACCTGTCAACGCCGGAAGGAGGTTCACTAGGCTTTCCTTGAAGCCCGAGATATCCTGATAGAACACGCCACCGATAAAACGGAGCTGACCCTTACCGGCATCAAACTTGTATGAGCAGGTGCCGGCGTAGTTGTTGCTCTTGATATCGGTTTCTGTATTAGAAAACGCACCGTTCCAAGCGGCACCCGGCGCAGTGTGGGCACCCCAAGGCTGCGAATAGTCGACCATGCAGTCGACACCCTGCACAACCTGAACTTTCATTCCGATACGCGGCACCCAATAGCCCTCGGCACCATCGGCCGAAGTGCCCAGGCCAAGGTCTTGCTTCGCTGGACCGAGGGCATTCTTGTACTTGCGATCCGGCATCACATAAGTCGCTTCGGCTTCCGTCGCGAACGGCGAGGCATCGAACAGCAGATCGATATCGTAGCCGCCGCGCTCCAGGCCGCCGGCATGAACGGAACCGATCAGGCCCAGCGAAAAACACCCCGCCCCCAGCAGTGTTTTCAAACGCAAATTGTTCATGGATGTCCTCCCCGAAATACTAGTGCGTCAAGCTAGAACCAATTCGGGTTAACGGCGCAACAATGAATTCAAATAGCGTACATGTACACTCTTGCGGACCGCATTTCGAACACAGTGGCCGCCCTGGCCGGCCGGTCCGAAAATGACCATTTGAGCGGCACACTGGGAAAAAATCAGAAAAAGTCGCTCAAAACGGCACGAAAACCGGCTATTTTGCCGGCATTCGGCCCCATTGTTACATTATGGCAACAATGGGGCTGAAACTTTCCGTTTACGTCAATATTAACGTTACGGAATGCCTATTTTTCGAGCAAAAGAACCTTCGCGAAGCGCTGCAAGCGTCTCGCGAATCCGGCGCTCAGCCGGCGTCGCGCACCCGGGTCAACGCCACCGAAAGCTTCTCCTGCTGATCACGGTATTCCGCGAGTTTTTCGCGCTCGGCCGCGACGATCTCTTCCGGCGCGCTGGCGACGAACCGTTCGTTCGACAGCTTCTTGTGCAGCCGCGCGATTTCCTCGGTCACCTTGGCCAGTTCCTTCTGCAGCCGCGCCGCCTCGGCGGACAGATCGATCAGGCTGCCGAGCGGCAGGCAGATCGTCGCCTCGTTGAGCACGATCTGGGCCGAGCCCTTGGGTGCGCCGTCCTGCAGCGAGATGTCGCCTACCCGCGCCAGCCGCTTGATGGCGGACGCATGGCGTTCCAGCCTCTGGTGAGTCTCGGCGCTGGCGCCGACCACCACCAGCGGCGCGATCGCCGCCGGCGGCACGTTCATTTCAGAGCGCACGGAGCGAATACCGGAGACCAGATCGACCAGCCAATTGATGTCGGCGGCTGCATCGGCGTCCTCGAAGTCGGGCGACGGCCAGGCGGCGTGGCACAGCAGCGTTGCGCGCGTCCTGCCCTCACCTGCCGTCTGCGCCCACAGCTCCTCCGTCATGAACGGCATCATGGGGTGAAGCAGCTTGTAGATCTCGTCGAGCACGAAGGCGACGCAGGCGCGGCTTTCGGCTTTGGCCGCCTCGTCAGTGCCCATGAACACCGGCTTGAGCAGTTCGAGATACCAGTCGCAAAACAGGTTCCAGACGAAGCGGTAGGCAGCCCCTGCCGCCTCGTTGAAGCGGTATGAGGTGATGCCCTCGGTGATCGCGTGCGACGCCCGGGTCAATTCGGTCAGGATCCAGCGGTTGACCGGCAACTTGGCGTCGTTCAGCCAGAAATCATCATTGCGCGCGACCTCGTTCATCTCGGCAAAGCGTGTCGCGTTCCACAGCTTGGTACCGAAATTGCGGTAGCCGGCGATGCGCGCCGGATCGAGCTTCACGTCGCGCCCCTGCGCCGCCATCACCGTCAGCGTGAAGCGCAGTGCATCGGCGCCAAACTCGTCGATGAGGTCGAGCGGATCGATGACGTTGCCTTTCGACTTCGACATCTTCTGCCCGTTCTTGTCGCGCACCAGCGCATGCACATAGACGGTGTGGAACGGCTCCTCGTGCATGAAATGCAGGCCCATCATCATCATCCGGGCGACCCAGAAGAAGATGATGTCGAAACCGGTCACCAGCACGTCGGTCTGGTAATAGGTCTTCAGCTCCGGCGTGTGATCCGGCCAGCCCAGTGTCGAGAACGGCCACAGTGCGGACGAGAACCAGGTGTCGAGCACGTCCTCGTCGCGGCTCAGGATTTCGCCCGGCTTGAAGGTCTCGAGCTTGTCCTCGACCCAGGCCTTCCACGGGCCTTCCAGCGCCAGATAATATTCAATCGCGGCGCCCAGCGCCTCTTCCTCGGTCTTCTCGACGAAGACGCGGCCGTCCGGCCCGTACCAGGCCGGGATCTGATGACCCCACCACAGCTGGCGTGAAATACACCAGGGCTGAATGTTCTCCATCCAGTCAAAATAGGTCTTTTCCCAGTTCTTCGGCACGAAGTTGGTACGGCCTTCACGCACCGATGCGATCGCCGGCTTGGCGAGCTCGGCGGCGTTTGCATACCACTGCTCGGTCAGAAACGGCTCGATCGGCACGCCGCCGCGGTCGCCATGCGGCACGGCGTGGCGGTGCGGCTCGATCTTGTCGAGGAAGCCGCCGGTCTCCATCAGCTCGACGATTTTCTTGCGCGCGACGAAACGGTCGAGACCGTCGAGCTCGTCCCAGACGGCCTGACGCTCCGGCGTCACGTCGAGCCCGGCGAGAAAATCCTCATTATCCCTGAGCGTTATTGCCGCCTCGATGGTCAGGATGTTGATCGCCGGCAGCTTGTGGCGCTTGCCGACCTCGAAATCGTTGAAGTCGTGCGCCGGCGTGATCTTGACCGCGCCGGAACCCTTTTCCGGGTCGGAATACTCGTCAGCCACAACCGGGATTTTCCGGCCGACGATCGGCAGCACGACATTTTTCCCGACCAGATGCCGGTAGCGCTCGTCGTCCGGGTGCACGGCAACCGCCGTATCGCCAAGCATCGTCTCGGGCCGTGTCGTCGCCACGGTAATGAAGGTCGCCGAATTTTCCGGATCGAAAGTCTCGCCTTCGATCGGATAGCGGAAGTGCCAGAGATTGCCGTTGATCTCCTGGGGCTCGACCTCCAGGTCGGAGATCGCCGTCAACAGCTTCGGGTCCCAGTTCACAAGGCGCTTGTCCTTGTAGATCAGCCCTTCCTTGTAGAGGCTGACGAATACTTCGAGCACGGCCTTGGACAGGCCTTCATCCATGGTAAAACGTTCGCGCGACCAGTCCGCCGAGGCGCCGAGCCGCTTCAGCTGGTTGAAGATGGCGCCGCCGGACTCGGCCTTCCACTCCCAGACCTTCTCGATGAACTGCTCGCGGGTGAGATCGCGGCGATGGATCTGCTCCTCCATCAGCTGGCGCTCGACCACCATCTGGGTGGCGATGCCGGCATGGTCCATGCCCGGCTGCCACAGCACGTTCTTGCCGCGCATGCGCTCGAAGCGCACGAGTATGTCCTGTAGCGTGTTGTTGAGTGCGTGGCCCATATGCAGCGAGCCGGTGACGTTGGGCGGCGGGATGACGATGGTGAAGGCCTCCGCCCCCTCCTCGGCGCCGGCGCCGGCGCGAAATGCGTCCGCCTCTTCCCAGATTTTGGCGATCCTGGGCTCGACGGTCTTGGCGTCGTAGGTCTTTTCAAGCATGGGAAAGTGGTCCGCGCGGTCGGGAGTTTTGCTGACCCGGTGTAAATCGGAAGGTTTTGGCCAAGTCAACCGCGAGGGCTGCCTCAGTCCTTCAACGCAAATAGGCGGGGCCCTGGTCATTTCAACGGGAAGGCCATGCGTGCACCTTCATCGTCAGCGATCCCGACGGTAACCTGATCGTGTTCGCGACATCGGCCGGAAGCTGACCTGCAGCGAAAGCTCCGCCCGAAGGCGGCGCTTTAATCCGGAACGGGCTGTGGTAGTGCCTACTGCGCGCCGCGCGCGACGCGCTCGATTTCCTCGCGCACCAGCCGCTCGACCAGCGTCGGCAGGTTGTTGTCCAGCCAGTCCTGCAACATCGGCCGCAGCATCTCCTCGGCCATCTCGTCGAAGGTCTTCTTGCTGCGGCTGGCAAAGGCGTCGGAGAGCTCGCCGAAGGCCGCAGCGACCTGCCGTCCCGTATGTTCCGAAACGATCGCCGGCCGAACCGGAGTTGTATCGGCCGTGCGCGCGTGCTCGCTGCGCGAAGGATGAGGCTCGAAAGCCGGCTCGGCAGCGAGATCGTCTTCGAAAGCCTCGACCTCCGCGATTGCTGCCTGCCGATTTTCAGTCTCTGGCTGCCTGATCTCCGGCTGCCTGATCTCGGGCCGCCGTACTGTGTCAGCCGGTTTTGCCTGATTGCCAACGGCCGCGATTTCGCGGCGCCAATCCGTGACGATCGAGTCGGTGGTTTCCGCCTTTGCCCGCACTGCAGCTTCTGCCCTGACGGCGGGAGCTGGCTCACTGGCTATCCTGGCGCTTACTTCCGCCAATGTCATCGGAGCATGCGCGGGTGGCGCGGCGGTCGTGGCATTTGCCGCAATGGCCGGCTTCACTGGCGACGGGTCGGAGCGCGGCTCCAGCCGCGCAACCACCGGCTCGGCCAGTTGGGCCTGCACCTCGGCCAGCGTCACCGGCTTCTTGCTTTCGGTCGAGCTGTGCAATTCGCTGCGGAAGGCCTCGACATCCGAAACAGGCCCGGCGGCCGGCACAAGGTCCTGTCGCAACTCATCGGCGTCGCCCGGCAGCTTGCGGCCGGTGTCGCTGTCTTCGATGATCCTCCTGATGGAAGCCAGTATTTCTTCCATGGAAGGTTCGCGCTGTGCGCTGCTTGCCGTCGCCATCGTCACATCCGCCGCCCCCGCGCATGATCCCGAAAATCGATCTTCGATTTTCGAAGAGGATCAGGCGCAAAATCAAAGTTCTACAGCCTCCTTTGCGCATCCATCGGACGCGTGGCGCTGTAGTGACCCGTTCCTGGATTCCTGTCCGGCAAAGCCGGATACGAATCATGGCGACAGCGTAGCCGACGGATCGCCATCCGAGAATCCCCAATCTCGGAAGACGCCGGATTTCAACAATTTAGGCTACAAAAGACAAACGCCGCACATCCTTGGGAAGCGCGGCGCTACGATACTTTCAATCTTGGCGGGATTTGAACCGCTCAGTCGCGATCAACGACCGTCCGGCGTACGCAGCCCGATCCATTTGTCCTTGACGGCTCTGTAGTGCTCTTCAGGCTTGTACTTCACCACATTCAACGCCAGGCGATCGGCCGACAGGCGGCCCATGGCCGACAGGATGGCGTAGCTCGCTACAACCACATCGCGCTCGGAGCTGGCGAGGTCGATCTTTGCCGAGATGACGGCGTTCTGGGCATTCAACACGTCGAGCGTGGTGCGCTGTCCGACATTGCGCTCCTCGATGACGCCGTTGAGCGCCAACTGTGCGGCCGCGATCACCTGCCGATTAGCGTCGACGCTTTCACGCGCTGCGATGTATTGCGTCCATGCCGAGGTCACGGCCTGGCGCACCGAGTCACGGCTGACATCCACCTCGATGCGAGCCTGGCTGAGCGATTCCTTCGACTGACGAACGAGTGCGGAGGTACGGCCGCCCGAATAGATCGGAACGGTCAGCGTCGCGCCGACGGTGGCGGCATTGGAATCGCCGTCCGAATCCCCCGCGCCAGGTACGGTATTTTGATAGACATGGGAAAGGCCGGCACTGGCAGTCAACTGCGGCAGCAACGCACCCTCCTGCGTCTTTACATCAAATCCGGCTGCATCGACGGAATGTAGGGCGGCCAGGATGGCCGGATGCTCGTTCGATGCAATGCCGATCGCCGCCTCGAGACTCCTCGGCAACAGCTTCGCCAACGGCGACGCGGCCTTCAGCTTGCCCGGCTCGTCACCGACGATCTGATGATAGGTTGCCGCACTGGCCAGAGCCTGCGCACGGGCAGCACTCAATTGCGCCACCGCGGCCGAACGCGACGCGTCGGCCTGCGCCACATCGGTGCGCGTGCCCTCGCCGACCTCGAAGCGCGAGCGTGCCGCGCGCGCCTGCTCGGTCAGGAACTGCAGATTCTGTTCGGTCAGCACCGCCACCTGGCGGTCGCGAATCACGTCCATATAGGCGCTCGCCGCGTTGAACAGCGTGTTCTCTTCGGTGTTGCGCAGGCCCTCGACCGAGGCCCTCACCTGTGCAGCGGCCGACGCGACCCTGTTCTTGGTCTGGAAGCCGTCGAACAGCGTCTGATCAATCCGAACGCCGAAGCTGCCGGTGGTCAATGCCAGGCTCGCGTTCCTGCCGTTTAGGTGCCTGGAGGTGTAATCGATATCAGCCGAACCAGTGATCACCGGGCGATAGCCCGACTTGGCGATCGCCACGCCCTCATCGGTGACGCGCACGCCGGCACGGGCCGAATTCAGCGAGGAATTGTTCTGGTAGGCCTTGGAAAGCGCGCCGAGAATGGTTTCCGCAGAGGCGGCTATCGGCGAAAGCGCTGTCGCGGAAATGAGGACAGTAACAAACAAACTCTTGGCTAAGGACGGCACTTTATATCCCTCATTCGTTTTTGCACGGGAACCACGCCACGCCAGCCCATCCCTAGGGATCGGCCAGCGCCGCGTCGATGTATCGTTCCCCCGCTGACAGCCTCCCGAAACCCCGGTTAACCAATCAGCAACGATTGTTCAATCGCAAGCCAACATGACAGAGTCTTTGCTGCAAGGCAAAATCACTTAGAACTCGAAGGCATGAATGCGTTCAAATCCGGGTAGTGGCTTAATTGCCGCATTAAATGCCCGTCTTCCGGTTACAACCCCCCCTGCATTGAAAAAGAGCCGGGCTACGCCCGCATTGCCCTGCCCTTCCACAGCCACCAGCCGGCCGCCTTCGGCAAGCTGGTCAAGCAGCGCCGCAGGCACTTTCTCGACGCTGCCGCCGATGAGAATCACATTGTAGGGCGCCTTGGCGGCATGACCTTGCGGCAGTGGGCCGGTGACCACGGTGACGTTATCGCAGCCCTGCGCCGAAAGCGCCGCTTTGGCTGCTTCCGCCAGTGTGGTATCGCTTTCCAGCGCCACGACGGATTTGGCCAGCCTGGACAGCAGCGCCGCGGAATAACCGGTGCCGCAGCCGACATCGAGCACCGAATCGCCGGCGTCGATCTCGGCCAACTGCAAAAGCTTGGCCAGTGGCGACGGCTCCATGAGGTAGCGCGCACCGCTGCCATCGGCGCCGTCGGAGATGCGGATATCCTCGTCGATATAGGCGAGAGCCTGTTGGCCGGCCCCGACAAAGGCCTCGCGCGGCACGGCAAGCATGGCATCGAGCAATGCTGCGTCGGTCACATCGGTGGTGCGGACCTGGCCGTCGACCATCTTGACGCGAAGTTCGGAGAAATCAGCGCTCATGTCCCAACCAATCCGTCAAAGCCAATGCGCTGAAATGCGCTTGTCGCGCCGACACTGCGGCGCATTCGACCGGAACTCAAGCCCCCGGCATGCGGGAGTTGAAGCGATTGGAGGCCTCGCCCGGAATCGAACCGGGGTGCAAGGATTTGCAGTCCTCTGCGTAACCACTCCGCCACGAGGCCTCATCGCTCCCGGCGAGCGAACTCAATATGGTGGCAGCGAAAGGTCGTCAAGCGTCCGCGCGGCATTCCGGCGCGCTTTCCTCATCAGCCGCCGCAACGGGGTTCCCGAGCGGTTTCAGCGCTTGGCGCACCGGCATATTGGCCGCTCCTCAAGCATGGCTGCGCGACCGGCGAAACTCGAACCCGCGGCTTTACGCAGCGGGTGCAAACTGGCTTCCACCGTAAACGCGCGGCTGACACCAGGGCTGCCGTTCTCAAGGAGATATTCGAGGGGAAGGTCTGCGAGGGGCTGGAAGCGAAGCGTCCACTGAACCGGGACCGCGCGCCATCGCTTTCAATTTGGCCGGCGACGCCGTTCCCACCAGACGACGAACCGGCGCCGCAGGCGGCGCACCGCGGCAAATTCGTAGGAAAGCACCAAAAGGCCGAGCGGAATCATCCAGAAGCCGAGAATCGGCAGGAAACCGAGAAGGCCGAAAAACACCAGCATGATACCGATGGCGATCCTCAGCCCGCGCGAGCGCGGCATGGTGAACTCGCGCCCGAACACCGAGATTTTCCGCGCCGGTGCCTGGTTTTCGTCTGCTGCAGTCATGTCGAAAGTCGATCCGGTTGCCTTCGATAAAGCCATATGCGCTAAAGGCTGCAATCGCCTTTCAGGTTCCGCCGACCAAGGTCCGACGGCGCCCAAGACGGCTCATATGTGGTGTCATCCGGCGATTGCCAGAAACCATTGGGTGAAAATGCGCTAAAAAATGCGAAATGCTTCTTTGCAAAGCCGAAAAGGGTTTGCTATAGGCTGCGCCACTCACATGAGAGCCTCTATTCCCCGGTAGCTCAGTGGTAGAGCAACCGGCTGTTAACCGGTTGGTCGCTGGTTCGAATCCGGCCCGGGGAGCCACCGCCTTTTCTAAGCCGTGGTGCGATCTTGTACACTACAGCGCCATTGTCCGCGCACTTCGGTCCGCTTAGTTTCTGCCAGAACGGCTGGTAACAGCTACGAAGCCGATCGAGGCAGTTTGGTGGGCATCGCGCCCCTGCCCTCGCCCGAAGGCAGCCTGATAACGCCCGGTATCACCTATGAAAATACCAAATCGGGAGGACGTTGGTGCAAACCAAGAAGATCATCAATGACGGCAATCGGGCCGTCGACGAGATGCTGGAAGGCATCCTGGCTGCGCATCCCCGCCATCTCAAAGCCGTTGACGGAAGCCCGCGCTCGATCATCGCCCGCGATGGACCGCGCCAAGGCAAGGTAGGCCTCGTCATTGGTGGCGGCTCGGGCCACGAGCCGAGTTTTCTCGGCTTCGTCGGCAAGGGGCTGGCCGACGCGGCGGCGATCGGCAATGTCTTCGCCTCTCCGCCGCCCGACCCGATCCTCGAATGCGCCAAGGCGGCGAGCGGCGGCGCCGGTGTGCTGTTCATGTACGGCAACTATGCCGGCGACGTCATGAATTTCGACATGGCGGCCGAGATGGCCGCGATGGACGACATCGAGGTGCGCACGGTGCTGAGCACCGACGACGTCGCTTCCGCGCCCGTTGGTGACAGGCACAAGCGGCGCGGTGTCGCAGGGAACTTCTTCATCTTCAAGGCGGCAGGCGCCGCCTGCGACCGCATGTTGTCTTTCGATGAATGCGAACGCATTGCCGGGAAAGCCAACGACCACACCTTTACCATGGGCGTCGCATTGGCGCCCTGTTCGTTGCCGCAAACCCGCCGGCCGAATTTCGAAATCGGACCCGACGAGATGGAGATCGGCATGGGCATCCATGGCGAACCCGGCATCGCACGCGGAAAACTCAAAACGGCCGACGAGATCACCGACGAAATGTTGGACAGGATTCTCGCCGAGATGGCGCCGGCACGCGGCGAGAAGGTCGCCGTGCTGGTCAATTCGCTGGGTTCGACACCGCTGATGGAACTCTACATCATGAACCGGCGCGTGAAGCAGCGGCTTGACGATATCGGTGTATCCATTCACGCAAGCTGGGTCGGCAATTACTGCACCTCGCTCGAAATGGCCGGCGCTTCGATCACGCTGCACCACCTCGACGACGAGTTGCAAACGATGCTCGACCACCCTTGCGACTGCGCCATGTTTCGCGCCGGGTAAACTGGGGACGGCAAGGAACAACAGATGACAACAATCGACACCACCCGCCTTGCCGCGATGTTCGTTGCCATCACCGACGCCATGTCAGCCGACCGGGACCGGTTGTGCGCGCTTGACGGGGTGATCGGCGATGCCGACCACGGCATTGCCATGGAGTTGGGATTTGCCGCGGCACGCGACGCGGTGGCCGTATTGGACGACGGGACCACCGATCCGACCATCTTGCTGAACACGGCGGCGAAGTCGTTCCTCAACGCCGTCGGCGCCTCCTCGGGCCCGCTCTATGCCACGGCATTCATGCGCGGCGCGGCCGCCGTCAAGGGCAAGGCGACGCTCGACGACGCCGACGCGGTCGCTATGTTCCAAGCGATGGCCAGAGGCATTCAGGATCGCGGCAAGGCCGAGCCTGGGGAAAAGACGATGATCGATGCGTGGGCGCCGGCCGCGACGGCTGCGGGCGAGGCACTGGCCGCCGGCAAGGGGCTGGCCGGCAGCCTCGCGGCTGCAGCCGAGGCGGCAAAGGCCGGCGCGGAGGCGACCAAGGCGATGATCGCCACCAAGGGCCGGGCCTCCCGCCTCGGCGAACGCTCGCTTGGCCATATGGATCCAGGCGCGGCGTCCGCCGTAACCGTCATCGAGGCGATGCGGATCGCCTTGACCGGCTAGGTCGGGAGCGGATCCTCAGCGCTTCGCGTCGAGCTTGTCGACAGCCTGCACGTTGGCGGCAGAGGGACCGTTCGGATCGAACTCCGAGGCCAGCCAGGCGTCGGCGATCGATTTGGCCAGTTCGGGGCCGATGACGCGCGCACCCATGGTGATGATCTGGGCATTGTTGGATTTCGCAGCGCGTTCCGCCGAATAGGTGTCGTGGGTTAGCGCGGCACGGATTCCGGGCACCTTGTTGGCCGAGATGCTGACGCCGATGCCGGTGCCGCAAAACAGGATGGCGCGGTCGTAATTGCCGTCGACAATTTCGTGGCCGACCGCAGCGGCAATATCGGCGTAGAATCCGGCCTGGCTGAGATCGACGACCTGCAGTTCTGGCTTGGTGGCGAGATGCTTGGCGATGACATCGAGCAGCGGCTTGCCGGCGCTGTCGGCTCCGAGTGCGATCTTCATGGCAATGAACTCCTTCGTTTTCGTGGTCAGCGCGCGATGGCGGCCGACGCCTTTTTGAGAATGTCGATATAGTCTTCCGCTTGCCATGCCGAGCGGCCGATGAACAGCCCATCGATACGCGGCTGGCCAATCAGTTCAGCCGCGTTGCCGGGATTGACGCTGCCGCCGTAGAGCACAAGCGGGGCGGTCGGCAACCGGGTTGCTGCGACCTGCTTGATCAGCGCCTGCTGCTTGTCGGCATAGTCGGCGCTGGCCGGAATGCCTTTCTCGCCGATCGCCCACACCGGTTCATAGGCAAAGAGTATCTCTGCCGACAACTCATTGTTTGCGAGACCCTGCAGCGCGCCCAAGACCTGCGCGGTCAGAATTTCGTCGGCGCGGCCGCCCTCGCGCTCGGCCAGCGTCTCGCCGACACAGATCAGCGGCACAAAGCCGTGCCTGACCGCCGCCGCCGTTTTCAGTCCTACGGTCCTGTCCGTCTCACCAAAATGCTCGCGGCGTTCGCTATGGCCTAGTTCGATCAGGTCGAGCCCGCAATCCCTTAGCATCACCGGCGAAATCTCGCCCGTCCAGGCACCGGCATCGGCCCAATGCATGTTCTGGGCGCCAACCTTGACGCGGGTGTTGGCGAGCGCCGCCTTGACCTGCCGCACCGCGGTGAAGGGCGGAATGACGAAAGGCTGTATCGCCGGATCGAAGCCGGGCACGAAGGCAGCCAATGCCTCGGCGAACTGCAGCGCCTCCGCCAGCGTCTTGTTCATCTTCCAGCTCGTGCCGACCCAATATGGGGCCATTCTTCTCTCCTTCGATCCGAAATTCGAATGATGCGTGTTTCCGGGTCTGCGCCGGCCTTCGGGCCGGCGGTTTGCCTCAAGCGCGAGGCTTGAGACTTTCGCGGCCGCTGTCGATGTAAGGCGCCCAGAAATCCACCGACTCACGGATCATTGCAATAACCTGATGATCGACCGGTTCCCTCTCCCGGAAGGAAAGTTCAAGGCAGATTTCATTGTCGGTTCCGCCACCCGCCCGCACGGCGTCGAGCAGCTTCTGCGGGATGATGCGGCCATCCTTGTTGTAGGCGGCGGTGAACGGCCAGTGCCCGCCCTTGTTCATCGACGATTGCTTGATGTGGATGATCGGCGATTGCAACGGGAACGCTTTCGCCCAGGCATAGGGATCAGTGTCGTCAGGATTGGGCGAGGTCACGTCGCCATGGTCGATGTCGACCATCATCTGCATCGGGATCGGCAGCTTGGCCGCATCGATGGCGCCCTGCAATTCGACGCAGCTTTCGATCGTGTGGCCAAACTCGCGGCCGACCGACATCGGTTCCCAGAAAAGGTAGGTCAGGCCCGCCGCCTTGGCGTGCTCGGCCACTTCGCGCCAGCATTCGAGCGCGATGTCGAGAAGCGCCGCGCGCCGCTGCGGATCGTCAAAATCCTTGTAGGTGAATATGGCGAACTGCGTGCCCATGCCCGACGCGCCGAGTTCGGCGGAGATGTCGGCGAAGGTCTTGAACCAATCGACATAATAGCGGCGCACATCCGCGTCCGGATGGCCGAAATGATTGAGCCGGCCATAGGGACCGGTCATACCCGAAGTGATCCGCACGCCGGTCCGCGCCAGGGCGCTGTTGAACAGGCGAACGAACTTGGCGATCGTTGCCGCCGGCCAGCCCGGATTGACGAATTCATGCGTCAGTTGCACGTCGCGGATGCCGATGCCATAGGCAATGGCGTCGATCAGATCGTCGGGATCGGCGAAGCGATTGACCAGCGGGTTGGTGTTCAGCGAAAGCGTGAAGGCCATCAGTTCACCGCCGCCATTGTCTTTGTGCACCAGTCTTCGAATGTTTTCCGCTCGGCCGCATTGATATGCAGCCCGTGTTTGGTCCGGCGTTCGAGAACGTCGGCGGCGGTCATCGCCCATTCGGTCTCGAACAGGAAGACAGCTTCGAGCTCATAGAAATCCGGGCCGAAACGACGGCCGAGATCGGCTTCGCCTTTTACGCCTTTCAGCAAGGCGCGCGTGCGCGTGCCGTAGCTGCGGGCATAGTGCTTCACCAGCGACGGGCTAAGCCACGAAAACTCGGCGTGCAGATCGCCCAGGAACTGCTCGAAATCCGCGTTGGGCAGGTCGCCTCCCGGCAGGGGAATTTTGGCTGTCCAGGCCTTCTTCATGGTCGGAAAGAAGGGCTGGATCTTTTCCAGCGCATGTTCGGACAGTTTGCGGAAGGTGGTGATCTTGCCGCCGAACACAGAAAGCAGCGGCGCGCCACCGTTCGGGGCGTCGAGTTCGAAGATGTAGTCGCGCGTCACCGCGCTCGGGTTGTCGGCATTGTCGTCATAGAGCGGCCGCACGCCCGAGAAACTGTAGACCACGTCCTGCGCGGTGAGTTGGCGCTTGAAGTAGCGGTTGACCACCTTGATCAGATAATCGATTTCGCTGGCTTCGGCCGCCACTAGCTCAGGCCTGCCTTCATAGGGTATGTCGGTGGTGCCGATCAGCGCCAGATCGTTCTCATACGGATTGACGAAAATCACCCGCTTGTCGTTGTTCTGGATCAGATAGGCCTGCCGTCCCTCCCAGAATTTTGGCACGACGATATGGCTTCCTTTTACCAGGCGAACGTTGCGGGTGGAATTCTGTCCGGCGACGCGGCTGACGATGTCATTCACCCATGGCCCGGCCGCGTTGACCAACCCGCGTGCGCGGACCCTCGTCACAGCGCCCGTGCGGCCGTCCTGCATGTCGATCGACCACAGGCCGTCTTCGCGCCAGGCAGCAATACAGGCAGTGCGAGTGAAGACTTTTGCGCCGCGCTGACTGGCATCGAGCGCATTGAGCAGCACCAGCCTGGCGTCATCGACCCAGCAGTCGGAATATTCGAAGCCACGCTTGAATTCGTCCCTGATCGGCGCCCCTTCCGGCGCCGTTCTCAGGTTCAGTGTCCTCGTTCCCGGCAGCCGCTTGCGGCCGCCAAGATGGTCGTAGAGAAACAGCCCGAGCCGCACCAGCCATGCCGGCCGGTCCTCGGGGCTGTGCGGCAGCACGAAACGCATTGGCCAGATGATGTGCGGCGCCGCCTCAAGCAGCACCTCGCGCTCGATCAGCGCTTCGCGCACCAGCCGGAACTCGTAATATTCGAGATAGCGCAGGCCGCCATGCACCAGCTTGCCGGAACGCGAGCTGGTGCCTTGCGCCAGATCGTCCTTCTCGCACAGGATGACCGACAGCCCGCGACCCGCGGCATCGCGCGCTATGCCGGCGCCGTTGACGCCACCGCCGATCACGAAGAGATCGACAATATCCGTTGTATCGCTCAAGACTTAGCTCCTGTGCGGTGCGCCATCGATTTCCACACCGGATGCAGCGCCTGACGCGCCGCGACAAAAGACGGAAACAGCGCATCGTAGGTTTGCGAAAGCGCCTCGTCATAGGCGTCGCATTCGCCCAGAAGCGGCGTCACCCATTCGGCGCAGCAATCATCCATCGAGCGATAAAAGCCGAGCCCGACCGCGGCCATCATCGCCGCACCCGCGGCACCTGCTTCTTGGCGGCTGCTGGTTCTGACCTGCGCGCGGGTTGCCGCGGCGATAATACGGCGCAGCGACGGACTGCGCGCCGCGCCGCCAGACAGGCGGATCTCGCTGGGCATGCTGCCCATGGCCTGGTAGCAATCGCGGGCCGCGAAGGCCAATCCCTCGAGAACGGCGCGCGCCAGATCGCCAAAACCGTGCTTGACCGAGAGGCCGATGAAGCCCGCGCGTGCGTCGGGGTCAACGAACGGTCCGCGTTCGCCGGCGAGCGAGATATAGGGCTGATAGACCAGCGATCCCGGCTCCGATCCTTCGACCCAGACATCGAGCGCTTTCAGCAGCTCGTCGCGCGAAGGTTTTGCGCCGCTGGCGGTCAGCACGTCGCGCGCCAGGCCAAGCAGCCAGTCGATGTTGAGCGTCGCCGCCATATTGGATTGCAGCTGCGCATAGGCGCCCGGAACCGGCATGGCGATCGTGTAGCCGGAGGCATTGTCGTTGAGGACGACATCATCAGGAGTGCGCGCTAGGCGTGTGTGGATGCCGGTCGAGCCGATGACCGTGCAGCCGACATTGCCGCTTGGATCATAGAGGCCGGCGCCGAGCGCGGTGCTGACCATGTCGACGTAGCCCAGCACCACCGGCGTGCCCGCAAGCAGGCCGGTCTCGCCTGCTGCCGACGCAGAAAGCGGATGATGGTCGGTCGTGCCTTCGAGCATGGGGGGCAGCAGGCGGCGGTGCGACGTCAGATCCAGAATGTCGAGCACCTCGTCGGAATAGCTGCGCGCGCGGAAATCGCCGAAGGTGAATGTTCCCTCCGAAGGATCGGTGGCGCGCTCGCCGGTCATCTTGAAATAGAGCCAGTCCTTGCAGTGAAAGGCAGTGGCGGCGCGCTCCAGGATTTCCGGGCTGTTTTTCTTCAGCCAGCTGAGCTGAGCGCCCTGCTGGCAGGCGTTGAGCCCGGTGCCGGTGATCTCGAACCGCGTGCGATCCCGGGGATCGCCGCGCATCTCGTCCACCAGATGTCCGGCGCGCGCATCGAGCCAGAGCCACGCGCGCCCGACCGGCATGCCGTCGCCATCGATCAGCCAGGTGCCGTCGCCCTGCCCGGTGACCGCGACGGCCGCGGTTCGCCGCGCGAGGTCTGGAATTTTCGTCGCCAGATCGAGAACGGTCAGCACCATGTCGCGCCAGGTCTGATTAAGGTCCTGTTCGGCGCCGCCGCCTTCCAGCGTGACGAAGCTGTTGGTCACCGATGCCATGGCGAGCTGCCGCCCCGATAGATCGAAAGCGACCGATTTGATCACGGACGTTCCCGCGTCGATCCCGATCAGCAGGTCTTTCATGCCGCAAGTTCCGGATGGTTATGAAGGCAAGTCACAAGGAGCAGTCTTTGTTGTCTCGAAGCCATGGAAGAGCCAGGGAGTGTCCGCGAAGGACACCCCCTGAGCAGGTTTTTATTCCGACAGCACGAAGGGTGCGGTGTACTTGTCCACATTGTCCTTGGTGATGAGCAGGCAATCGAACAGTTGCTTCTCGCTGGTGGCGCCGGTAGCGCCCGTCTTGATGAACGAGTCGGCCTGCTGCACGGCCTTGGCCGAGAAGATGGCCACCGGCTGAAGCACGGTGTACTGCAGTTCGCCGGACTTGATGGCCGCAACCGCATCCGGGGAGCCGTCAAAGCCGCCGACCTTGATGCCGGCGAGCTTGCCGGCTTCCTTCAGCGCCGCAACCGCGCCAAGCGCCATTTCGTCGTTGCCGCTGATCACCGCGATGATGTCGGGATTGGCCTGCAGCATGCTCTGCATCTTGTCGTGTCCCTGGGTACGATCCCAGTTGGCGACCTGCGAAGCGGCCTTTTCGAGATCCGGATACTGGCTCAGCACAGTCGCGTAGCCGTTCGAGCGCGTGGCGGCGTTGTTGTCCGAGGGGGCGCCGAGCAGTTCGACATACTTGCCCTTTTCACCGACCGCCTGCACCCACTGCTGGGCGCCGAGAGCCGCACCCTGGGCGTTGTTGGAGACGAGCTGTCCCTTGGCAAGACCTTCCTGGTTGATCTCGGCATTGACGAGGAAAACCGGGATGTTGGCGGCAATCGCCTTCTTCACCGCGCCGACCGAACCATCGGCATTGGCCGGGTCGAGGATGATCGCCACCGACTTGTTGGTGATGGCGGTGTCGATCAGATTGCTTTCGGTATTGGTGTCGCCCTTGTGGGCGGCGACGTTGGCTGTATAGCCAAGCTTTTCGGCTTCGGCCTTGGCGACGTTGCCTTCGGTCAGCCAGTAGGGGTTGGCCGGATCGTTGACGATGATCGAGATCAGGCCCGCGGCCGATGCGGCTGCGCTAAACCCGACCACCATCGCGGCGGCAAGCAAACTTCTAAGCACGATTTTCATGTACATTCCTCCAATGATTTTACGCGGTCTTGCTGCCAGTCAGCTGGCAGTCTTCCCTTGGGCAGGATTGGCCGGTTCGGCCTTCCCCCGTTTCTGAGAAGTCGGTTGGCCGCCCGTCGAAGCTGGAAGCTTGCTACGGCGGCGATACTGAACGGCATTGAGGAGCACGGCGAGCACGATGACGGCGCCGGTGAACACTGTCTGCCAGTAGGATGAGATGCCGATGATCACCAGACCATCGGATAGGAAGCCGATGACGAAGGCTCCGAGCAAGGTGCCGCGAATGTTGCCGCGCCCGCCGGTGAGTGCGGCGCCGCCGATGACCACGGCGGCGATGGCCGTCAGTTCGTAGGTGGTGCCGGCGGTCGGCCCGGCCGAGGTCAGCTGCGAGGACAGGATCAGGCCGGCAATGGCGGCGCAGATGCCCGACAGCACATAGACCGAAATCTGCACGGTCTTGACCGGAACGCCGGAGAGTTCGGCGGCGCGCTCATTGCCGCCCGAGGCGTAGAGCCAGCGTCCAAAGGCGGTGCGGTTCAGGACGATGCTGCCGATCAGCGCGATAACCGCCAGCACCACCACGCCGGTCGGCACGCCGAACAGGCGGTTGAAGCCGAGAGCATCGAAACCGGTGTTGCCCAACTCCGGCTTGCCGCCGAGATTGTTGTAGGTCAGGCCGCTGGTCATCAGCAGTGCCAGGCCGCGCGCCATGTACATGACGCCGAGCGTGGCGACGAAGGCCGGAACCTTGAACCGCGCGATCAGCACGCCGTTGATAAGCCCGACGGCCGCACCCAGCATGCAGGCCAGCACCGCGACCATCCAGACCGGCGGGTAGAGAACGACGCCCAGCCAGGTCAGCGTCACGCCCTGCATCAGAAACCCAGCGACGACGCCGGCAAGCCCGAGCGTCGACCCCACCGACAGGTCGATGCCGCCATTGAGGATGACCAGCAGCATGCCGACGGCGAGAATCCCGAAGATGGCGACATGCGAGGCCATGGTCAGGAAATTCGCCACCGAGAGGTAATAGGGCGACAGGATCGAGAAGACGACAATGATGACGATCAGGGCAAAGAAGGCCCGGCCTTCGAGCAGCAGCTTGGCCACGTCGAAGCCCTCGCCGCCCGCATTGGGGCTGGACTGTTTGCTGGCCTGGCTGACATCGCTCATGGGTCGGGGCTCCGAAATTCTATGGTCAGGCGACCACGGCTTCGCCGGAGGCGGCCATGATCTGCTCTTTGGTGGCGTTGGCGCCGAATTCGGCTGAAATCTTGCCGCGCCGCATCACGACGATGCGATGGGCGATGCTGAGGCACTCATTGACCTCCGAGGTCGAGAAGACGACCGCCAGGCCTTGCGCGGCACGCTCGCTGAGCAAGCGAAAGACTTCGGCCTTGGCGCCGACATCGATGCCGCGGCTCGGCTCGTCGAGAAGGATGACCTTGGGATCTGTCGTCAGCATCTTGCCGATGACGACCTTCTGCTGGTTGCCGCCCGACAGCGATCCGATCATGGCGTTGCCGCCCGCGGTCTTGATGGTCACCTTGCGGATCGAATCGTCGATCAGTGCGCGTTCCCTCGGCCGGGAGAGGAACAGGCCTTTCGCGAACGCCTCGATGCTGGCAAGCGACAGATTGCGGCCGACGGTCATGGTCTGAACCAGGCCGTCGCGCTGGCGATCCTCGGGGACCAGAACCAGACCTCGGGCGATGCGCTGGGCAATGGTCAGCCCCGAAACGTCCTCACCCTCCAGCAGCGCCCGCCCGCCCGCCATGGGCACACGGCCGGCGACGGCCTCCAGCAATTCCGTGCGGCCCGCGCCCATCAGCCCATAGATGCAGACGATCTCGCCCGCTTTGACATCCAGCGACAGATGATCGACGACGTAGCCTGAACCCGAAGCGTCGGTGACGCTGACATCCTCGATCGACAGCGCGACCTCACCAAACGCATGGCCGGTCGGCGGCGAGCCGAGGTCGAAATTCTCACCCACCATGTTGCGGACGATCCATTCGAGGTCGATGTCCTTGGCTTCGGCCGTCGCCGTGATCGCCCCGTCACGCAGCACGACGGCGTAGTCGGTGACCTGCAGCGCCTCTTCGAGGTGATGCGAGATGTAGACGATGGAGACACCGCGGCTGGTCAGATCGCGGATCACCTTGAACAGCACTTCGACCTCCGTGGCGCTCAGCGCGGAGGTCGGCTCGTCCATAATCAGGATGCGGCTGTCGACCGATAGCGCGCGTGCGATCTCGACGATCTGCTGCTGCCCCAGGCGCAGGTCCTCCACCAAGGTCATCGGATCGATGTCTTCTTCGAGGTCGGCCATCAGCGCCCGCGCTTGGCGCGACTCCTCGGCGAAGTCGAGGCCGGTTCTGGTGCGCAGTTCGCGGCCCATGAAGATGTTGTCGCGAACGCTCAGATTCGGCGCCAGGCTGAGCTCCTGGTGGATGATCGAAATGCCGCGGTCGCGCGCGTCCGAAGACGAGGAAAAGCTGACGAGATTGCCGTCGAGCACGATGTCGCCGGATGTCGGCGTGACCACGCCGGACAGGATCTTCATCAGCGTCGACTTGCCGGCGCCATTCTCTCCGAACAGGGTGGTGACCTTGCCGCGATGGATGTCGAAGTTGACGCCCTTGAGCGCGTGGACGCCGCCATACGACATGACGACATTGCGCGCCGAAAGCACGGCATCGCCAGTCGCGGGTTCTGTGCCGGCAGCCATTGTCATTTGACGTCCAGCCTCACCGGCGTGACCAGCCAGCTCTTCGGATTGACCAGCTTGAAGACGCCGACCACCGCTATTGTCTTGCCGGTCAAGTCACTGGTATCGACTTTCGCCAGCACCTCCTTCTTCATCTCGTTGTTCAGCGCCGAGCCGGCGTCCTGATACTCGATCTGGTTGGTGAACTGACCAAAGGTGATCTTGCCGGTGGCGTCGCGAAGCTCGGTGCCGTTGATCGCCGGCCCAGTCTGTACGCGGACGGTCAACGTGTCCGGCAAACCGTCGACCGCGACCTTGTAGATGCCCGATTTTCCCTCGCCGACGACGCCGGTGAACTTGACCGAGATGACCGGTCCGACTCCCGCCGGCACGCCATATTCCTTTTCGGCCGTCGCCCTGTCCTTGGCGATCGCCGTTGCCACTGTTGCGGCGTCGGCGGCACGCGCTTCGACATCGGCCTGCACCTTGGGAAATTCAGACTTGCCGTAGTCGGCGGCCGAAAACACCGCGTTGCGAACATCGCCGGCAGAGCCGATCTTGATCACCTTGGTATCGAGCGCCATGGCGCCGAGCAGAACCACAACCGCAGCGCCGGCAAGCACCCGGCGCAGGCCGGGCGAAGCTTGCCGGGCGGTGGCCTTCGCGCTCATGATGCAACCACCAGCGGTGCGGATTGTCCGTTGTCACGCATTCGAAGTTCCTCCGTTCACGCAGCGCTTCGCGGTCCCGGCTGCATCGTCGAGCTCGACCAGCGCGCGGGCCGTGCATTCGTCGGTGATCAGGCCGCTGAGATAACGGCTTTCGAGTACTGCCTTGATGGCGCGCACCTTCACCTTGCCGCCGGCGACGGCAACGATCCTGCGGCCCTTCAACTGATCGCGCGGAAGCGCCAGTATTCTTTCCGACAGCGCCGTTTCGACCGGACGCCCCTTGTCGTCGAAGAAATGCGCCAGCAATTCACCAACGCCGCCGTCACGCTTGACCTCGTCGATTTCGGAAGGCTCGATCATGCCGGTGGCGACCAGCGACGCCTCCCGCTCGGCCGTGCCTATTCCGACGAACATCAGGTCGGACCGGCTGGCGAGAGCGAACACATCGCTGATGCCGCGCTGGCCAAGCAGCACTTCGCGGTCCTCGGCGGTATTGGCGACAAAAGGCACCGGCATGACGAAAGCCTGCGCGCCGGTCCGCTCTGCCAGGCGATGCATGACGTCGTGCGGGTTGGCGGCGAATTTGCGCGTCACGCCGCCAAGCAGCGAGACGAAACGGATGTGAGCAGCAGTTGCGCGCGTCAGATATTCGACGCTGGCGGCAAGCGTGCGGCCATGGCCGACGCCGATCAGCATGTCTTCGCCGCGATCGATTTCGCGCTTCAGGAACTGGGCGCCGGCAATGCCCAGCCCCTTGAGCGGCAGTTCGTCCTGATCGAGATCGGGAACCACCTCGCAATAGTGGAGCCCATAGGCGGCGATCAGGCGCTGTTCCAGGTCGACGCATTCGGCGACGTCGCCGTCGATGAAGACCCTGACCAGACCTTCCTGGTTGGCCTTGGTGATCAGCCTATGCGCCTTGAGGCTGGTCAGGCCAAGCCGCTTGGCCACCTGGGCCTGGGTCAGACCACCGGCATAGTGCAGCCAGGCCGCGCGCGTGGCGAGGCTGGATTCATGGTCGCGGTTTGCGCTTCCGCCGGAATTCAAGCCATCCCCTCCCCAGGGTGATAATATTATCTTTGTGTGCAAAAATTTTCATACCTTTGCACCGCTGTCAATCCCTCCGCAGATGGTTGCCTCAGCCGACGTTCGGCAGCCAACGCGAGCCTATTAGAAGGTAAGCATACAATATGACCATACGGTAGTGTTAATTTAACGTCAATTTGTGTTACCGGATCCAGTGACGGCATGAGCCCGTAGGCGCCGGCAAATCCCAATCCGGGTGCAAAATGGGAAGGTTGATGCACAGGGCGCAACAAGGGCAAATCGATCGGATTGCCTCAGGAAAAGCTAGGCGTCGGCGATCAAGCGATCAGTCCAGCCGCATCAGGTTCCTGCCTTCGAGCTCGACAACAGCGGCTTCGACCTCCCGCGTGAGGCGCTCGGTGCTCCACCCCAACGCCCGCCCCGCGATCGCGGCAATCTCCTGCAGGTCGCGGCTCGTCAGCGAGCCGCCTATCGCCAACGTGCTGCGGCGCATAACGACATCGGCCAGATGTTCGACGAACTCGTTGCGCGCGATGTAGTCGATTTCCGCCTTGCCGTAGCCGCCGGAGTCCGGCAGGCAACCCTCATCATCCGACCCGTGCCTGGCGATCTCAACGGCTCTGGTCCCGTAGCGCGACAGCAATTGATCAAGGCGCCCTTCCCCGGCGCCCGTTGCCTGCTGTGCCTCAGCCAGCCAGTCCGCGCGCGCGGCGGCATTGGCCGGAAAATCCCGCCCACCGCCGATCGGCATCGACTGAGTCGACATCTTGCGGCTGCGCTGCAAGCGCTTGAGTACGGTATCAGTGACTTCCTCGGCAAAGCCGCGGAACGTCGTCCATTTGCCGCCGACCAGCGAAATGACTGCAAAGGGCCTGTTGCCGTCCGGCTCGGCAACGGGCGCCGAATGATCGCGGCTGATCAGTCCGGGCGTCGCTGCTTCAGACGTCGGCAGCGGCCGGATGCCGCTATAGGCGTAGACGATCTGGTCGCGCTCGAACGCCATGCCCGGCAGCAGCGTTCGCACGCTGTCGAGCAGATAGTCGACTTCTTCGGGTTCGCAGCGGACCGCGTCCGGATTGTCGGCCTTGATGTCGGTCGAGCCGACCAGCGCCAGGCCGAGATAGTCGTAGACCAGGCAGATGCGGCCGTCATCGGCCTCGAAATAGAGCATGCGCCCGGCGAGGCTTTTGACCAGTTCGTCATGCCTTAAAAGGATATGCGAGCCCTTGGTGCCGCCGATCATCTTCGATGGAGCACCAAGCAGCGCGTTGACGTCGTCGATCCACGGACCGGCGGCGTTCACCACCAGCTTCGGCCGCACCGAAAAGGCCGCGCCGTTTTCCGGCTGGAAGGTGAGCACGCCATTGGCTGAAGCCGCCAGTGTCGTGTAGTTGGCACCGGCAGACGCCGCGTGAGCCTGCAAGCCGTCGAGGATCAGTTCCAGCACCAGCCTTTCCGGGTGACTTATCTTGGCGTCGTAGTAGGTGCCGGTGGCGACGATCGCCGGATTGAGCGCCGGCATCTCAACAAGCGCCTGCCGCCGCCCGACCATGCGGTGGCGCGGCATGACCTGGTTTCGTGAACCGTAGAAATCGTAGATCATCAAGCCGATCTTGATCAGTATGGCGCCGCGGCTGCGCGGCGCGCTGGTCGAGCCGAACAGCGTTCGCAACGCCGCGAGCATGCCCTTGCTCCACGAGAAGATCGGGATGACGGTCGGCAGCGGGCTGACATAGTGCGGCGCGTTTTGAAGAAGCAGATTGCGTTCGAGCGTCGACTGCGCCACCAGCCCGAACTCGCCGGTCTCGAGATATTTCAAGCCGCCGTGGATGAGCCTCGACGGCGCGGCACTGGTGCCCGAGCCGAAATCCGCCTTTTCGACGATCAGGCAGCTGACACCTTGCGCGCACAGATCGCGAAACAGCCCAGCCCCGTTGATGCCGGCGCCAAGAATGACGACGTCGACTTCGCCGGTCCCGGCCATCGCGGCGAGACGCCCGGCGGGATTGTCCGCCGCTGCTCCATCTGTTGGGTTCATGGCGCCTTCGTCTTGACGATGCGCAGTTTCACCCCGGCTCGCTCGAGGCTCTGCGCCTGCGCATCGCCGAGGCCCTCGGTCACCAGCACGGCGTCGAAACTGGTCAAATCGTCGAAGACATGCAGCGCGATCCGGTCGAATTTTGCGTGGTCGACCAAAAGGATGCGCTTCACGGAGGCGGTCATCATCGCCTGCTTGACCCGCACGACATTCGGATCCTGGATGAAAGCCGTGGTTCCGGTGACGGCCGAAGCCGAACAGATCAGCACATTGGCGCGCAACTGCGCCACGGCGTTCTCGCAGACGATGCCGATATAGGCATTGTAGGTGCCGTGATACTGGCCGCCGAGACAGATGAAGTCGAGGTCGTCGACATTGATCAGCAACGCAGCCGTCGACACGCTGTTGGTGACAACCGTCAGCGGCTTGACGTCGAGCAGCAGCGTCGCAACCGCGTTTGCCGTCGATGAATCGTCCAGCATCACCACCTGGCCGGCCTCGACATAGTCCAATGCTGCCCGCGCCAGCGCATCCTTCTCGGCTCGGTTGACCGTCACCCGGTAGCGGAAGGCGCTCTCATAGAGACCGGACGGCTGAACCGTCACGGCACCATGCAGCTTGCGCAGCACGCCCTGCTGCGCCAGCCGGTCGATGTGCCGGTGGATGGTCATGCGCGATACGCCGAAATGCTCGACCAGATCGTCGATGCGCACCTGGCCCAGCTTGATCACATAATCGGCGATCTCTTCGCGTCGTTCGTCGGCCTTGATCATGCGTCTCCCCTTGGCCGCGCCAGCCTTTCGATGTCCGGCCAATGCGACTTCAGCTGCTCGGCTATGCGGCAGTAGAGCGAAAACCGCTCATTGAACACAGCACTGGAGGCGGGCACCGGTTGATACGTCCGCTCCGTCATCCCAACCTGCCTTGCTCCCTCTTGCGGCGTCTTGAACAAGCCGACCGCAGCACCTGCGCAAAGCGCGGCACCGAGGGCCGCGGTCTCATCCGTCGAGGTGACGGTGACCGGGGCGTTCAGCACGTCGGCAAACATCTGGACGAAGGCAGGATTGCGCGAACCGCCGCCGGTCAGGCGGATCTCGCTGACGGCAAAGCCGTCGCGCAAAGCCTCGACATGGGTGCGGTGATTGAAGGCGATGCCTTCCAGAACCGCCTTCAGCATGTCGCCGCGATTGTGCCAGCCATGCAGGCCGACAAAGCTGCCGCTGGCCAAATCGCCATAGGGAGAGCCGAACAGATAGGGATGAAACAGGATGGTCGAAGGCTTGTTCAACGCCGCGTCGATCTCTCCCGCCAGCAATTCGTGGAGGGAGCCGCCATCCGTCCTGTCCTGCTCCGCGCGGCAAAACGTGTCGAGAAACCAGTCGTAGTTCGCGGTCGAGGCCGGCGAGATCGACATGTTGTTCCAACGGCCCGCGTCGATGGCGTTGCGGCAGAACCAACGCCGGTCGACGCGCGGTTGCGAAGAGACGACTTCATTGATGGAATAGGTGCCGGCGACGATGGCGAGCACGCCGTCTTCATGGCCGCCCATGCCAAGCGCCGAGGCGGCCACGTCGTGCAGGCCGCAGGCGACCGGTGTTCCCTTGCGAAGGCCGGTCCTTTCGGCGGCATCGGCTGTGACTTGACCGGCGACGTCAGCCGAATGCCCAACCGGCGGCAGCGCGTTGAACAGATCCTCCAACCCGAAGATGCGCAGCGCTTCAGGCGCATAGGCTTGCGTGCGAAAATCCGTGAATGAAGTGCTGGCCTCCGTGCGGTCGGTCCCGATCGTGCCGGTCAGGCAAAAGCGCAACCAGTCCTTGCAGGCCAGCACACGGCCGATGCGGCCATAGCGATCAGGATCGTTCTGCTTAAGCCACGCCAGCAGCGCCGACGGCGCCGAAACATGCGGCGTCTGGCCTGTCGTCGCCAGCGCATCGGTGAAAACGGTACCGGCGGACCACCTGTCGACAATGTCGCCGGCGCGGCTGTCGAGCGACAGGATGCCTGGTCCCAAAGGCTGACGATCATGATCGAGCACATAGAGACCATCGCCATGCGCGGTCGCCGCCACCGCCTTGATGTCTTCCGCCGGCCTGCCGGAGAGCGCGATCGCCTCCTTGATGGCGTCGGCTGTTGCTTGCCACAGGCCTGACATGTCGCGCTCCACCCAGCGCGCGTGGGGCATCGATTGCGGCACCCGGCGACGCGCCACGGACAATTGCGTGCCGTCGGCATCGAAGATGACCGCCTTGGTGACCGTGAGGCCGTTATCGATTCCGAGCAGGCTGGGCATGATCACCGCCTCTTTCAGCATTGGCGATTGCTACAGGGCGATCCTGCAGTCTGATGCAAGGGCGAAACACATGGCGACAACCCCGATAGAGCAAGGCGGATAAATGGCAAAAGTACCTTGCCCCGACAAAACACCCATATCTTTATGTGAATTTAACGTCAACATGCGCGACAAAAACCGCTACCGCGCCGTTAGAGGGCATGAATGGATCTCGCGGTTGCCAGGCGACGCGTAATCAGCTGCTAAGGCCGTCACGGATGGCGCTGAAATAGCGGTCGGTTCCAACCTGCCCGCCCTTGAGTGCCACCTCCAGCCCATCGATCGCCTTGACGCGCGAGTGAGCGACGCAAAGCGGCGAGCCCGGCGACGCCGGCAACGGCATCCGCACGGTCAGCGCATCGACACCCATCTGGCCGAGCGCGTGGCTCGACGTATCGCCGCCGGCAACGACCACGCGCTGCAACTTCTGCTCGATGGTCAGCGCGCGAAGCAGTTCGCCGAGGCCCCGCCCGAGCTTGTGGCGGGCGCCTTCCTGGCGGTCGATTTCGCCCCCCCTATCGGCCGCGGGTCCAAGGGCCGTGTAGAGAACGACGCTGCGCCCGGCTTCCAGACTGGCGCGACCGGCTGCCGTCGCGCGTGCGATCGCATCTCCGGAAGCTTCGGAGACCAGTTCGACGGGATCGACCTCGATGCCGTCGAAGCCGTCAGTCAAAGCGTGACGGATCTGTCGTTCGGTCGTCGACGAACAACTGCCCGAGACGACCGCGATCCGGTCGGCGGCACCCGGCGGCGAAAATTCTGGTTCAGCTCTGACTGTCCCGTTCGACACCCATTCGGCCAGCAGCGCATATTCGATCCCCGACGAGCCGACGACGAACGAACCGCCCGGCTTGCGGGCGCGCCATATCTCCTTGCCGGCAAGCGCCTGCGTCTCGAGGCTGTCGACATCGACAAGTACGATGTCGGTGCCCTTTGCGAGCAAGCGGTCGAAGGCTTCCGAGCGCGACGCCGACTGCAACGTCGCGAGATCGACCAGCCCCGACGTGAGCTCCGTCTGCCGCGACAGATGGATCAGCAGGTCGGATTCATCCATCGGCGTCGTCGGGTGGCGGCTCATCACCGGATGGCGGTCGATGCGGAAATACTTTTCACGATAGGCCGCGAATAGATGACCGAAGGCAGTGTAACGCTTGAGTTGCGGCGCCCCGACCAGCAGCGGCACGCTGTCCTGCGCGAAGACCGAGCGGCCGATCTCGATCGCCCGGCCGATGCTGCCGATCGCCGGGCTGGAATCGAAGGTGGAGCAGACCTTGTAGTGATAGATCGCGGCATTCAGCGTCTTCAGCCAAGCGAAGGCATCGCTCAGATGCGTGTTCATCCATTGCGGCGTCTCGCTGCGGCTGGTGCCGGCCAGGCCAATGGCGCGGCAATGGCTGAACTGCTCAACCATAGCCGCGTCCGGCTGGCGCATGAACAGCACGGTCGGGACGCCGCCGAGTTCAAGCGCTTCCATGACGTCGGTCGAACCGGTGAGGTCGTCGCCATAATAGCTGAGCAGCAGGTCTTGCATCGCTTCAGGCCGCTTTGCCGTCGCCGAATTTTTCGATCGACCGCGCCAGCTCCGGATGGCTCAAGGCGAAATCCGCCAGCGGAATGCCGTCGACCGCCGCCTGCCAGGCTTGCTGCACGGCACGCACCCCGGCGCCCGGTCCATCCGGATGGCTGACGATGCCGCCGCCGCACAGATAGAGCAGATCGACCGTCCGGCCGGTCCGTTCATAGGTCTCGGGCGCTTGCCCGCCCCATTGGCCGGAGCCCGCCACAGGCAAGGCGCAATCCTCAGGCGCAAAAATCGGCGTCGTCACCGCCTTGAAGGACTCGACGAAAGACGCGTCCGGCTCCCAGTATTTCGATTGGATGCCGTTGATCTGGAACTGGTCGACGCCGAGCAGCCGCCAGAATTGCTGCCAGACCTTGAAATCCATGCCGAGGCCGGGATGGCGAGTAAGAATGTCCCAGCCGTTGCGATGGGCATGCAGCACCAGGGTGGAGCGTCTTCTAAGAAACGCCATGCCACCGAAGCCTATCGAGTTGATGTTGACCACCGCGCAATTGCCGCCGGCCTTGGCCACCAGATCGTGATTGCGCATCATCTCGTCCGGGTCGGCATGCGAGATGCCGAAGGCATACATCACCTTCTTACCGGTCCTCTGCTCGTGGCCGAGGATCAGCGGCATGATTGCCTTTACCCGCTCCGCCAGCGGCGAATAGGCCGGGCTCATCAGCTTCTCATCGTCCTTGATGAAATCGACACCGGCGGCAATCAGCTCGCCCACCATCGCGGCGGTCTCGGGGGGCCGCAGCCCCAGCGCCGGCTTGACGATGGTGCCGATGATCGGCCGATCCGTGACACCTGTCAGCCTGCGGCTGCCGGCGACGCCGAATTGCGGACCTGGATGCGCGCCGCGGAATTGCTCCGGCAGCTTCATGTCGACAACGCGAATGCCGGTTAGGCCCTTGATCGAATAGGCGCCGCCGATGGCAATGGTTATCAGAGCCGACAGGTCGTGGCCGATGGCATCGAATGGAAAGGCGATGTCGACATCCGCGCGCTTGAACGGCCCGTTACCGGCCTCGGGAATGGAGGGGCGAAGTGCGTCCGGCAGGTGCCGAATGGCCAGAACGCGCGCGGCCACCCGGGCCTTCAGTTCCTCGGTTTCGCCGGGCAGCGCGACGAAGGTTCCGGTCGACTGGTCGCTCGCGATCTTGGCTGCCAGCGCCTCGATGCTGCCTGATGTTTCGATGCGGTAGGTGAGCGTGATCATGGTTCGTTGTCTGAGGGCGGAAGGTTCGAAAAGAGTTCCTTGATCGTCGAAATCTGGTATAATGAGTACATAAGCTTTGCAAGCAATATCCTGTCTTGCGGCTATGGCCGATGGGGGCGACGGCCATTCCGGGAATGGCTGTGGCAATGCTAGATAGAGACAGGTCAAGGGAGTGATTCGCGACGATGAACCGTTCGGAGCCGATCGTCCGGCGCAAACTTTCCGACGAAGTGTTTTTGCGGCTGAAGCGCCTGATCACCAGCGGAGAATTGACGCCGGGCGACGACATGCCGTCGGAGCGCGAGTTGATGGAGCGCTTCGAGGTCGGCCGTCCCGCGATCCGCGAGGCGATGCAGGCGCTGAGCAATATGGGCCTCGTCGCGATCTCGCATGGGGAACGCGCCAAGGTGCTCCAGCTGACCGCCAAGTCGATCATCAAGCAGGTCGATGGCGCAGCCAAGATCATCCTGTCGTCGTCGAAGGACACGTTGGAACACCTGAAAACGGCGCGCATCTTCTTCGAGCGCGGTATGGTCAGGGAAGCCGCCGAAAACGCCACTGCCGAGGACGTTGAGCAGCTGCGGGCCACAATTGCCGAACAGCGTGGCTTTCGCGGCGATTCCGAAGCCTTCATCTCCGCCGACATGAAGTTTCACACCCAGATCGCGGCGATCTCGGGCAACCCGATCTATATCGCCGTCAGCGAGGCGATGCTCGGTTGGCTGAAGGAATATCACACCGAAATGCTGATCTGGACCGGCAAGGAACAGTTCACGCTGACCGAGCATGAAGAGATCATCGGCCGCATTGAGAAGAAGGATGCCGACGGCGCCGAGAAGGCGATGATCAAGCACCTCGAGCGCTCGCGCGCGCTTTATGTGATGAACTCCGGCAACTGATTCAGCCGATCCGTGTGATCGCGTAAGGGGTCATCACCAGTTGGCCTCGGCCAAACGCTGAGATGTCGACCGTCACGTCGTTCGCCGTCAGGTTCGCCAGCCACGCCACGGTCTTGCCCGAAGCGGAGCGGCCGGCCAGCGCCAGCACCTTCGTCTGATCGCTCGTCCTTGCCGCCACATGCGCAAGGCCGGCCAGTTCGCAAAGCCCCTTGATGGCACCGAAGATCGGCCGAGGCGATCCTTCCGCGACGGGTTCGCCGGATGCTGCGAGCACGCCGAAGGGCCCGGCGAAGCCGGACAGCGTGAGCAGTTCCAGCCCAGCCGGCGCCACGCGCGCGGCATAGCCGATCGCCCATGCGGCTGCGAAGAGGCCGGCATGGCGAGGGTCGCGATCGGCCATGGCGATGCGCTGTCCCCCGGGATTGCCCTTGGTCGCGCCGCCATAGGGGTTCTGGCGCATGGCGATCGTCGACGGACCGATGCGGTAAGGCTTTGCCCCGAAGATCGCCCGCGCCGACGCGGTGATGAAGGGCAGCGCCTCCAGTGACTGCATGACGCTGAGATCGTCGGCGGCGTGCACGATCGGACACGTGCAGTGGGTGACGAAATCGAGCAGGCCCCCCGGCACGCGCTTGCGGTTGAGCTCGGTGAAATAGCTGAACATGCCGCCACCAAGCCGGATATCGGGAAAGGCGCGCCGCGCCGCGTCATAGACGTCTTCGAGCGGCGGACAGTCCGGCCACGCACTGCCCGGCGGTGTCGACTGCCGGTCAACCGAAGGCGAGACGGCAATGGCCGAAAGCTTCAACCCGGCTTGACGCACCATGTCGGCAACGCCTGACAGCTCGGCATCGAGGTCGCCCGCGCAGGCAACGACGCATTCCAGCGTCGTCTGCACCGGATAGGCGGCGGTGAGCCTTGCATAAGACTGCAATGCTTCGAGACCGTGGCCGCGCGTCGGATCGTAGTGGAAGACAAGTTGCTGCGGGCCGAGCTCGGTCAATGTCGAAAGATTTGCGAGCGCTGCTTCGACCTCATCCGGGTAGATGATCACGCCGAGATCCGGCAGCCTCTGCCCGGTCTCGCCGAGTTCGACGCTGACCGGTTCGGCGGCAGATGCTGCGGCCGACATTCTCCCCTCGCTGGTGATGAGCAGGCTGACCGTCTGGCTTACAGTTTGGCCGGCCGGCAGCACATAGGGCCAAGGCAGCGCCAGTGGCCGCACATAGGTCTTGTAGGACGCGTCCGACCAGTTGCGCTGGTCCTCCATCTCGAAAGTGTCGCCCTCCATCCGGCATTCGGCAGTGATGCCCGGCCGGACCTCATGAGTGATCGCGCGCAAATCCTTGAAAGGCTGCCAGGGATCGATCAACAGCGGCAGCTTCGCCGCCACCAAGCTGCCGTCCGTATGCTCGACCGTGACCGGGCTGCCGGCGAGGCCGGCGATCGGATGCAGGACGCAAAAACCGCAGCGATTGGTCTCGAAATCGCTTTCAGGGACCGCGCTGACGTCGAACACCAGGTTACCGTTGGCGGAGCCCTTGATCGTAGCGCGAAAGTCGAGCCGGCTTCCGCCCGGTGCTAAGCAAGTTGCGGAGTAGCTGACGGAGAAGCTGTCGGCGTCCTGATCGACGGCAAGGTCCGTCAGCGCCGGTTCATAGGTGCCCCAGTCGCGGTCGCGCACGATGTAGGCGATGGCGCGCAGCACTTCGATGCCGCCGTAACGGATGGTGCGCAGGCTGCCGTTGACAAAGTCGGCGCTGAGCAAGCCCGCACTCAGCCTAACCGGCTCGGCCTCGACCACGCGTGTGCCGTATAGGAGGAAGGCGTCGGCTGTCATGTCAGCAAGCCATCCAGGTGGACAGGTTCGTGGCTCGCGGCGCCCAGATAGGCCGCCTCGACCAGCGCGAATGTCTTGAGATTGTCGGCGCCCGAGGTCGCCGGCTCGGTTCCCTTTGCCAGGCAGTCGACCCAGTGCTGCTGGATGGCGACGACGCTCTCCTGGATGTTGTGCCATGGGCGCGATGCCCAGGCGAGTACGGGCGGCGAAACGTCGGTGATCTTCGTGCCGCTCCTGCCGGTGACGGTGAGCCGATATCCCTGCGCCAAGCGGATCGTGCCGTCGCTGCCGTCGATCTCGATCAGCGTTTCGGGAAACGGTTCGGTGGCGAGCTTCGTCGCGTAGCTACAGTCGACCACTGACGTCGCCCCGCTCTTGTGGTCCATCAGCATCGTCGCGACATCTTCGCCCGCGATGCCGGGGTTGATGCGCGCGGTTCGCGTCGTGATCGTCGACACGTCGCCCAGTAGAAAACGGGCGATGTCGAGACTGTGGATACCGAGGTCCTCGATGATGAAGCGCTTTCCCTTGGCGAGATAGGGCTGGCCGGAAAACACGTCATAGGCAGAGCGGAAGGAGATGCGCCCGAAGAACGGCGTGCCGATCTCGCCGCTGTCGAGCACGGCACGCACCGCCTGGATCGCCGACTGCCAGCGAAAATTCTCATGCACCATCAGCGGTACGCCGGCTTCCACGCAGGCCCTCACCATCGCCTTGGCGTCGGCAAGCGTCGGCGCGAACGGCTTTTGGCAAATCACCGGCACACGGTGCAGCGCCGCCATCTCGACCAGCGGACGATGGCTGGGAACGGTAGTGGCGATATCGACGAAGTCGAGGCTTTCGCTTGCAAACATCTCTGCCGCGTCGGTGTAGCGCTTCGCAATGCCGAACTGGTCGCCGATGATGCGCAGCCGCTCCGGGTCGCGGTCGCAAATGGCGACCATCGCGGCGCCTTCAATGTCGCGCCAGGCATGCATCTGGTTGATGGCAAAGAAGCCGCAGCCGATGAGCCCTCCCCGCAACTCCGCCATGCTCAGCCTGCCTTTGCCATCTGCATCAACGTCACCCGGCTCTGCAGCCGGCGCTGCGCCTGGTCGACGACGACGGCGACGATGATGACAAGGCCCTTGATCACCATCTGCCAGAAGGAACTCACGCCCATCATCACCAACCCGTCCGAAAGAATGCCGATGACGAAGGCGCCGACAATGGTGCCGCCGATCGTGCCGCGCCCACCTGACATCGAGGTGCCGCCGAGCACTGCCGCCGCGATGGCGTTGAGCTCGAAACTTTCGCCCGTTGCCGGGTGCGAGGCCATCAGTTCGGACGAGATGATCAAACCGACGATCGCCGCGCAAAAGCCGGAGAACATGTAGACGAACATTTTCACCACGTTGACACGAACGCCCGAAATTCGCGACGCCCGTTCATTGCCGCCGACGGCGAAGATGTGGCGGCCGAGCGGCGTGTATTTGGCGAGATATGCCGCCGCCAGCGCAACGACGATCAGGATCCAGATCGCCACCGGCAGGCCGAGCAGCCGCCCGGCGCCGAGGAAACCAAACCCGGTGGTGCCAAGCTCCGGCTTGCCGACCAGGTTGGGGAAGGTGCGGCCGTCCGACGACAGCAACGCCAGGCCGCGCGCGACATAGAGCACGCCAAGCGTGGCGATGAACGGCGCGACGTTCAGCCTGGTGATCAGCAATCCGTTGACGGCGCCGATCAGGATGCCAACCGCCAGCGTGATCAGCGCGATCTCGACGACGTTGAAATAGATAGTGTAGCCGAATTGCAGGTCGATGCCGTTCAGCACGAGGTAGCCGGCGACCATGCCGCACAGGCCGACGATCGAGCCGACCGACAGGTCGATGCCGCCGGTGATGATGACGAAGGTCATGCCCATGGCGAGGAAGGCGTTCAGCGCCACATGTTTCGACATCAGGATCAGGTTGGCGGTCGACAGGAAATTCGGCGCCGCGATCGAGAAGAAGATCAAGACGGCGATCAGCGCGATGAAGGTCCTCGCCTTCATCAGCGTCAGCAGCAGCGAGCCGCTCGAAACGGAGGAGACAGCCGCCTTGGCCGGGATGTCAGTCATGGGTTCTCCGTGTGCGGGGCCGGTCCGTGGCCAAGTGCCGAGGCGGCGACAAGGGCTGCCTCCGTCGCCTCGGCGCGATCGAACATGCCGGTCAGTTTTCCATTGCTCATCACCGCGATCCGGTCGGACAGCGCCATCACCTCATCGAGATCGGAGGTGGCGAACAGAATACCGAGCCCATCGCGCGACAGTTTGCGCATGGTGCGGAAGACGTCGGCCTTGGCGCCGACATCGATGCCGCGGCTCGGCTCGTCCATCAGCAGCACCTTCGGCCCGGTGAGCAGCGCCTTGCCGATCACCACCTTTTGCTGGTTGCCGCCCGACAGCGACGAGACCTCCTGCGCCGGGTCGGCAACCTTGATCGCCAGTTCCCGCACCATCTGCGTCACCGCCTGCTTCTCCTGGCCGCCACTGATGTGGAACAGGCGGACAAAGCGCGACAGGCTGGCCAGCGTCAGATTGCTGGCGACGGAGAGGATCGACACCAGCCCTTCGCGTTGGCGGTCTTCGGGGATCAGCGCCAGCCCGCGCCGGATACGCCGCGTCGTGTCGCGCTCCTTGACCTTTTTGCCGGCGATGAAGATCGCGCCGGTCGCCTGGCCATGGCGGCCCATGATGCAGTCGAACAGCTCGCTCCGCCCAGCGCCCATCAGGCCGTATATGCCGAGGATCTCGCCGGCGCGCAGCGACAGCGAGACGTGATCGACCGCCAGCCCGCCGGTGGCGCGCGGCAGGCAGATGTCCTCGGCGCGGAATATCTCTTCGCCGGGAACATGGCCGTCGGCCTTGGCGAAATCCTTGGCGTCGGAGCCGATCATCTGCCGCACGATCCACCGGGTGTCGACGTTTTTCATCTCCTCCTGGCCGGTGATGTGCCCATCGCGCAGCACCGTGATGTAGTCGCCGATGCGGATCAGCTCTTCCAGCCGGTGCGAGATGTAGACGATCGCCACGCCGCGCGCCTTGAGGTCGGCGATCACCTTGAACAGGATCTCGACTTCCGCCGCACTGAGCGCCGAGGTCGGCTCGTCCATGATCAGGATGCGCGCATCGAGCGAAACCGCCTTGGCGATCTCGACCAGCTGCTGCTGGCCGATGCGCAGATCCTCGACCAGCATGTCGGGCCTTATCCCGGCCTGCAGGCGTTCGAGAAATTGCGCCGCGCGACGCTCCTGCTCCTTGCGGTCGATCTTGCGGAACCGGTTGGTGATCTCGCGCGTGGCGAAGATGTTCTCGGCGACGGTCATATTGCCAAACAGGTTCAGCTCCTGGAACACCATGCCGATGCCGCGGTTCACCGCGTCGCCCGATGACGAGAAGGAGACCTCCTCCCCTTCCAGGAGGATCCGGCCGAGCGTCGGCTGTTCGACGCCGGCGATGATCTTCATCAGCGTCGATTTGCCGGCGCCGTTTTCGCCGACCAGCACATTGACCGCGCCCTTGCGCACCTCGAAATTCGCGCGCTTGACCGCGACGGTGCCGGAATAGACCTTGGAGACGTCCTCCAGCTTCAAGACGACATCGTGAGCAACCGCAGCGCTCATGGCTTCCGCCCGATTTCTGCCTCCGCCGGCGTCACCAGCGGCAGGTCCTGGCCGCTCTCGAGCGTATAGGCGCCGAGAACCTTGGCGGTCCGGCCTTCCAGCGCGTCACGCGGCAGTTTGGCAAACAGGACCTTGACGGCATAGGCGTTGAACGCCTTGCCGAACTGGGCAAAGTCGATCTGATTGGTAAAATCGTTGAACTGGATGAAATCGAGGCTGTCGCGCAGCGCGGTTCCCCGCATCGCCGGTCCGATTTGCACCCGCGCATCGGCCTTGCCGTCGCCGTCGACATCGACATCAATGGTCGCTGCCCGCGACTGCGTGTTGGCGGCGATGATCTTGCCCTCGACGCGAACCGCGAAGGTCCAGGGCGAATTCGCCTGCTTGTTCGGATTGCCATATTTGGCGCCGGCGGAAGCAGGATCGGTTTTTGCCAGAGCGTGGACTTGCACAAACGGCCCGGCTTTCTGCTGGAGGTAAGGCACGACCTTCGCCGCCCATATCTCCTCGACCATCTTGTCCGGGTTGAAGACGGCGGCATTGCCGCTGTCCCCCGAGGCGGTCGGGAGGATCTTGCAGGCGGTCAAGCTGATGCCGAGTATCACGGCAAGGATCGGCCAGGTCGGCTTGTTGTTCAGCATGATGGCTTGTTGAGCATGGTGATCAGTACCCACGGAAAATGGCGACGAGGGACGACCCTTGGGTCGCCCCTCGCTATTCATGTCACGCCGGCTCAGTTGGTAAGCGCAAAAGTTTCCAGCTTGGAAGCATTGTCGCCATTGACCAGGACGCAGTCCATCAACTGCTTTTCCTTGGCCGGCGACTTCTTGTTCTTGATGAAGTCGTTGGCCTGCTCGACCGCCATCTGCGCCTGCGCATAAGCCGGCTGCAGCACGGTTGCCTTGATGCCGCCCGCGGTGATGGAGTCGCGCACGTCATTCGACCCGTCGAAGCCGACGACGATGACGTCCTTGCGGTTTGCCGCGACCAGCGCCGCATAGGCGCCCATCGCCATCGTGTCGTTGCCGGAGATGACGCCCTTGATATCCGGGTTGGCCTGGAGGATCGATTCCATCTTGGAATACGCTTCCGTCTGGCTCCAGTTTGCCGACTGCTGGGCGACCATCTTCAGATCCGGATAATCGTCGATGACGTCGTGATAGCCCTTCGAGCGAATGCCGGCATTGGTATCGGATTCCTTGCCGACCAGCTCGACGAAATTGCCCTTCTCGCCCATCAGCTTGACGAACTCCTGCGCGCCGAGCTGGGCGCCCTGGTAGTTGTTGGAGACGATCTGAGCCACGGCGACGCCGGTGGCGTTGATCTCGCGATCGATCAGGAACGACGGCACGCCTGCGTCCTTGGCCTTCTGCACGGCAGCGACAGTGGCGTCGGCGCCGGCATTGTCGAGGATGATCGCCTTGGCGCCGCGACCGATCGCCGTATCGATCAATTCGGATTGCTTGTTGGCATCGTCGTCATGGACGAGCACAAGCGCTTCGTAGCCGAGTTCCTTGGCCTTGGCTTCGGCGCCGACGGCTTCCGCCTTGAAGAACGGATTGTCGTGCGAGGGCGTGATGATGGCAATGAGGTCGGCCGCATAGGCGGGTACCGCCGTGCCAAGCGCCAGCATGCCGGCGAACGCCGCAAGTGTCATTCTGCGTGTGAGTTTCATGATGTCCTCCCGTTTGAAAAATTGCCTTGATCAATCAAGGCCTCTGCATTCGAATTCGTCGCGCAGCGCGGGCCGCCGATCGGTTCGGGCTGAAATGCCGTTGCCGGCTTCCCAAACGATCGCTGCTCCCCCGCCGTCCCTCCACTCGCCCAGGCTTCGTACTTCCCGCGGACCCTTGCTCAAGCCATCAACAGCTAAGCCAACTGGTATGATGAGTCAATCATGAATTGAGGTGACGTGTGCCCACCGAGCAAAAACATCTGGGCGTCATGGCGGGTGTGTCGAGCCATCGAGGCGCTCCGGCAAGCCCCCCGACTCGGCCTGTCTCAGGTAATGCGCCGAATGCTCGCGGCGATCTCTTCCGGCTCGAACACCCGCTTCCAGTCGTCGCGCATCAGCACCGGCTTGCCGAATTCGATCGCCTTGTTGCAGGCATCCGAGAATACGCCCTTGGTCTCGCCGAAAATCACGGCGCCGAGCACGTTCATGTGGCCGAGCAGGAAATCGAGCGCCGCCTGTTGGTCGACGCCTCGCGCGACGACCTCGTCGACGGCTTCCTTCATGACGACAAGCAGTGACGCGCACACCGTCTCCGATAGACCGGGCTCCAGCAGCGCCATCTGTTCGACGGTGACACGGTGCGAGCGCATGACCGGCGCCCAGATGATTTTTGCGACCGCCTCGCCCTTGGCGTAGTCCGCTTCCGGCCCCTGCATCAGCGCGCTGACCATATGCTGCTTGGCCTTGACGCCGCCAAAATAATCCTTCTTGGCCGCCATGTCGGTCTCGTCGTTGAAGATCGGCGGATGACAGGGATGGGTGACGAAATAGGTCAGGTCCGGCCGGTTGGGCAGATGGCCGGCGAAGGGTGCGGCCGCGTCGAGCACTATCACCATCGTGCCAGGCGCGAGCTTGCTCTCGATATCAGCCGCCACCTTGCCGATATGCGTGTCGGGAACGGCCAGGATGACGATATCCGCCCCGTCCAGCGCCGCATCGGCACTGACCGCGTCAAAGCCCAGTCCGGTCTTCAGCCGATCGCGGCCGGCCTCGCTGACCTCGACATGGCGTACCGTGTAGGGCGATCCGCGAAAATTGGTCGACAGGCGGTAACCCATTTTGCCGCCGGCACCGAACAGCGCAATCGTCGTCATCTATCCCTACTCCCGCTTTGAACGACGGCCGCGCCGATCGTCATGTTATTAACTGGTATAATCACCTTACCACGAATTGAGGAGTTGAACAGGGCTTTGATGAGCGGCTATGCAGTCGCCGTTTGGCTTCCGTCCGCACGATTTCCGCGGTGGCGGCCGATAATTCAACCAAGCCAGAGCGCCGTTGCCTTTCCAGACAATCGATGCCCGCGCTAGAAGCCTCCAGGTCCATTTTCTCGGGGGCTCGGTTGCGAAGTGACGGTGGGGGCGTCACCAGCAAGGCGAAGCGCGTCCGCGCGGTCCGGTCGCGTTTTCGGGCCGTGAGTTCTCACGGCGATTTGGCGAAGGGGCTATAGAGAATTCGCGCTTCGCCGGGGTTCCGGCGAGCCAAATCACTTCTAGTCGATCATGCCGACAACTATTTACCGGTAGCTTCCCGAGTCCTTGGCTTTCTCCGCCCGACAGCTGTCCGTGCGTTGCGCCGCCGTGCGGTAAGCGCCTTCATAAAACCTGATGGCTCTCTTGAATTCGGGGGGATTGGGTATCAGGTGTTTATCTTGCACATCGTACAAGATGTATATCGCCGTTATTTTGGATTTTCCGTCTGGAGTCAGCTGCAGCGCCGGGCATCGCGTCGTAACGGCGATGACGTTAGCTGACCATGTTACGACCAATTTCAACTGGGCGTCGGACAGCCCGGCCAGATAGTTGATGTTTTTTTGATAGGCAGGGTCGATGTGTTGTCGATTATCTTTTGCAGACGCAGCGGAAGACAGGACACCTACCACGCCGAGTATAATCAATATGCATTTCAAAAGCTGCCTCCCCCAATGTTACGGCCATCTCGACCACGGCATTGTCCGTCCCCACAAAGCAGGTTGAAACAAGTCAATTCGAAAAGCAATTGGGGTTCGCGACCTTATACGGATCACCGCACCTTCAGAACCCGGTTGCTCGCGGACGCCCTTCTTCAACCAGGTGAAACCGGTAGCGATCGCGCACGAACTCGTTGAAAAATTGCCCTTTCGAGAAGGCGGCGCGGAACGCCGCGTAGGTCTCGGGCTCGACCTCCTCGTAGTCGTAGCGGGCTCCGCTCGGGACGAACCAGACCGAGAGGATTTTCGTCGACGGGTCGTAGTGGGTATTGCGGATGGCAGTGGACGGCATGTCGAAAATCCCGCTTCGTCCCCAAATCTTCTCCAAATCCTGCTTCGAACATGCGTAATGCCGCAACGATGCGGAGGTTCCGACAGGGAGGCGCACCACAACGCCGAAAATCTTGCCCGGGTGGCGAGGCTTCCTATCTCTCCGTCAGATGGCACAGACGAAATCCAGTACAACAGCGTATGCCAGCCCGGGCGATCTCTTCGGCGCGGCCGACACGCTGCCGGAAGGATTTTCTTACCGGCCTAGCCTGATCACAACGGACGAAGAGGCGGAACTGGTCCGTCACCTCAATGAACTGTCCTTCAAGCCGTTCGATTTCCACGGCCACCTTGCCAACCGGCAGGTCGCCGGCTTCGGCTGGCGCTACGACTACGACCGGCGCCAGGTCGTCGAAGCGCCGCCCATCCCGAAATTCCTGCTGCCGCTTCGCGACAAGGTCGCGGATTTTGCCGGCAGGCAGGCCACGGAATTCGCGCAAGTGCTCATCAACGAGTATCGGCCGGGCGCGGGCATAGGTTGGCATCGCGACAAGCCGCATTTCGATCTCGTCGCCGGCGTCTCGCTGCTGGCGCCCTGCAGCTTTCGGCTGCGCCGAAAAAACGGCTCGAAATGGGATCGCGAGACGATCGAGGTTCAGCCGAGATCTGTCTATCTCATTGACGGCCCGGCGCGCCACGAGTGGGAGCACAGCATTCCGCCGGTCGCCGGGCACCGCTATTCGATCACGCTGCGCACTCTGAAATAGGCCACACTCCAAGCCACGCAGCAGCCGCTCTGGAAGGCCGAGCGCAGTTGTGCTTGGATCGCACATGAGCGTGGATCGCAGCAGAGTTTTGGTTACCCGCGTGGCGCTCTTTCTGTGGGCATGCCTGTCCTGCGTTCTGGCTCTGCAGTGGCTCGTCGACCTTGGCATGGTCGGCTTTCCCGACGGATACATAACGCCCTATGCCCGAGCAACGAGCACGCTGTTACATGGCCTTGTCTGGGCATGCCTGGCTCAAAGTCTCTACTTCGCTTGCCGAGCCTTGTTTGGCAAACGCTTCGAGCCTGCTCCTCTCTTCCTGCAAATCCTGATCGCCGCCGCACTGACTGTCGTGCCGGTATTCATCGTAAAACACTGTCCGCGGTCCCAGGTATGCAGCAACATCTATGAAGCGCTCACGAATACGATGATGGACGACGGCACCGGCGGATGACGTTGTGTCTCCAGTAACTGACGAGAGTTAGAACCTTGGCGTCGCGCCGCGCGGTGGCGGTAAAACCTGGAGGAACCATGCGAAAGATCCTGGCATCGATGCTGCTGTTCGCGGCAGCGCTATCTGCAAACCCCGCTCGGGCGCTGGACAGTACCATCCCGCCGGTTGTCGTCACGCCGCTTGCCGATCGCAGCCAGACGGCGTCCGGTCAGCCGATCGTGCTGCCGCAGAAAAATGTCCAGGTCCTGGTTTCAACCTATGACATTGCGGTCGGCGCCACTCTGCCGGTGCACAAGCACCCGTTTGCCCGCTACGCCTATGTCGAGGCCGGGACACTCAAAGTGACGAATGTCGAGACCGGCAACAGCAACACCTACAAGACGGGCGATTTCATCATCGAGATGATCGGCCAATGGCACCAGGCCACCAACATCGGCGACGCCCCGGTCAAGCTGCTGGTCATCGACCAGGCCGAACAAGGCGCCAAGAACACGGTGCTGCAGAAACAATAGATCTCTCGCTACGGACCTAGGCAGGGTTGCCGGGCTGGCCCAAGCAGCGACGGGCTGTTCCGGCTTCCCCACCAACCGAGCCGATGCTAGGGCTGGCCGTCATGCAATCATGAAGGATCGCCCCTTGGCCGGAAATGCTCGCCCCCTGATCGAAATCTGCGTCGAAGGCATCGATGGACTGCTGGCCGCGCAGGCCGCCGGCGCCGACCGGGTCGAGCTCTGCGCCAGCCTGGTCGAAGGCGGCATCACGCCCAGCCTCGGCACGGTGCGCGCCGCACTCGAGAGCGCGACAATTCCCTTCCATGTCATCGTGCGGCCGCGCGGCGGCGATTTCCTCTACAGCGAGGCCGAATACAGCTCGATGCTCGCCGATGTCGCAGCGCTTCGTGACCTCGGCGTCGCCGGTGTCGTCGTCGGTTGCCTCAATGCCGACGGCACCATCGATGAAACCCGCATGGGCGCACTGGTCGATGCCGCCTGTCCGCTCGCCGTCACCTGCCACCGCGCCTTCGACATGACGCGCGACCCGGCCGAGGCGCTGGAAGCGCTGATCCGCTGCAAGGTCGGCCGCGTGCTGACCAGCGGCCAGAGGGACACCGCGGTGGAAGGCGCCGGCCTGTTGGCGGATCTCGTCCGCCAGGCCGACGGCCGCATCATCATCCTCGGCTGCGGCGCGCTGGAGCCCGAAAACATCGCCGGGGTGCTGGCATCAACCGGGCTGACGGAACTGCATTTCGCCGCGCTCAAGGACGTACCGAGCGCCATGGCCTACCGCAACCCGCAAGTCGGCATGGGCGGCGCCGATCTGGACCGCGAATACCGCACCACAGTCACCGATGGGGCGCTGGTTGCCGCGACGATTGCGGCGGCCAGAGCATGATGAGCGAAGCCGTGACTGGGCCGTCGCCGATCAGCCGTGTCTCGCCTCAGGACGAAGCGGCCATCCTCGCACTCAACAATGAGCACGCCGCCGAACTGTCATGGCTCGAGCCCGAACGGCTGTCTTTCCTGCTTGGCGAAGCGTTTTACGTCAGGCGCATCGGCGCGCTCGAAGCCTTCATCATGACCTTCGACCAAAATGCGGCCTACGACAGCCCGAATTTCCTCTGGTTCCGCGAGCGCTATCCACGTTTCGTCTATGTCGACCGTGTCGTCGTCGCGGCGCAAGCACGCGGCCGCGGCCATGCCCGCCGGCTCTACGAGGATCTGTTCGGGGAAGTCGCCCGCGCGGGCCACAGCATCGTCACCTGCGAGGTCAATGTCGAACCGCCCAATCCGGCTTCGGACGCCTTCCATGCGGCGCTTGGCTTCGGCGAGGTCGGCGAAGCGGCGATCCATGGCGGCCAGAAGACCGTGCGCTACTACCTCAGGCAGATCGCGGGCTGACACATCGCTGGGCGCCACAGGCCCTTGGTGGCCCGCCTGTCACCAATTCCGGTTCAGCCAGGCCCGCGCGGGCTTCTCGACCAGATAATAGCTGCATAGTGCACAGGCGAAGACAGCCGCCAGCATCGGGATCGGCGCACTGCCCTGCTTGGCGACGAATTTGTAGAAGGGCTGTTGCCAGAGATAGAGCGAGTACGACCATAGCCCGATCATCACCATCGGCCTGGATGAAAGCAGGCCGGTAAGATGCCAGTTGCTGGTGTCCAGCGTATTGACGGCAAGCGCCAGCAACGGCACCGCCAGTAGGTAATGGATCGGCGTCGGCACCGGATCGAGGAACAGCAATATAGCCGCCGCCGCCGACACGAGGCTGACATAGGGGCTCGTCAGGAATGCCGGCAGCCGGTCATCGTGCTTGAGCAGGCAGATCGATGCCGACAGCAGGATCGAGGCGATATGCACATCGGTGCGCCAATAGCTGTGCTCGTAATCTATGCCGAGTGCCCAGTACGAAATGGCGCCATTGGCCATCGCCAGCAGCGACAGCGTCACCAGCAGCCGAACGACATTACCCCGCCCGGTCACCACCACGCTGATCAGCGCCAGGATGATGTAGGCATGCTCCTCTACGCATAGCGACCAGATGTGGTCGAGCGCGCCGGCGCGGGTGATGAGAATTCCGGCATAGTTGTAGGTGAATGTCAGCGCCGTCAGCGCCGCCTTCCATTTGAAGCCGATAAAGGTGCCGGAGAGCCCGATCATGGCTGATGTCACGAACACCAGCAGCGCGGGATAGATGCGCGAAAAGCGACGCTTGAAGAATTTTTTCAGCGGAAAGCGTTCGATGAACAGTATCTCGCCCATCAGCCGGCCTGAGAGCACGAAGAAGAACTCGACGCCGAGCACGCCGAGATTGATCCCGGGAACGGGGAAGAAATGGCCGATCAGCACCAGTGCGATCGAAAGCCCGCGCCAGCCATCGAGATAGGCCAGTCTTGCTCTGGCTGCTTTGTCGGCTGTGGCCCGCGGCAGGGCAACAGACGCTGCGGAGATGTCGGCCATGCCGATCCTCTACGACGCAAGATCTTGGCGCAGCTCACACCGCCGCGCGCAGAATCCACCCCGTGTTCCGCCAAGCTATACATATTGCAGTGCAATATCAGATTGTGCAAGTGCGAGAATGGGGCTAGGCAGTCCCTTGGGAAGTATGCGCCTGTTCTTGCACGGGAATTACCTGAAACAACGGATTTGCGCGTGGCAGCGAACCCGCAAGGACTGGGCAGTTACAGCCCGCCGCAGACGAACAAAGGGGCCGCGATGGCCCCTTTCCTTGTCAGTAGCTTTATGATGTCAGGCGTTGGCTGCCGCCACCGCGCGCTTGGCCATCACGGCGATCAAATTGGCACGGTATTCGGCCGAAGCGTGGAGGTCGGTCATCAAATTCTTCGCCGGCACTTTCACGCCGTCGAGCGCCGATGCGGCAAAATTCTTCGCCAGTGCGGCTTCGATCTCCTTCGAGCGGAACACGCCGTCATCGCCGGCACCGGCAACGGCAACGCTGACCCCGTCCTTGCCCTTGGCCACGAACACGCCGACAATCGCATAGCGCGAGGCCGGGTTGCGGAATTTTTCGTAAGCAGCCTTGGCCGGCGCGGCAAAACTCACCGCGGTGATGATCTCGCCTTCTTTCAGCGCCGTTTCGAACAGGCCGGTGAAGAATTTCGCGGCTGAAATCTCGCGCTTGTTGGTGACGATGGTGGCGCCCAGCGCCAAGAGCGCCGCCGGATAATCGGCGGCTGGGTCGTTGTTGGCGACCGAGCCGCCGATCGTGCCCTTGTGGCGCACCGCCGGATCGCCAATCACCGACGCAAGGTGCGCAAGCGCCGGACAGGCCTTCCGCAGCTTCTCGTCATTGGCGACGTCGTAATGGGTTGTGGCGGCGCCGATGGTGACGGTCTTGCCCGACACCTTGACGCCTTGCAGTTCCTTGATCCGCGACAGGTCGATCAGGTCGGAGGGTGCGGCGAGCCGCGTCTTCATCGCCGGGATCAGCGTCATGCCGCCTGACAAAAGCCTGGCGTCGCCGCTCTTCACCAGCTTGGCGGCGTCGGCGACCGAGGCGGCGCGGTGGTAGTTGACTGCGTACATGGGATCCTCCCCTGAAGTGGTTAGGCAGTAGTGAGTAGGGAGTAGGGAATAGGGACGCTGTCATCTCCGGTAATGCCCATTCCCTACTCACTACTCCCTACTCACTCATTTCTTCGCCCTAATCGCCGCCCACACCGTCGACGGCGAGGCCGGCATGGCGATGTCCACAATCCCCAAAGCGTCGGTGATGGCGTTGATGACCGCCGGCGGCGAGCCGATGGCGCCGGCCTCGCCACAGCCCTTGATGCCGAGCGGATTGCTCGGACACGGCGTGTTCGAGGTCGACACCTTGAATGACGGCAGGTCGTCCGCGCGGGGCATGGTGTAGTCCATATAGCTCGCCGTCAAAAGCTGCCCGCTATCGTCATAGTGAGCGCCTTCCAGCAGCGCCTGGCCGATGCCCTGGGCGATGCCGCCATGCACCTGGCCCTCGACGATCATCGGGTTGATGATGTTGCCGAAATCGTCCGCGGCGACGAACTGGACGATCTCGGTCGTGCCGGTTTCCGGATCGATCTCGACCTCGCAGATGTAGCAGCCGGCCGGGAAAGTGAAGTTCGCCGGATCGTAGAAGGCGGTTTCCTTCAGTCCCGGCTCCATGCCTGCCGGCAGATTGTGAGCGGTGTAGGCGGCAAGAGCCACCTGGAACCAGGGCAGGCTCTTGTCGGTGCCGGCGACCTTGACCTCGCCATTCTCGATGACGATGTCGCCCTCGTCGGCTTCGAGCAGATGGGCGGCGATTTTCTTGGCCTTGGCCTCGACCTTGTCGAGCGCCTTGGCGATTGCCGACATGCCGACCGCGCCCGAGCGCGAACCGTAGGTGCCCATACCCATCTGCACCTTGTCGGTGTCGCCATGGACGATCGAGACCGAGTCCAGTGGCACGCCAAAACGCTGGTTGACGAGTTGCGCGAAGGTCGTCTCATGGCCCTGACCATGACTGTGCGAGCCGGTCAGCACCTCGATCGTGCCGACGGCATTGACCCGCACTTCGGCCGATTCCCACAGGCCGACGCCGGCGCCGAGCGAGCCGACCGCCGCCGACGGCGCGATGCCGCAGGCCTCGATGTAACAGCTCATGCCGATGCCGCGCAGCCTGCCTTGGTTGGCGGCGGCAGCCTTGCGTTCGGCAAAGCCGGCATAGTCGGACGCCTTTGTCGCCGCATCGAGCGAAGCGCCATAATCGCCGGCGTCATAATTCATGATGACCGGCGTCTGGTGCGGAAACTCGGTTATGAAATTGATGCGCCGCAACTCCGCCGGAGAGACCCCAAGTTCACGCGCGGCGGTCTCCATTGTCCGTTCGAGCAGATACGTGGCTTCCGGCCGCCCTGCCCCGCGATAGGCATCGACGGGTGCCGTGTTGGTGTAGACGGTGCGCACATTGGCGTGGATCGTCGGGATGTTGTACTGGCCCGACAGCAGCGTCGCGTAGAGATAGGTCGGCACGCAAGACGAGAACAGCGACATGTAGGCGCCGAGATTGGCGATGGTGTCGACTTTGAAGCCGGTGATCTTGTTGTTCCTGTCGAAGGCCATTTCGACCGTCGAGACATGGTCGCGGCCATGTGCGTCGGTGAGGAAGCTTTCGGTGCGGTCGGCGACCCATTTGACCGGCACGCCGGTCTTCTTCGACGCCCAAAGGCAGACGATCTCTTCGGGATAGATGTAGATCTTCGAGCCGAAGCCGCCGCCGACATCGGGCGCAATGACGCGCAGTTTGTTTTCCGGTGCGACATTGTAGAAGGCGCTCATCACCAGCCGCGCGACATGCGGGTTCTGCGACGTCGTCCAGCAGGTAAAATGGTCCTCGGCCTTGTCGTAATGGCCAAGGGCCGCGCGCGGCTCCATGGCGTTGGGAACCAGCCGGTTGTTGACGATCTTCATGCGGGTGACATGGGCCGCCGCCTGGATCGCCGCGTCGGTCGCCTTGGCATCGCCGATCTCCCAGTCGAAGATAAGATTGTCCTCGGCTTCGGCATGGACCTGCGGCGCACCTTTTTGCAGCGCCTTGGTGGCATCGACCACCGCCTTCAATTCCTTGTAGGTGATCTCGACCGCTTCGGCCGCGTCGCGGGCCTGGCCCTTGGTTTCCGCCACCACGATGACGACCGCGTCGCCGACATAGCGCACCTTGTCGACGGCCAGCGGCGACCACGCGCCCATCTTCATCGGCGAGCCGTCCTTGGAATGGATCATCCAGCCGCAGATCAGGTTGCCGATGCCGTCGGCCTTGAGCTCCTTGCCGGTCAAGACGCCGATGACGCCGGGCATCGCCTGCGCTCGTCTGACGTCGATCTTCCTGATCTGAGCATGCGCGTGCGGGCTGCGCACGAAAGCGGCATGCTTCATGCCGGGAACCACCATGTCGTCGACATAGCGGCCGGCGCCGGTGATGAACCGTTTGTCTTCCTTGCGCACGACCCGAGCGCCGATGCCTTCAATGCCCATAGGAATTCCTCCGGAATAGCGAATAGTGAGTAGCGAATAGTGAACAATGAGTAGGGAATTGTGCTCGGAGCGGTTCGGCTAAACCGACTACTCGCTATTCACTATTCACTACTCGCTTCCTTCTTACGCTGCCTGTTTCGCCCTGCCCTTCGGCACCTTCGCCATCGTCTGCGATGCGGCGAGGATCGCCTTGACGATGTTGTGGTAGCCGGTGCAGCGGCAGATGTTGCCTTCGAGCTCGGCGCGCACCGTCGCCTCGTCAAGGCCTTCGGGATGGCGCGCGATCATGTCGGTCGCCGTCATGATCATGCCCGGCGTGCAGAAGCCGCATTGCAGCCCATGATGTTCCTTGAACGCGGCCTGCATCGGATGCAGGTCGCCGCCATTGGCAAGCCCTTCGATCGTCACCACGGTCGACCCGGAGGCCTGCACAGCCAGCATCGAACAGGACTTCACTGCCCTGCCGTCGACATGCACGACGCAGGCGCCGCATTGAGAGGTGTCACAACCGACATGCGTTCCGGTGAGACCAAGATTTTCGCGCAGGAAATGAACCAGAAGCGTTCGGTCCTCGGCAGCGCCGCTGATCCGTTTTCCGTTCACGACAAACGAAACGTCCGACATGCATCCTCCCTGGGTATGACCTTGGTAGTCATGCTGCCGATGCGGCTTTGGCGCTCGGCCATGCCCTATTGGTACACTGCACAAAGCGCAAAAAACACACGGCGCTCATTGTACTTTCGGTCATGGACAAAACGAAAATCATGGGCCTGTCCGCCCCATTGCCAAAGAGCGAATAGGGGGCAACAATGCCCTCGACGCCAGCGCGCCGAGAGACATAAAACGGGCGCGCGCAGGAAGCGTCGGAGGATATCGGGAGGAAGCCTCTGGCCAGTTCACGGACGAGCTATGCATCCGGTCTGTCGGCGCTCACCACCGACGAGCCCGACGCCGATGCATTCGCCCTGGCGGTCGCCGTCGAGGCCGCAGCCATCGATGCCGGCTTTGCCCTGCTGTTCTTCTCCCAGAGCCTGTTTGACGCGAGCGTCCTTTCGCAAGGGCTGAAGACCCACGCGCCGACGCTGGCCTACGCCGCCTGCTCGACCGCCGGCGAGATTACCCCCCAGGGCCTGGAGGAAGGCCATGTGCTGGCGCTGCTCTTTCCCTCCGCGTCGTTTTCGGCGGTCAGCACCATGGTCGACAATCTCTCCTCGTCGGGCATGGACAGGATCACTGATGAAGTCGAGGGCTTGCGGCGCCTGCTGCGCGGACGCACCGGCAGTTGCCATGCCAAAAGCACTTTCGCGCTCTGCTTCATCGACGGCCTGTCCTTTGCCGAGGAAGCTGTAACCTCGGCCATCCATTGGGGGCTGGACGACATCCCGCTGATAGGCGGTTCGGCGGGCGACGATTTGAAATTCGAAACCACCAGGCTGATTTCGAACGGCAAGGTTGCGTCCGACAGCGCCATCATTGTGCTGATCGCCACCGAGATCCCGTTCCATGTCTTCAAGACCGACAATTTCATCCCAACCGACGAGAAGCTGGTGGTGACGGCATCCGATCCGGACCACCGCACCGTGCGCGAATTCAACGCCACCAACGCGGCTGAGGAATATGCAGCCTCGGTCGGCATCGTTGCGCAGAACCTGACGCCGATGAGCTTCGCCTCGCACCCGGTGGTGGTGAAAGTGGGCGGCGAATATTACTGCCGCTCGATCCAGAAGATGCATGCCGACGGTTCCCTGTCATTCTTTTGCGCCATAGACGACGGCGTCGTGCTGTCCATCGCCCAGCCCAAGGACATGGTGGAATCCACGCGCGCCGCACTGCGCGACGTCGAGCAACGGCTCGGCGGCATCGACATGATCCTCGGCTTCGATTGCGTGCTGCGCCGGCTCGACGCCCGCAACCGCCAGGTGTTCCGCGACATTTCGGAGCTCTACCGGGTCAACAATGTCATCGGCTTCGGCACCTATGGCGAACAGTACCGTTCGATGCATCTGAACCAAACCTTCACCGGCATCGCCTTCGGCGAACGCCAGGCGGCGGAATAGCGCATGCCGCTCAGGGACATCAACGACGTCGACAGGCTGAAGAAGATCAACGCCGCTCTGGTCAGCCGCGTCGAGCGCTCAATGGACCAGCAGGGCAACGCCTTCTCGCTGTTCCAGACCGCAATTTCACTGGAAAACCGCGTGCGCATGCGCACCGAGGAACTACACTCGACCTTGCGCCGGCTGGAACAGTCGAACATCGACCTCAGCGCCGCCAAGGAAAACGCCGAACTGGCAAACCTGTCCAAGACCAGGTTCCTGGCCGCCGCCAGCCATGACGTGCTGCAGCCGCTGAACGCCGCCCACCTCTCCGTCTCGGCGCTGGCCGAAGTGCAGACCAGCGACGAGGGCAAGAAACTTGTCCGTCAGGTCGAGCGCTCGCTGGAGACCATGGAAGACCTGTTGCGCACGCTGCTCGACATTTCCAAGCTCGATGCCGGTGTGGTGCAGCCCGACATCGGCGATGTCAATCTGGAGACGCTGTTTTCCTCGCTGCGGTCGGATTTCCTGCCCGTGGCCGAGATGAAGGGGCTGGCGCTGAAGTTCCGCCCGGTCAGCGCCGTGGTGCGTTCGGACCGCACGCTCTTGCGCCGCATCCTGCAAAACATCCTGTCCAATGCGCTGCGCTATACCCCTTCGGGCGGCGTGCTTGTCGGCACAAGGCATCGCGGCGATACCATCCGCATCGATGTCGCCGACACCGGCTGCGGCATTCCCGACGACCAGCGCGAGGCGGTGTTCGAGGAGTTCCATCGCGGCTCCGCCATTCCAGCCGACACCGGGATCTCCGGCGGCGGGCTGGGCCTGGGCCTTGCCATCGTGCGGCGCATGGCTGCCGCGCTCGGTCATCCCGTGACGTTCTCCTCGAGGGTTGGGCGCGGCACCATCTTCCACATCGACGTGCCGGTCGGCATCGGCGCCAGCGCCGACGCCATCGCCAGCCTTGCCGAGATGGAGCGGCCGCGCGGCTACGGCCTGTTCGGCACCAAGGTGCTGCTGGTCGAAAATGACGCCGACGTGTTGCAGGCGATGACCTTCCTGCTCGAGCGCTGGCAGTGCCTGGTGCGCGCCGCGACCTCGACCGAGGCTGCGATCAGCCTGCTTGGCGACACCGACTGGGTGCCCGACATCGTCATTGCCGACCAGCATCTCGACGACGGCGACCTCGGCACCGCAACAATAGCCGAAGTGCGCGATTATCTCGGCCGCGCCGTGCCGGCGCTGATCGTCACCGCCGACGGATCGGAGGCCGTCGCCAAAGCCGCCCGCGCCGCCGGCATCGAACTGATGCGCAAGCCGCTGAAACCGGCGCAGCTAAGGGCGCTGCTGGCGCATTTGCTGGCTTGAGCCCCATACCCTCCCCTCGATGGGGAGGGTCGGCGCGCAGCGCCGGGGCGGGGTGCAGCGCCAAGCTCCCCCACCCCGCTCCGCTTCGCGGATCGACCCTCCCCACAAGGGGGAGGGTAAAGATCAAAACCCCGCCTGATCCCTGAACAACTCCGCATTGTCCAGCTTCGACACCTCGATCACCGCTTGCGTGCGGCTGTAGACGTTTAGCTTGCGTAGGATCTCCGAGACGTGCGCCTTCACCGTGGTCTCGCCGACCTGCAGCTCGTAGGCGATCTGCTTGTTGAGCAGGCCCTGGCGCAGCATCTGCAGCACCCGCAACTGCTGCGGCGTCAGTTTCGCCAGCCGCTGCACCATGTCGGCGCGGTCAGTGCTGTCGGCGTCCGGCGGCTGTCCCTCATAGTTTTCCGGCACGTAGATCGCGCCTTCCATCACCGAGCGTATGGCGGCGGCGAGATCGCTTTTGCGCGCCGATTTCGGGATGAAGCCGGCAGCGCCATAGGACAGCGCCTCCGAAATGATCTTCGGCTCCTCATAGCCCGAGACGACGACCACCGGCAGCCGCGGATGGCGGGTCCTGAGCTGCAGCAGGCCGTCGAAGCCATGGACATCGGGCATGTTGAGATCGAGCAGCGCCAGATCGAACGGTTTTATCCCACCCAGGAGATCGAGCGCTTCGGCGATCGAGCGCGCCTCCACCGTGTCGACTTCCGGGTACGCCATCTGCACGGCGCTGTGCAACGCCTCGCGAAACAGCGGATGGTCATCGATGATCAGAAACCGGGCGCGATCGTTGATTGCGGTCATGGTGTTCGTTTCAGTCCTCCCTGGGCAGGATACTCCCCGGACCATGGGCAGCTTATTGGCAAATAGTCTATCGCCATCTTAACCCCCGAAGGCGAAGCCGACTTTATCCGACAATCAAGGCGCAGCCGATGCTTTTGCGGACGCCGATGCCTTGCCCGGCGGTTCAAATCGGTCAAATGTGCCGGCAGCTGAAGCAGAAAGACCTGGCATGACAGACTTCGTCCTTCCCTTGCCCGCAACCTCGTCGGTCGCCATAGCAGGCTCGTCGGCTCGCTTTGCGGTGCGCCGCATCTTCTGCGTCGGCCGCAACTACGCCGCGCACGCCCGCGAACTCGGCAATGACGAACGCGACCCGCCCTTCTTCTTCACCAAGCCGGCCGATGCGGTGGTCGATAGCGGCACCACGGTCCCGTACCCGCCTTTGACCAAAAACCTGCACCATGAGATCGAGCTGGTGGCGGCGATCGGCAAGGCCGGCTTCCGCATCCCGCGCGCGCAAGCGCTCGACCATGTCTGGGGCTACGGCGCCGGTATCGACCTCACCCGCCGCGACCTGCAGGACGAGGCCAAGAAAGCGGCGCGGCCGTGGGACTGGTCGAAGGCCTTCGACCGCTCGGCGCCTTGCGGCCCGTTGGTATCAGCCGCCAAATCCGGCCACCCGCAAAAGGGCCGCATCTGGCTCGCCGTCGACGGCACGGTGAAACAGGAGGGCGACCTCGCCGAACTGATCTGGCCGATCGCCGATATCGTTTCGATCTGCAGCGGTGCGGTTGTACTACAACCGGGCGACCTGATCTTCACCGGCACGCCGGCCGGCGTCGGCGCGGTGGTGCCGGGCCAGACGATGACCGGCGGCGTCGACGGCATCGGCACCATCGAGATCACTGTCGGCCAAGATTCGATCGGCCAAAATTCCACCGACAAGCCGTGATCCAATGAGCGACCTCGTCCTCCACAACTACTACCGCTCTTCCACCTCCTATCGCGCACGCATTGCGCTGGAGATGAAGGGCCTGACCTACGATTACGTGCCGCATCATCTGCGTCATGGCGACCATCTGGAGCCGGCTTACCTGGCGGTCAATCCGCAGGGGCTGGTGCCGGCGCTGATCCTGGGCGACGGCACGCTTTTGACGCAGTCGCTGGCGATCATCGAATATCTCGACGAGACCCATCCCGAACCGCCGCTGTTGCCGAAGGACGCGCTCGGCCGGGCGCGCGTGCGAATGTTGGCGCAGATGATCGCCTGCGACATCCACCCGGTGAACAATCTGCGCGTGCTGACCTCGCTGCGCACTTTGTTCGGCGCCGGCGACCAGGATGTCATCCACTGGTTTCGCCACTGGGTGAACGAAGGGTTCCAGCCGCTTGAAAAGATTCTGGCTTCATCGGATGAGACCGGCACATTTTGCCATGGCGACGCACCGGGCCTCGCCGACATCTGCCTGGTCGCCCAGATCGCCAGCAACGCCCGCTTCGGCGTCGACCTGACACCCTACCCCGAGATCTCGCGCATCCACGCCGCCTGCATGGCGCTGCCGGCCTTTCAGAAGGCGGCGCCGGAGAATCAGATAGATGCCGAATAGGCTCACAATGCCGGAGCAGAGCACGGGGAGTTGCCGATGAAAGCCGTCGTCTTCGAAAAATTCGGTGAGACGCCGAGAATCCTGACCGTGCCGGATCCGAAACCGGCTGCCGACGGCGTCGTCATCAAGGTCGAGGCGACCGGGCTCTGCCGTAGCGACTGGCATGGCTGGATGGGTCATGATGACGGCATCACGCTGCCGCATGTGCCGGGCCATGAACTGGCCGGCATCGTCGTCGCCGTCGGCAAGCAGGTGACCCGCTGGAAGGCCGGCGAACGCGTCACCGTGCCGTTCTGCGTCGGCTGCGGCCGCTGCTTCGAATGCAATTCGGGCAATCATCAGGTCTGCGAACAACAAACGCAGCCGGGATTCACCGCCTGGGGATCGTTTGCCGAATATGTCGCCATCGAGCATGCCGACACCAATCTCGTGCGCCTGCCCGAGGAGATGGAGTTCGCCACCGCCGCCAGCCTCGGCTGCCGCTTCGTCACCTCGTTTCGCGCCATTGTCGACCAGGGCCGGGTGACGCCGGGGGAATGGGTGGCGGTGCATGGCTGCGGCGGCGTCGGCCTGTCGGCGATCATGATCGCCAGTTCCATGGGCGCCAATGTCATCGCCATCGACCTCACCGACGAGAAACTGGACTTCGCCAGAAAGATCGGCGCCGTGGCGACCATCAACGCCTCGACCACGCCGAACGTGGTCAAGGCGGTCAAGCAGATCACCAATGGCGGGGCGCATATGTCTATGGACGCGCTCGGCCACTCCACGACCTCGTTCAATTCGATCGCGAACCTGCGCCGGCGCGGCCGCCATGTGCAGGTCGGCCTGATGCTGGGCGAACACGCCCGCCCGCAAGTGCCCATGGACAAGGTGATCGCCTTCGAGCTGGAAATCCTCGGCAGCCACGGCATGCAGGCCTACCGCTACCCCGCAATGATGGAGATGATCCGCACCGGCAAGCTCAAGCCCGAACTGCTGGTCGGCAGAAAGATCAGCCTCGACGAGGCGCCTGCGGCGCTGATGGCAATGGGCGGGTTCGAGGGGATTGGCATTGGGGTGGTGACGAAGTTCTAGGGCGGAGTCGCCCTCCACCACCAAACCCCTAGCGTGCAAACTTCTTCGCCCCGAACACGCAAGCCACCACGCCGAGCGTGACGACCACCATCAGCGGGCTGACCTGCTCGTGCAGCAGCGACGCTGCCAGCGCGAGGCCGAAGAAGGGCTGCAGCAGTTGCAACTGCCCGACCGCGGCGATGCCGCCTTGCGCCAGGCCGCGATACCAGAACACGAAGCCGATCAGCATGCTGAACAGCGAGACATAGGCGAGACCGACCCAGGCGCCGGAGCCGACGCCGGCAAAGGATGGCGGCAGCGTCGCAAAGGTCAGCACAAGCATGATCGGCAGCGAGATCGCCAGCGCCCAGCAGATCACCTGCCAGCCGCCCAGCCTGCGCGACAATGCGGCCCCCTCGGCATAGCCCAATCCGCAGACGATGATTGCGGCCAGCATCAGGCCGTCGCCGACAGGTGAGGCCGTCACGCCTTGCATCAGGGCAAAACCGGCGACCAGCGCGCTGCCGATGCAGGAAAACAGCCAGAAGGCCGGGCGCGGACGCTCGCCACCGCGCAGCACGCCGAAGATCGCGGTGGCCAGCGGCAGCAGGCCGACGAAGATGATAGAGTGGGCAGAGGTGACGTGCTTGAGCGCCAGAGCGGTGAGCAAGGGAAAGCCGACAACCACCCCAAGGGCGACGATCACCAGCGACAGAAAATCGCTGCGCGCCGGGCGCTTCTGCTGGAACAGGACGAGCATCGCGAGACCAAGCAGCCCGGCAATCGCGGCGCGGGCCGAGGTCAGGAATGTCGGATCGAACTCCGCCACGGCGACGCGCGTCGCCGGCAGCGAGCCTGAGAAGATCAACACGCCGATGAATCCGTTCACCCAGCCGCTCGCGGTCTTGTCCATTCCAGGCTCCATTGCTTTCGCCCTCTATCGGGCACGTGCCTATGGTGCAGCCAGAGACAATGCAGTACAATTCCATCAAACTGTAATGGCTGATTGAGCAATACAGATGACTGGTCTCGTTCTGGAAGTCGACACCGCACGCACTGTTGCCGCGGCCACTCTGGTCGAAACTGTCATGGCGACCATCCGCCAGCGGATTGCCGCGCGCAGCCTGACGCCGGGCGCGCGGCTGCCTTCGATCCGCGCCTTCGCCAAGGCCATGCAGGTGTCCAAATCCACCGTCGTCGAAGCCTATGAGCGGCTTGCTGCCGAAGGCGCGATCCGCTCGCGGCCGGGCTCGGGTTTCTATGCCGCCGGATCGCTGGCGCCGCTATCGCTGGCCGAGATCGGCCCTCGGCTCGACCGCGCTGTCGATCCGCTTTGGGTTTCGCGCCAGTCGCTGGAAGCCGGCGACGAGATGCTGAAACCCGGCTGCGGCTGGATGCCGGCCTCATGGATGCCGCAGGCGGCCTTGCGCCGGGCGCTGCGCACCGTGGCGCGCGCCGACGATGTCGACCTCGCCGATTACGGCACGCCGCTCGGCCTGCCGCCGCTCAGGCAATTGCTCGCGCGGCGCATGGCTGGCCACGGCATCGAGGTCTCGCCCGAACAGATCATGCTGACCGAATCGGGCACGCAGGCCATCGATCTTCTGTGCCGCTTCCTGATCGAACCCGGCGATACCGTGCTGGTCGACGACCCCTGCTATTTCAATTTCCACGCGCTGCTGCGCGCCCACCGCGCCAAGGTCGTCAGCGTGCCCTACACGCCATCCGGGCCTGATATCGAGCTGTTCGCCCAGGCACTGGCCGAGCACAGACCGCGCCTCTACATCACCAATTCCGCCATCCACAACCCGACCGGCGCGATCCTGTCGCCGGTCACCGCGCACCGGCTGCTGAAACTCGCCGACCAGTCGGACCTGACCATCATCGAGGACGATATCTTCGCCGATTTCGAGCACAGCCCCGCGCCCCGGCTGGCGGCGTTCGACGGCCTCAACCGCGTCGTCCATATCGGCAGCTTCTCCAAGACGCTATCGGCATCGGTTCGCTGCGGCTTCATCGCGGCACCGCGCGACTGGATCGAGCAACTCACCGACCTCAAGATTGCCACCACCTTCGGCGGCGGCCGGCTGGCGGCCGAACTGGTGCTGACGCTGCTTAGGGACGGCAGCTACCGCAAGCACATGGAATTGCTGCGCGCGCGGCTTTCCCGCGCCATGGGCGAGACGGGCGCGCGCCTGAAGGCGATCGGCATCACGCCCTGGATCGACCAACCGGCCGGCTTGTTCCTATGGTGCAGCCTGCCGGATGGCGTGGACGCGGCTGAAATGGCACGCCGCGCGCTGGCCGACAACATCGTGCTGGCGCCCGGCAATGCATTCAGCCTGTCGGGAACCGCCAGCCGGTTCCTGCGCTTCAACGTTGCCCAATGCCAAGACGAGCGGATTTTCAGGGTGCTCAAGGCGGCAATGGCGCGCTGAGCGCTCAGCGGGAGGCCGCGCAGACCTCCCGAATGCAATCTCGCAGCCAGCGTTGCGCCGGATCGGCATCGAGCCGTGGATGCCAGAGCATCGAGATGGTGACCTCCACCGTGGCAACCGGCAGCAGAAAGCTGACCATGTCGGCGCGTGCGCCTTGCGTGTGCCGTTCGGGCACGCTGGCAATAAGGTCCGAAGCGCGCGCCATGGAGAGTGCAGCCGAAAAGCCGGAGACCATGCACGCCACGGTTCGCTGCAGGCCGAGCAGCGCCAAAGTCTGATCGATCGGCCCTCTTTCCCGACCCCGCCGTGAAACGCTGATGTGGCGGCCGGCCGCGTAGCGTTCAGGCGTTACCGCGCCTTCACTCAAAGGGTGGCCGGCTCGCACAGCACCGACGAAGCGGTCGCGAAACAGCGCCTGTATCAGCACTTCAGGTCCGGCCTCGCCGGCAACGCCGATTTCGAGGTCGATGTCGGCGTCGCGCAATGAGGCGACATCCTTGTCGGCTTTCGGCGCAAAGCGCAGCCGCACGCCCGGCGCCTCGGCCTGGATGCGGGCGACAAGACGCGGCCCGAATTCCTCGACGAACCCTTCATTGGTGCGCAGCGTGAAGATCTGTTCCAGCTTCGCGAGATCGAGAGGCCTGGCAGGGCGCAGCAGCATTTCCGCTTCCTGGACAACACGGCCGGCCTGCTGCCGCAATGCCTCCGCGCGCGGCGTCGGGACCAGGCCGCGGCCGGCGCGGACCAGCAGCGGATCACCGGTCGCTTCCCGCAGCCGCGCCAGCGTGCGGCTCATCGCCGACGGGCTGAGCCGTAGCCGGCTGGCGGCGCGCGCCACGCTGCCTTCGGCGAGCAAAACGTCGAGCGCGAACAGCAGATTGAGATCGGGCGATGCCATCGGCGGATTGTAGCACATGCCATGGCGTTTGGCGCACGAATAAGATGCAAATGCTGCGCCTTCCGCCATTCCACCCCGACGACTAGATCTCGGTTGCGGGACTGACAAGGAGGAAATCGCCATGGCAACTGCCGAGCAGAACGAGTGCGCATCGGCGCCGCAGAAAACCCGGTCCGCAGGCCTGGCCCACTCTCCTGTCTTGGCATTGGCCAGCCTGTCGTTCGCCACGCTGCTGTCGTCGCTTGGAACCAGCATTGCCAGCGTCGGACTGCCTACCCTGATGCAGGCGTTCGGTGCGTCGTTCCAGTCCGTGCAATGGGTGGTTCTCGCCTATCTGCTCGCCATCACGGCCCTGATCGTCAGCGCTGGCCGACTGGCCGATATGGTCGGCCGCCGGCCGTTGCTGCTCGGCGGCATCGCGCTGTTCACGCTGGCTTCGGTGCTCTGCGGCCTGGCGCCCACGCTCTGGCTGCTGGTCGCGGCGCGCGCCGTGCAAGGGCTGGGTGCCGCGCTGATGATGGCGTTGACGCTGGCCTTTGTCGCGGAGACCGTGACCAAGGAGAGAACCGGCAGCGCCATGGGCCTGCTCGGCGCCATGTCGGCGATCGGCACGACGCTCGGACCCTCGCTCGGCGGCTTGCTGATCGCCGGCTTTGGCTGGCGGGCGATCTTCCTCGTCAATGTGCCGCTCGGCCTCCTGACCTTTGCCCTCGCCTGGCTGGCCCTGCCTGCCCGCGGCAAGGCTGCGGGCGTTCAAGGCGGGTTCGACGCGATCGGGACGGTCTTGCTAGGCCTGACGCTCGCCGCCTATGCACTGGCCATGACGCTCGGCCACGGCCATTTCGGCGCCCTCAACACCGGCCTGCTGGTTGCCGCCGGCATCGGCGTCGTTCTGTTCGGCGTCGCGCAGAAGAGGGCGAAGAATCCCTTGATCCGGCTTGCCCGGTTGTACGACATCCGGCTCAGCGCCAGCCTCGCCACGAACCTCGTTGTCGCCACAGTGATGATGGCGACCCTGGTGGTCGCTCCATTCTATCTGTCGCGAGCGCTGGGGCTCAGTGCTGCGATGGTCGGCGTGGTCCTGTCGACAGGTCCGCTGGTCTCCGCGCTCTCGGCGCTCGTCGCCGGCCGCCTCACCGATCGCTTCGGCGCGCACAGGATGATGGCCGTCGGACTGTTCAGTCTTGCCGTCGGAACCTCATTGTTGTCGCTCGCCGCAACAAAACTCGGCATTGCCAGCTATATCGTGCCGATCGCCGTCACCTGCTTCGGGTACGCCCTGTTCCAGACATCCAACAATGCCGCCGTCATGAGCGGTGTCGCTGCCGGCGAGCGCGGCGTGGTGTCCGGCCTGCTCAATCTGTCGCGCAATCTCGGCCTGATCACCGGCGCATCGCTTATGGGCGCCATTTTTGCGGCTGCCTCGACGGGAGAACGGCAAAGCCAGGACATGCTGACCTCAGCGGCAGCCGCGCACGGCATGCAGGTTACCTTTCAGACGGCAACGGTCCTGGCGGTGGCTGCGCTGTTGCTGGCACTGCTCTCGACCCGCGCCGGCGGCAGGCTGTCGGTGCGGCAACAGCCATCATGACCGAAGATAGGGAGCTTACGCTCCCGCCCGCTTGCGCCGCTCATAAAGCATGACCAGCGTTTCGGCGGTCAGCGCCGGCCTCTGTTCGCCCTCGATCTCGACCGTATTGGCGGCCTTCATCAGATACTGGCCCGGCCCCTTGTCCTCCACCGACAACAGCGTCGTGCGCAGCCGGATGCGTGCGCCGACCCTGACGGGCGCCAGGAACCGCACCTTGTCGAAGCCGTAATTGAAGGCGGCTTGCGTGTTTTCGGGGACGATGCCCATGCCCAGCGCCAGCGCGCCGATGATCGACAGCGTCAGATAGCCATGCGCGATCGTGGTTCGAAATGGGCTCTGCCGCTTCGCCCGCTCCGGATCGACGTGGATCCACTGATGGTCGCCTGTGCATTCGGCAAACTGGTTGATGCGGTTCTGGTCGACGGTCGTCCATTCCGACACGCCGAGCTCCTGCCCGGCCATCGCCCTTAACTGCTCGAAGGTCGGCGGCGTTTTCGGCCGTAGTTCCGTCATTCCTGCTTTCCCGGTGGCTCCCAGTGCCTCGGACCACGAACGGACGGCTCCTGTCAATTCGCCCGTTGCGATTCCGTTCCGCCATTTTCCGCCAAACAGCGTCCCTCGTCCATGCTCATGCGCCGCAACCGGCCCACTCCTCTCATGGTTGCGTTGAGAGTCACTTCTTGTCATAGCCCGAGCGGATTTCCTCCATCGCTTCCTTGATGCGGCTGCGCAGGATTTCGATCGATTCGGTGCCGGATTTCTTGACCAGCTCGGCCACTTCGCCGGCATTTTTCAGGGCGGCTTCGAAGGATTTCCTGGCGAACTCCGCCTGTTTTGTCATCAGTTCCTGGGGATTGCCCGGCGCCTTGTAGCTCTGCGCCATGTCGCTGACTTCACGCAGCGTGTCCTGCAGCATCTCGCGCTGTCTGGACAACAATGAGGTCGCGCCGGCAGCTCCCGCCCGCGCCGATCTTTCCAGCGCCTCGAGGTTCTTGCGGTGATGCGCGAGGATCGCCTCGACATTCGGCACCTTCAGGTCACGGCCGAACCGGCTGAACATGTCCAGGAACGAATCGGAGTCGGGTTGTTTGGCCATTGCTCGTGCTCCCCAGTTGTCGCAAATGCTGAACCTCGAGCAATTCCAGGAAAAGTGTGAAACGGTTTTCCGTCAGGAATTGCGTCAAAACAAAGAGTTAGAGCAGGTCGCCGTTTCCTTGAAACGGTGAACTGTTCTGTTCTGGACAATAGCACTCGCGCGCCGTGTGTCCATTCGGACGCCCAAGCAATTCAGCGGCAAATGCAGCATCAGCCAGCGAGAAACAGCCTCTCCGCCGTGTAGAGCACGAGACCGGCCAGGCCGCCGATAATCATGCCATTGAAGCGGATATATTGCAGGTCCCTGCCGATGTTCATCTCGATCAGCCTCGTCAGCTGGGCAAGGTCCCAGCGCTTGACCTGATCGGCGATGAACGTCGACACACCGCTCTTCTGGCTCTCGACGAATGACGACAGCGCCACGACAAAGCCCTGGTTCATGTCGGCCCTGATCTGCGGATCGCCTGAGAGATGGCGGCCGACCTCGACGAACATGTTGGCGAGATGCGCGCGAACAATCGAATTCTCCGCCTTGGCGTCCTGTTCGATGAACAGGCTGAGGCTCTGCCACATGTCGCCGGCGAGCGACTTCACTTCCGGCCGCGCCAGGAAATCGCGCTTCAGCTTCTCGGCCCGTTTGGCGTATTGCTTCGAGGTTCTGAGCCGCTCGATGAAGCTGTGCGCGAAACGGTCGAATTCGGCGCGCATCGGATGGTCGGGATCGGCCCGCACCTCGTCAAGCAGCGAACCGGCGGAAGCGACGATCTTCTTCAGCAGATAGGCGTCGGCTCTGAACAGGTTGAACAGCGACGGCAATTCCTCGCGGATCTTTTCGCGCATGGTCGCCAGCGCTTCCTCGTCGTTCAGGAACCGGCCAATCACCCTGGTGAATTCGTCGAACAGTTTCTGGTGGCGGCGGTCGTCGGTGAGCGCCGACAGCAATTCGGCGGCCAGCGGCGCCAGCGGCACCTTGTCGATCTGCTCCAGCATGCGGCTGGTGACGAAGCCGCGCAGGCCGGATTGCTCGATCGCCGCAAGCGTCTGCGGCACCAACCGCACGACGAAGCGCGACAGGCCGGCAGAGCGTTCGGCGTCAGTCAGCCAGTCGGCGACGAGTGCTGCAAAATCAACCTCGGCCAGCTTTTCGCGCACCGGCTCCGGCGCCAGAAAATTGACCTCGATGAAGCGGCCCAGATTATCGGCGATGCGGTTCTGGTTCGCTGGGATGATGGCGGTGTGCGGGATCGGCAGGCCCAGCGGCCGCTTGAACAGCGCCACCACCGCGTACCAGTCGGCCAGGCCGCCAATGGTCGCCGCCTCCGCGAAGGCCGCCACGAAGCCCAGCCACGGATACTTGGCCTCGAACGATTTGGCCACGGCAAAAACCACGACGCAAAGCACCAGCGCAGCCGTGGCGAGGAACTTTGTCCGCCGCAACGCGAAAAGCTTGGCGCCCGTCTCGGCATCAAAACCGCCAGGCGCCAGGGACGAAGCCGATTGGGACATGATACGCCGCTCCTCATCGATCTCTTGGCTATCTGGCATGGGCTATTTAGGGGGTGTTTGGGCCCGTAGCATGATCGGATGGGCCGATTTCGTCCGGGAATTGCCGGTTTCGCACGCAAAGTTGACAAGAATGTTCATCTATCATGCAATCCCAGTCTGGAATTGTTCCAAGGTATAGGCCATATTCCGATCAGGCCAGTGTGGGCGAATCCGAAACTCCGGGTGAGAAAGCCGCACCAGCACAATCTAAAATCTGGTGCAGTTCCAACGCGCCAGGACTCGGGTGAGGAATGAAATGCGGCTGACGCGCCAGACCAACTACGCCATGCGCATCCTGATGTATTGCGCCGCCAACAACGATCGCCTGAGCCGCATCCCCGAGATTGCGGCCGCCTATTCGGTGTCGGAGCTTTTCCTGTTCAAGATCCTGCAGCCGCTGGTCGAGCATGGCCTGGTCGAGACGGTGCGCGGCAGGAATGGCGGCGTGAGAATCGGCCGCCCCGCCGAGCAGATCAGCCTGTTCGACGTCGTACGGGTGACCGAAGAGAGCTTCGCCATGGCCGAGTGCTTCGAAAACGACGCCGCCGAATGCCCGCTGGTCGACAGCTGCCAGCTGAATTCGGCGCTGCGCGAGGCGCTCAACGCCTTCTTTGCCGTACTCTCCCGCTACACTATCGCCGATATGGTGGCGGCGCGCCCGAATGTGCGTCATTTGCTCGGCATCGACATGCTGGTCCAGCGAGCTCCGGCCGCCTGAGTTTTCTAGTGCATGTCGCTCAAAAGTGGCCCCGGTTTTGAGACAACGACATGCATAAAGACAAAGACCTAAAGCGCGTCGCCTGAGTCCGTTCAAACGCGACGCGCTTTAGGCGGCTGACTGCGGCAAGACGAACGGCATGTTCGCCGCCGGTAACACACCGACCCTTAGCCGACAATCGAACACCTTTTCGATCAGATCGTCGCTCAGCACCTCCTGCGGTGAACCGTCGGCGGCGAGCCGGCCGCGATGCATGACGAAAATCCGGTCGGCATACATGGCCGTCAGATTGAGGTCGTGCAGGATGGCGATCACACCGCCGCCGCGCCGGGCGAAATCGCGGGCGATGTTCATGATGATCAGCTGGTGCTTGATATCGAGGCTGGAGACCGGCTCGTCGAGATAGAGATAGCGCGGCTTGCCGTCCAGCACCGGCGCCCAGACCTGGCACAGCACGCGCGCCAGCTGCACACGCTGTTGTTCGCCGCCCGAAAGCTCCTGATAGAAGCGGCCGGCAAAGCCGTCGAGGTCGACCCGCGCCAGCGCCCGCTCGGGCAGACGATCATCTTCGCCCGGCAGAACGCCGGAACGGCCGCCGATAAGGCCGAGCCTGACCACTTCGTGCACGGTGAAGGGAAAGGACAGCGTCGCGGCCTGCGGCAGCACGGCACGCACGGTGGCGGCCTCCACCGGCCTCATCGCGGAGAGGTCGCGCCCGTTGACGGCCACTGTCCCCGCAAACGCCAGATCGCCCGACAACGCCTTCAAAAACGTCGTCTTGCCCGAGCCGTTGGGTCCGACGATTGCCGCAATTTCGCCCGGCCGCGCGACGAAATCGACATTGGCAACAATGCGCTTGCCGCCGATCGCCACCGAGACATCGCGTGCTTCGATCATGCCGCCTCACAAGTCGATTACGCCGCGCTTGCGCAGCAGGATCCAGAGGAAGAACGGCGCGCCGGCGATCGCCGTGACGATGCCGATTGGCAATTCGGCCGGCGCCACGATGACGCGGGCAACTGCGTCGGCAAGAAGCAGCATCGAGGCGCCGAGCAGCGCCGATGCGAGCAAAAGATAGCGATTGTCCGGACCGATCAGCAGCCGCAGCAGATGCGGCACGACGATGCCGACAAAACCGATGCCTCCGCTGACTGCGACAGAGGCGCCGACCGCTGCCGAGACGCCGACGATCGCGGTGTATTTCAGCCGCTGTACCGGGATGCCGAGATGTCCGGCCGTCGCCTCGCCGAGCGCCAGGGCGTTGAGGCCTTTGGCCAGGAACGGCATTGCCGCAAGCGCCAGCACGATGATCGGCCCGACGGAAGCGATCTTCGGCCAGGTCGCGCCGCCAAGCGAGCCCAGCTGCCAGAAGGTCAGGTCGCGCAACTGCCGGTCGTCGGCCATGAAGATGAGAATGCCGGTCAGCGCCATGGCAAGGGCTGCGAGCGCAATGCCGGCAAGCAGCATGGTGGCAACCGATGTGCGACCCTGCCGCGTGGCGACGCGGTAGAGCACCAGCGTGACCGCAAGGCCGCCGCAGAAAGCGGCGAGCGGCAAGGCCAGCCCGCCGAGCGCCAGAGTGAGCGGCGCCAGCCACGTCGTGCCGAGCACGATGACGGCGACCGCGCCGAGGCTCGACCCGGCGGAAACGCCGATCAGGCCGGGATCGGCGAGCGGGTTGCGAAACAGGCCTTGCATGACCGCACCCGATACGGCCAGTGCCGCCCCGATGAGCACACCGAGAAGTACGCGCGGCATGCGGATATCGTAGACGATCAGCCGGTCGCGGGCACCAAGCGCGGCGTCGTCCGGCATGGTGCCGGTCAGCCAGTCACGAATGACAGCAACGGCCGATGCATCGGAAGCGCCCGACCTCAGCGACAGGAACATCGAAAGGGCAAGCGCCACACACAGGAGCACAATAACCAGGCGAGCGCGCCCGGAACGATCGCCCTCGGCCACCTTGCCCGCCGCGCCGGTGATCGACTGATCCACCATCGGCTCAGTCCGTGACCTGGCTGCGATAGAGCGAGGCGGCCAGATCGTGGATGGCATCGGCCGTGCGCGGCCCGAAGCCGAGCAGATAGCTGCCATCCATCAGGATCAGTTTGCGGCCTTCACCCGCCGGCGTCGAGGTGATCGACGGGATGGCGAACAGCTCGGCCTCCGCAATCGGCGGTCCGGCATTTTTCATCGCCAGGATCACGTCCGGCCTGGCGGTTACGATGGCCTCGTCGGACATCTGCTTGTAGCCGGAAAAACCTTCAACGGCGTTGACCGCACCGGCGAGCTTGATGATGCCGTCGCCGGCGGTGTCGGTGCCGGCGGCCAGGATCTTGCCGCCCTGGATCGACAGCACGAACAGGACGCGCTTGCGCTGCTTGATCGACGCCGTCTGCTTCTCGGCCGCCTTCAGCTTGGCATCGGTCTCAGCCACCAGCGTCTCGGCCTTGGCGTCGACGCCGAGCGCCTTGCCGACGATGCGGATCTTTTCCAGGATGCCGTCATGGCTGTAATGCTCGGGCACGTCGATGAACGGAACGCTCGACTTTTTCAGCACATCGACCGCTTCCTTCGGCCCACTGCCATGCAGCGCCAGAATGCCCGAAGGATTGACCGACAACACGCCTTCCGGCGACAGCTGGCGCATATAGCCGACGTCGGGCAGCGCGACCGCGGCGGCGGGGTAGCGGCTGGTCGAATCGCGGGCGACGAGATGACCTTCCTCGCCAAGCGCGTAGACGATCTCGGTGATCGAACCGCCGATCGCCACGATCCGCGACGTGTCGGCAAACACGGCCACGTTCTCGCTGGCCGGCACTGGGGCGGCAATAAACAGCGACAGGCCCATGGCCGCGGCAAGCATCCTGAACAGTGAAATCATCGTCGTTTCCTCAGGCTGCGGTCGGGCTTGGAATGCGCGGCAGGTTCTCGGCAAGGAACCGCCAGTCGTCGCGCTCGCCCTCGCCTTCATGGCGCTTGCCGAAGAACTGGATGATCATCTTGCCGTCGGCGCCATAGGCTTCGAGCGAGGTGACATGACCGTCCTTGGTCGGTTTGCGCACCGCCCACACCTCCTGGATGTGGTCGGTGCGCAGATGCAGGTGGAACGTCTCGTCCATCACGTTGATCCACGGCCCCATCGGCCTGATCGACTTGACGGGACCGGAATGGATCTGGATGCAGCCTCGGTTTCCGACAAAACACATGATCGGCATGCCGTCGGCGGCGGCATGGTGGAACATGGCGCCGATGGCGTCATTGTCGAGCAGCCAGGCATAGTCCTGGCCGACCATGCGCACGGCCTGGCGGCGGGTGAGCTTCAGCGTTTTCAACATGCCAAAGAACTGATGCACGTCGGTCAGCCGGCTCCAGCGGTCGCGCAGATCATCGATGTCTGCGGCAATGCCCGACGTCTCCGCGTCGTCGTCGGCCAGGCCTTCGATAGACACGGTTGCCTCCTGGTTCGGCGATTCGAGTGCGGCCACGAGCTTCTGGTAGGCATAGAGATTGGACGCCGGCCGCAGATGCACCTTGTGCACCGCATCGCCGGCCGCGTCGAAGAATTGCAGGCTGCGGCGGATGTCGCCACCGTCGCGCTTTTCCACGGCAAAGCCATGCGCCCAGACCTTTGGAAAGATACGCAGGTCGATGTTTTCGCCCAGCACCATGGCATTGTGCGTGCCTGTGACAACCTTGTTGTAGACGCCGATCTTCTCGTGCACCGCGCTTTCGTTGCGGGTCAGCGCCATCACTTCGCCGACGGCGTCGAGGCCGGTCAGAAGATCGTTGACCCTGGGCTCGACGCGCACGACACCGTCGCCGCAATGCGCGGCCACCAGCTCGGCTTCGGAAATACCGAGCTCGGCGGCAAGATCGCGCTCGCGCGCTTTCGGATTGTCTGCCCGCGCTCGCCGGATTTCATGCGGTGCGGGTTTTACGCGCTGGTCCATGTCCTGCTTACCTGTCCTGCCTGGCGTTTTGGCCTGCCTGGCTGTTTCGTCACTTGTTGAGGATGAGCTTGCCCTGGCGGGTGATCTTCAGCCGATAGAGCGCCCCATGGTGCTCGATGCCGATCTCGTGCTCGCCCTGGAACAGCGTGTTGGAGGACAGCGTCCGCACCGCCAGCGGCACCCGGTCGAAGCGGGTCGGCGTCTCCTCGGAACGGCGGACGCGGTAACGGAAGTCGTTGGGATTGTGGGTGTTCATCTCTTTCGATCCCTTTCCTGTGCCGGGCAACTGGCTAGCGTTGTAAAAATGCCGATTCATTTCTTGACTCGTGTTTATTAGTCAGTGCAATACCGGACAAAATGAGTCAACATTTAAGACGCCGGACAGAATGAAAAATGCCAGCGAGCACCAAGCCAGCCAGCATCGAACCTGGAATTTTGGAGTTGGGGCATGGGCTTGGGAAATTGTGGACCACTGGGTCTGGCGAACGCCGATCGGGTGCATCGGCCTATGGCAAAGGCAATGGCAGCCTTGCTTGCGGGGGCAGCGACGATCGCGCTGCTGACATCGCCGGCCAGCGCTCAGCCGGCCGCTGACCAGGCCGACCAGACCAGGAAAACCGAGGACACCAAGCCGGCGCCCGCCGGCGCGACCCTGCTGGACAAGATCCTCGTCATCAGCCGCACCGGCGAGACGGCAATCGAATCGCTGGCCTCAGCCAGCCATGTCGACCAGGAACAGCTCGACCGCCGCATGGCGACGACGCCGAACGAAATGCTGCTCGGTGTGCCTGGTGTCGCCGTGCAGGCCGATGCGCGACGCGTCAGCTCCAGCATCAACATCCGCGGCCTGCAGGATTTCGGTCGCGTCGCCGTCATCGTCGACGGTGCCAGGCAGAATTTCCAGCGCTCAGACCACGGCACGCAGTCGACCTTCTATGTCGATCCCGAGCTCATCAAATCCGTTGACGTCATTCGCGGACCGACCGCCAACACCTACGGCTCCGGCGCCATTGGCGGCGTCGTCTTCTTCGACACCAAGGATGCGGTGGATTTCCTCAGACCGGGCGAAACCTGGGCCGGCTCCGTCACCGGGCGCTATGAAAGCAACGGCAAGGGCTGGACCGCCAGCGCCAGCGGCGCCTACAAATTCAACGACGATTTGGATGTGCTGGGCAACATCGTCTACCGCGACTACGGCGACTACAAGAATGGCAGCGGCGACACCGTCGCCGGCACCGGCTTCGACCTGCTGAGCGGCCTGCTCAAGACCACAATCCGCCCCAGCGAAGACAGCGAATTGAAGCTCGGCTGGGTCGGCTCGAGCGACGGCTGGACGGAAACCAGCGGCGGCGTGCCGGCCAACGAGGTCTACGTGAAGTCGAACACCTTCACCGCCCGCTACAACATCACCGACGACGCCAGGAGCTGGCTCGATCTCCACATCAACGCCTCCTACAACAAGACCAATCTCGACCTCACCACGCTGGTCCCGCAGAACCGCTTCGATCCGTCGACCGGCCTTCCCGTGCTGCTGCCCGTCGGTTCGACCTCGACCTTCGACGTTGGCACGGCCGGCGTCGACATCTGGAACACGTCGCGCTTCGAAACAGCCGGTGTTGCGCACGAATTGACCTATGGCGGCGACTGGGTGGGTGACGATGTCGAGACCGGCGGCACCGCCGGCGGCGACAGCTTCTACACCCCATCGGGCAAGCGTAGTGTTTCGGGCGCCTACATCCAGGACAAGCTCACCTGGGACTGGCTCGAGGTCATTGCCGGGCTGCGTTACGACAATTACAGCCTCGAAGACAGCACCCACGAAACGTCAGGTGATCGTCTGTCGCCGCGCATCACCGTTGGTGTCACGCCCTTCGAAAGCGCCAGCCTGGCGGGCCTGCAGTTCTATGGCACCTACGCGGAAGGCTACCGCTCGCCGTCGCTGACCGAAACGCTGATCAGCGGCAACCATCCGGCGGGCGTCACCTTCCCGTTCCTGCCCAATCCGAACCTGCGGCCAGAAACCGGCAAGACCACTGAATTCGGCGTCAACTACAAGCTGAACGACCTTATCGAGGCCGGCGACGCGTTCCGGCTCAAGGCCGGCTACTTCCACAACGATGTCGACGACTACATCGAAGGCGTCACGTTGTCGGCATTCGACCCGACCAGCGGTTGCCCGTTCGGCCCCGGCATCCCGATCTGCTTCCAGTACCAGAACGTCGCCCAGGCCAAGATCAACGGCTTCGAACTGGAAAGCGTCTACGATGCCGGCTGGGGCTATGCTGGCCTCTCAGCCTCGATCATCAACGGCCACACCATCTCCGATGAAGGCGAGCGGGCCGACCTTGCCACCATCCCGTCCTCGCAGGTCACCGGGCAGCTCGGCTTCCGCTTCCTTCAGGACAAGCTGACCGTCGGCGGCGAGGTGCAGTACAACGGCAAGCCGAAGGGCAACCCCGTGGCCAAGGATTATACTCTGGTCAACGCCTTCGCCAGTTACCAGGCCACCGACAATCTGAAGGTGGACTTCCGCGCCGACAATTTGTTCGACGTCAAATACACCAACCCGCTGAACGGCGGTACCACCGCCGTCATCTATGAACCCGGCATCACGCTGAAGCTGGCCGCAACCATGCGCTTTGGAGGCTGACACCCATGACAAGTTTGACGGCATCGCTTCGCCTCCTGACCTCGACGCTGGCGATGTCGCTTGGCTTGATGCCGGCGTGGGCTCAGTCCGCGTCGGCTCCGCAACTCAGCCTCGAGCTCAATGCCGCGCAGCCCTCCGAAAAGGGTTGCCGGCTGACCTTCGTCGTCAACAATGCGCTCGGCGCCGATCTTTCCAAGGCGGCATTCGAAATCGCGCTGTTCAACGAGGCCGGCATTGTCGACCGCCTGAGCGTGCTCGACTTCAAGGACCTGCCGGCCGGCAAGACCAAGGTGACCCGCTTCGACCTCGCCGGCACCGACTGCACCAAACTCAGCCGCGTGCTGATCAACAGCGCCACCGAATGCGCCGGCGTCGAACCGGGCGCCTGCATGCGCGGCCTGAAGACGCAGACCAAGACCGGTATCGCATTCGGCGTCTGAGGTGGGCCTGCATCCCGCCTTCCTGCACGACAATGCGACACGACCCGTCGCAGCTCCGCCGTCATGGCCGGCAACCGATCTTGATTTGACAATCCCACCCCGCTCGCGGCAGGTCTCGCCGCGAACCATGCAGGACATCACCCCCCTCCCCGACGCCGGCAACGAACCGGCGATTACGATGGACGAGCTCGCACAGCCGGCAGCCGCGGACCGCAAATGGACTGTGGCGATCGTCGCGTCCTGCCTGCTCCATGCCGCTGCCGCAGCGGCGTTCTTCATCGGACCCGCAGGGACATTCGATTCCAGTAACGCGATACAATCCGAAGGCACCGACCAATCGGGCGCCGAGGTGGTCGGCAGCGCCTTGGACAGCCAGGCTCCCGACGCGGTCGATGTTACCCTGGTAACCGATCCGCAGCCGGCCAAGCCCGAGGCCGTTCGACCCGTGCCGCCGACCGAGGCGCCTCAACCGGTAAAGGAGCCGGCGGCGCCCAAGCCTGCGCCGGAAGCCGCCGAACAGGCGACCGCCGCGCCAGATACACTGACGGCCGCCATCCCGAATGATCAAACTGTCGCCCCAAGCGCTGAGACGTCGACTCCGCCAGGGGTTCAAACGCAAAGTTCAGAGGCACCGCCCGCCGACGAGCCCGCCGTTGATTTGCCTGCTGCCAAACCACCAGTCCCGAGCCCGCGGCCGACCCCTCCAGCCGGATCTGGAGATACCCGCGGTGCGGCAGATGGCGAAGAACGCGACGCACCGGCGGTTGCCAGCAAGGGTAAAAACCAGGACGCGGCTGGCAATGCGATGGAATCTCGTTACGGCGGTGAAATTCAAAAGAAGCTTGCCCGCGCTAACCGGCGCGTTTCGAAGGAAATTCAAGCCAAGGCTCGCAACAATGCCAGGGTCTATTTCGTCGTCATGGCTGACGGCAGCGTCAGCGACTTGCAGCTTGTCGAAAGTTCAGGGTCTGCCGAACTAGACCAATTCGCTTTGAAACTGGTGCGCCAGCAAGCCCCGTTCCCGCCCATTCCACCCGAGACCGGATTATCAAGTTGGGTGTTCAGGGCGCGGATCGGTCCGTTTTAACCAGCTCGCAGACCTTCGCCAAATCGTCCATCAATTCAAGAGGAAGCCCAATGTACATCGCCATGAACCGCTTCAAGGTCCAGAACGGCTCGGAGACCGCTTTCGAGGATGTCTGGAAGAACCGCGATTCGAGCCTCTCGGAGATGAAAGGCTTCAGGGAATTCCACTTGCTGCGCGGCCCGGTCAACGAGCCCGAGGGTTACACGCTATTTGCCTCGCACACGGTGTGGGCAAGCCATGAGGATTTCGTCGCCTGGACCAAATCCGAGAATTTTCGCGCCGCCCACCGCAACACCGGCACGTCGAAGGTGCACTATCTCGGCCATCCGCAGTTCGAAGGCTTTTCGGTCGTCGAAGGCGCCTGATTGAGATTTCACCCGTCGACGAGATCTGACGACGGGCAGATGCCGTCATGTTCCGGTTGAATTCCGGCCGCCCAGTCGCTGAAGCCACTGGGCAATGTGCAGGCGCAGCCGCCGCCAGGGCTGTCCGCGTGTCAGGTAGCGCGCCAACCGCGGATCACCGGCCAGCTCCGGGAATTGGCGCACATGCTGCGTCAGGAATGCAGCTATGAAATTGCGCCCGTTGAGATCGCTGAGCCAGGCAGAATTCGCCAGCAAATAGTCTGCGGCATCCGCCGCCAACACGCTCCTGTAGCTCCTGTATGCAGGCGTTTGCCGCACATTGCCGCCGGCAAAGGCAGTTCCGGTGGACAGGTTGGAGCCATGCAGGCGATAGAGCCCGAGACCTTCTGACAGGATGAGGCTGCCGCCGGCCTGGTGCGCGAGTGTCGCCGTCAGATAATCCGTCCCGACCTTGGCCTTGAACGGGAAGGACAATACCGGTTCCAGCGCGCCACGCCGGTACATGATCGCCGAGCATTGCGACCACAGCCAGCCCGTCACCGCAGGTGCGAAATAGGTTACCGGATGCTCCGATGCGTAGGCGATCCCGGGCGCCATGCCGGCAAGCCGGCCACCGGGCGCGATGGCGACGCCACTGCGATCCGCTCCGGACCGCGGTTTGCGCAAGGCAAGGAAGGTACCGCCCAGCAAGGTGCCGTCGCCATCGACAAGGAACACATCGGAACTCGACAGTGCGGCCGAATGCGTCGTGTTGAGGTGGGCGGACAGATGCGCGAGGAGAAAATCCGGCAGCCACACGTCATCGGCGTCGAGAAACGCCACGAAGGGCGCGTCGGTTGCGGCAAAGCCGTCGCGGAATCCCGCGGTCTGGCCGCCATTCTCCGTGCGCGCCAACAGGCGCAGGCGCGGGTCGTCTATATCCCTTAGAAGCTGTCGGACATGGTCGGCCGAGCCGTCCGTCGAGGCATCGTCGACGATGACGCATTCCCAATTCCGGTAGGTCTGCGCCAGCACCGAGCGGATCGCCTGTTCGACGTACGGCCGATAGTTGAAGCAGGTGATGACCACCGCCACGCGCGGCAGCTCAAACGGTCGGGACGTGTCTTCCATCTGTTCGGCTGCCCCGCTCGAGTTGCTCTCTGTCCCTTGCGCATACCCTTGCAACCCGACGCAGGCAAGCGAGCCGCGAAAAGCCCCCTAGGCCGCCGCGAGCAGGCTGGCATTGCCGCCGGCAGCCGTGGTGTCGACGCAGACAGCGCGTTCATGCGCATAGGCCGCCGGGTTGAGCACCTCGCTGACCAGCGGCACGATCGGCCCGCTGCGGTCGGCAATGACCTTGCGCACGATCCGCGCCGCCTCGGGCCTGCCCGAGAAGGCGACGACATCGACGCGCAGCGAACGCGCTTCGACCGGGTCTGGCCGACCGTCTATGGCCGCCAGCGGCAACCCCTTGCCGGTCAGCGCCGACAGTGCTGCCGGCGCGCCCGGCGCCACGGCCAGCACCGCATTGCCGGCGGCCAGCGCCTGGATCGTCTGGGCAAGCAGCGTTTCGGCGTCCGGGCCGAGGCACAGCACCCGGCCGCGCGGCGACAGCGACAGCGTGTTGGCCTCGCCGGTCGGTCCGGGCAGGTCGACCTGGCCGAAATCGATGGCGGCTGCAGCGCCGATGGCTGCAGCGCCCTTGCCACGCAAATGCTTTCTCAGGATGGCGATGCGATCCGGCCGCGTCGACCAGCCGCCAAGCGTCGGATCGGGCAGATTGTCGGCGAGTTCGGTCGCAGTCACCTTGTGGCCCTCGGCAATCTCCGTGCCCGCCTCCGGCCCTTTGCGGAACCGCCGGAGATAATGCGGCCCGCCGGCCTTCGGCCCGGTGCCCGAAAGCCCCTCGCCGCCAAAGGGCTGCGAACCGACGACGGCGCCGATCTGGTTGCGGTTGACATAGATGTTGCCGGCATGGATGCCGTCGACGAAATGCTGCACGCGGCCTTCGATGCGGGTGTGCAGGCCGAAGGTCAGGCCATAGCCCTTGCGGTTGATGGCAGCGATGACAGCGTCGATGCCGTCAGCGTCGAAGCTCGCGACATGCAGCACCGGGCCGAACACCTCGCGCTCCATCTCCTCGATGCCTTTGACCCGGAACACATGCGGCGCGACGAAGCGGCCATCCTTTGGCGCCTCGAGCTTGGCGATCAGCCGGCCCTGCAGGCCCATCGTGGTGCAATAGTCACGGATCGAGCTTTGCGCTTCGTCGTCGATGACCGGACCGACATCGGTCGAGATCTGCCAGGGATCGCCGATGGTGAGCGCTTCCATGGCGCCCTTCAGCATCTCCAGCATCTTCTTCTCGACGTCTTTCTGGACGTAGAGCACGCGCAGCGCCGAGCAGCGCTGGCCGGCACTCTGGAAGGCAGACGCCAGTATGTCGCGCACCGCCTGTTCGGGCAGCGCAGTGGAATCGACGATCATGGCGTTGAGACCGCCGGTCTCGGCGATCAGCATGGCGTCCGGCGCAGCAGTCTCGGCCAGCTGTCTTTCGATCAGCTTGGCGACTTCGGTCGAGCCGGTGAAGCAGACGCCGGCAATGCGCGGATCCGCCGTCAGCGGTCCGCCGACCGACGGGCCGTCGCCCGGCAGAAGCTGGATGACATCCTCCGGCACGCCTGCTTCGCGCAACAGTTCGACGGCGCGAAAGGCGATCAGCGGCGTCTGTTCGGCCGGCTTGGCGATGACCGAATTGCCGGTGACGAGTGCTGCCGCGATCTGGCCGGTGAAAATGGCGAGCGGGAAATTCCATGGCGAGATGCAAACGATGGCGCCGCGCGCTTGCGTGCCCGCTTCGTTGTTCGCAGCCTCAGTCGCGTAGTAGCGCAGGAAGTCGACGGCTTCGCGCACCTCGGCGACGCCGTCGGCCAGCGACTTGCCGGCTTCGCGGGTGGCGAGCGCGAAGAACTCGACGGCATTAGCCTCATAGAGATCGGCGGCGCGGTTGAGGATGGCGGCGCGCTCGGCGACGGGGTGCTTTGCCCAGGCCGGCTGCGCTTCCACCGCAAAGCGCACGGCGGTGGCCACCTGCTTGGCGGCCGCTTCGCTGACCGTGCCGACGATCTCGGCAGGCTTGGCCGGATTGACCACCGGGCGCTGCTTGCCATAGCCGGCGGCGCGCGTGATCGGCTTGGCATGCCAGTGTTCGGGGCCGGCGAAGGCCGCCTTGGCCTTGTCGATCGCCGCCAGCGTCACCGGATCGGTGATGTCGAACCCCTTCGAGTTGCGGCGGCCGGCGCCGAAGATCGTCGCGGGGCGAGCGATTGCCGGATTGGCGGCCGGCCCCTGGCTCTCGATCGTCTCCAGCGGATCGCGCGCAATATCCTCCGGCTCGACATCCTCGTCGGTCAGCTGATGGACGAAAGAAGAGTTGGCGCCGTTCTCCAGCAAGCGGCGGACCAGATAGGCCAGGAGATCGGAATGCGCGCCGACCGGCGCATAGATGCGGCAGCGCGTGCCTTCGGCCTGGCGCACCGTCTCATGCAGCGCCTCGCCCATGCCGTGCAGACGCTGGAATTCGAAGGCGTCGCGATTGTCGGCCATCGACAGGATGGCGGCGACGGTATGGGCATTGTGGGTGGCGAATTGCGGATAGATGCGGTCGGTCATCGACAGCAGCTTCTTTGCGCAGGCCATGTAGGAAACGTCGGTGTTGGCCTTGCGGGTGAAGACGGGGTAGCCGGAAAGCCCGAGCGTCTGCGCCCGCTTGATCTCGGTGTCCCAATAGGCGCCCTTGACCACCCGCACCATGATGTTGCGGTTGTACTTTTTCGCCAGTGCATAGAGCCAGTCGATGGTGAAGGCCGCGCGCGGGCCGTAGGCCTGGACGACGACGCCAAAGCCGTTCCAGCCGGCGAGTTCCGGCTCGGCCAGCACGCGCTTGATGACATCCAGCGACAAATCGAGGCGGTCGGCCTCCTCGGCGTCGATGTTGAGGCCCATGCGCGAATGCCGCGCGGCCAGCGCCAGCGACAGCAGCCGCTCGGCCATCACCGGCAGCATCTTTTCCTTTTGTGCTTCCTCGTAGCGCGGATGCAGCGCCGACAGCTTGACCGAAATTCCATGGTTCTGCCTGATATCAGGACCGTTGGAGCCGGAATCGAGCGAGGAAATGGCGTCGGAATAGGCCTTGAGGTAGCGCAGCGCGTCGGCCTCGGTGCGGGCCGCCTCGCCCAGCATGTCGAAGGAATAGAGATAGCCTTTCTGGATCATTTGCCGGCCACGCTTGACGGCTTCCGCAATGGTGCGGCCAAGCACGAACTGCTCGCCCATTTCGCGCATGGCGGCGGCGACCGCCTTGCGGATCACCGGTTCGCCCAGACGGCGTACCATCGAACGCAGCGTGCCTTCGATGCCGCCCTCACCCTCATCGAGCACGCGGCCGGTCAGCATCAGCGCCCAGGTCGAGGCATTGACGAAGATCGAGCTCGAACCGCCCGAATGCGCCGACCAGTCGTGCGGCGCGATCTTGTCGGCGATCAGGTCGTCCATGGTCTCGGTATCGGGCACGCGCAGCAGCGCCTCTGCCAGGCACATCAGCGCCACGCCTTCCTTGGTGGAGAGGCCGTAGGCCGAAAGGAACACCTCCATCAGCCGCGGGTCGGACGAGCCGCGCACCGCCCGCACCAGATCGGCGGCGCGGGCCGAGATCGCATCGCGGTCTTCGGTGGAAAGCCCGGTTGCTTCGGCAAGCCTCTTCACCGCCGCGTCTTCGTCGGGCAGGTAGTTGGCGCGGATTTGCTGGCGGATGGTGTCGAGCGGCATGGCGGTCCTGCGGAGCGAGCATCTGGGAGCGGGCCGGCGGTCGCCGGACCGAATGGCGCAAGCTAGCACAAAGCCGTATTTTCAGCCGGTCCAAAGAAATCGACATGGCAGGCCGGTCGATCTATCATTGTGGTCAAATTCTCATCAAATGGGCTATGATAGTCGTGGCAGAAGACCAATTGGACCGCATCGACAAAAACATCCTGTCGTCTCTGGCGCGCGACGGGCGGCTGTCCATGTCGGAACTTGCCGGCAAGGTCGGCCTGTCGAAGACACCGGTGCAGGCGCGGGTGAAACGTCTGGAAAAAGACGGCTATATCAGGGGTTATCAGGCGATCATCGACCGCGAGCGCATGGGCGAAGGTCATGTCGCCTTCGTCCAGGTCAAACTGTCGGATACACGCTCGGCCGCGCTCGACGCTTTCAACCGCGCGGTGCAGGCAGTGCCGGAGATCGAGCAGTGCCACATGATGGCATCGAGCTTCGACTACCTCCTGAAGGTCCGCACCACCGACATCGCCGCCTACCGCCGTGTCCTCGGCGAACGCATCTCGGCGCTGCCGCACGTGGCCCAGACCTCCACCTTCGTGGCGATGGAAACGGTGAAGGATCGGTAGCTCAATCCGACAGCGTCTTCAAAAACGCCACCAGCGCCGCGCGTTCGCGGTCCGACAGCTGCAGCGGGTGCACCTCGGAGTTGCCTTCGACGCTCGCCTCCGCCTTCGCATAATGCGCCACCACTTCCTCCAGCGAGGAGAACTGTCCGGCATGCATATAGGGCGGCCGCGTCGCCGCGCCCCGCAGCGACGGCGTCTTGTAGGCGCGCATCAGTTCGGGCGCCGCTTTGACCATGAAGCGCAGTTCACCGCAGGCGCCGGCGTCGCCATCGCGGAAGGTGCCGAAGCAGTTGAACGGATCGGCCTGAACTTGAGCCACAGCATCGAAACGGCCGCGATCCAGCGGCAAATCCTTGACCGGCGGCACGCCGGTGTTGTGGAAACTGTTGTCGGTGAAGCGCGGACCGTTGTGGCAGGTCACGCAATTGGCCTTGCCGATGAACAGTTTCAGCCCGAGGATTTCCTCCGGCGAAAAGGTATCGTCGCCTTCCGGCTTGGCGCCGGACGCCAGGTCGATGGCAAAGCGGTCGAAGCGCGTCTGCGCCGGTTCGATCGACCGTTCGAAGGCCGCGATCGCCTTGCCGATGTTGGAAAAGACGCGGTTGACATCGTCCATCTGGGCCGCGGTCATCGCCTTCCACGCCGCCTGCTCGGCTTCATTGCCGAGCGGGCTGGCATTGGCCGGCACGGCGGAAAGGTCGGGCAGCGGCCCGAAGATGCGCTCGTAGCGGGCGCCGAAACGCTTCTGGATGTAATGGGCGAAGGCCGCGCGGTTTCCCGCCTGCTCGAGCGGGTTTTCCAGCGGCGTCAGCGCCTGCGCCCAAAGGCTGTCGCGCCTTCCATCCCAGAAGAACCACGGATTGCGCGCCACGCCGGCCAGCGGCATGCTGCGCCGGTTGGTGCGGCCGACGCCGACGGATTGCGGCAGGTCGTCCTGGAATTGCCTGTCGATCTTGTGGCAGGTCGAGCACGACACGTTGCCGTCATGGCTCATGCCCTGGTCGAAGAACAAGGTGGAACCCAGAGCCGCGGCGGCCGGGACATCGGCGAAGCGGTTGGTGGTGTCGGGCTTTAGCGCAGGCAAGCTGCTCAGCGCCAGCGAAGCGATAGTCTTCTTCTCGGCATCCGAAAACTGCGGCTTGCCGCAGCCGGCAACCAGCAAAACCGCCGCCAGTGCAAGAAGACGCAACAGGCGGTTCATCTGGTCACAGCACCACGTTGAAGACGACCGTGTCGGAACCGGCCGCGGCTGAAATGGCGAAGCGCAACTGCCACACGCCGCTCATGGTGAATTTCAACCCCTCGATGCGGTAGCGCCCCTCGCCCAGATAATCGGTGGCCTGCGGACTGGTCGGCAGGCCGTGACTGTGCTGCGGCATGCCACCGGAGACCGAAATCGCCGCGCCTTCCACCGGGGCGCCGGCAACCGTCTTCAGGGTAAGCAGCCAGGATTGCAGCTCGCCTTGTTTGATAACGCCCCGCTCCGGCTGAAAACTGGCGACAAACAGGCCGTTCGCCGTTTTCTTCGAGCGCGAAATATCCGGACCCGGCGCCGACTGTGGCGCGGTCAGATAGACGATCGCCAGTATGCCAGCCAGCAAGGCGGCCAGACCAAGGCCCGCAAGAAGATAACGCCATATCGATGCCAAACCGGTTCCTCTTCCAAACATAACGTCTCGGGAAGCAATTCGCGTCCCGCCGCTTCTGTGGGAAAACGCTTCTGGCGCAAAAATCCGCCGCCGCCAAGCATGGCGTTGCCGGCCGCAAAAAGATACAGCAGCGAACTGATCCGGAGACAGATACATGGCAACAGACGGCGTCGCTTCGATCGGTGAATGCATGCTCGAACTGTCCGGCCAGGCCGGGCCGAACTGGCGTATGGGCTTTGCCGGCGACACATTCAACACTCTGTGGGCGCTGCACGCGCTGAGCGGCGAGCGGCTCGCAACCTATGTCTCGGCCTTCGGCGACGATCCGTTCTCGCAGGGCCAGATCTTGTTCTTCGCTGAAAACGGCATCGACATCGGCGCCAGCCCGGTCATCCCAGGCGCACGGCCCGGCCTTTACGCCATCACCTTGACCGGCGCCGAACGCGCCTTCACCTATTGGCGCAGCGACGCGGCGGCCAGGCGGCTTGCCTCGGACCCGGTCGCCCTGGCAAAAAGCCTTGAAAACCAGGCGCTTGTCTATTTTTCCGGAATCACCTTGGCAATTCTGGACGCCGCCGCGCGCAAGACATTGCTGGAAGAAGTGGCCAAAGCGCGCGCTGCCGGTTCGCTCGTCGCCTTCGACCCCAACTACCGACCGCGGCTGTGGCCGAGCCGCGAGGAGGCGCAAGCCGCGATCCTCGATGCGCTTGCCGTCACCGACATTGCGCTGCCGACCTTTCCCGACGAGCAGATGCTGTTCGGCGACAGCGCACCGCAGGCGACCGCCGAGCGGTTCGGACAACTGGTCGGCGAAGTCGTCGTCAAGAATGGCGAGGAGCCGGCACTGATCGCCACTGGGGGAACCCTGCAGCCGGTTCCGGCCCAGCATGTCGCCACCCCGGTCGACACCACCGGCGCCGGCGATTCCTTCAACGGCGGCTATCTCGCCGCCCGGCTTGCCGGCCATGCGCCGGCGGACGCCGTGCAGCGCGCACACCGCGTTGCCGCCGCTGTCGTGCAGGTACGCGGCGCGCTGGCGCCGTTCGAAGTGCTAAGGATTGCGTTCGACAGCTAAAGGTCTGTTGAGATTCAGGTCAGGCCGGCCTCACCTGAATGTCGGCAGACCTCAGGGTAGGCGGAAGCGATATTCCGTCACTTGATGATAGATCTGGCCCGGCCACAGCGTCGCCTGCGGGAAATAGGGCCGGTTCGGCGCGTCGGGCCAGGCCTGTGCTTCCAGGCAAAAACCCGAAAAGGCCTTGTAGCGCCGCCCGTCCAGGCCGCCCGAAGTCGGCGTGACATACTGGCCAGTGTAAAGCTGCAGGCCAGGCTCGGTGGTCCAAACCTCCATCTCGACGCCTGAGTTTGCGCCTTGCGCCCACGCCACCTGGTGAAGCGGTCCTCGGACTGACGCAAGACAGAAATTGACGTCGTAGGGGAGCTGCTCGCCTTCCGTCTCCATGCGCAGCGGCCGCGCCTGGCGGAAGTCAAATGGGGTATCGTCGACAGGCTTGACCACGCCGGTCGGGATCATCTCGGCATCGACAGGGGTATAGGCGCCGGCATTCAGCATCAGCCGGTGGTCGAGAATGTCACCGGCGCCGCCATCGTCGAGATTGAAATAGGAATGCTGCGCCAGATTGCACAGCGTCGGCTCCTCGCAAGTGGCGGTCAGTTCCATCGAGAGCGTGCCGGGAATCTTCAGCCGGTAGGTGCAGGTGACGTCGAGCGCGCCGGGAAAGCCCATCGTGCCCTCGGGATCGTGCAGGGTCAGGGTGACAAAATCCCGGCCGTGCAGCGAAACCGTCCACGGCCGATGGAAGAAGCCCTCCGAGCCGCCATGCAGCGTGTGCTTGCCGAGGAAATTGCGCTCGGTCTGGTAGCGCTGGCCGGCAATGGTGAAGCGGCCGTCGCGGATGCGGTTGGCATAGCGGCCGACGACCGCGCCGAAGAAGGCCCGGTCGGTCTCGTAAGGCTCGAAGCGATCGTAGCCCAGCACCAGCGGCGCGTCGTGGCCGGCGAGCCGCAGATCCTGGATGATTGCGCCGAGCCCGATGATGTTGGCGCTGACGCCGCCGCCCCGGATGGTGAAACGGCGAACGGGTTCGCCTGCCTGCGTCGTGCCGAAGACTTCGCCGTCCTTCATCGCTATGTCCAAATGCTAATTCATCGATCTGTCGACTTAGAGCAATTCCAGGAAAAGTGTGAAACGGTTTTCCGTCCGGAATTGCAAAAAACAAAGAACTGGAGCGGTTCGGCGTTTCCGTGAAACGCTGAACCGCTCCAGTCCGGCTGAATGTCGTCTGGCAAGGGCAGGCGCGCGGCCTGCCCTGCCCGTGAATGATTTAGAGGCCGAGACCCCCGATGCAGACATATTTGGTGTCGAGATAATCCTCGATGCCCTGATGTCCGCCTTCCTTGCCGAGGCCCGATTCCTTGACGCCGCCGAACGGCGCTTCCGGCGTGGTGATCAGGCCTTCATTGACGCCGACCATGCCGTATTTCAGGCCTTCCATGACCCGGAAGGCGCGGCCGAGGTCGCCGGTGTAGAAATAGGCGGCCAGGCCGAACTCGGTGTCGTTGGCGAGCGCAATGGCTTCCTCCTCGGTCTCGAACTTGAACACCGGGGCGATCGGGCCAAAAATCTCTTCCTTCATGAAGCGCATGTCGGGCTTCGCATCGGCGATGACGGTCGGCTGGAAGAATGAGCCGCCAAGCGCGTGGCGCTTGCCGCCGGCAACGACCTTGCCGCCCTTCGACGTGGCGTCGGCGATGAATTCCTCGACCTTCTCGACCGCCTTCACGTCGATCAGCGGCCCCTGCTGCACGCCCTCTTCCAGGCCCGAGCCAACTTTCAGCGCATTGCTGGCAGCGGCCAGCCTCTCGACAAACTTGTCGTAGATGCCGGCCTGCACCAGGAAGCGGTTGGTGCACACGCAGGTCTGGCCTGAATTGCGGTATTTGGCGGTGATGGCGCCGGCGACGGCGCGATCGAGGTCGGCATCGTCGAAGACCAGGAACGGCGCATTGCCGCCGAGTTCCATCGAGACCTTCTTGACGGTGACGGACGACTTCTGGATCAGCAGCTTGCCGATCTCGGTCGAGCCGGTGAAGGTGATCTTCGACACCAGCGGATTGGCGCAGATCTCGTCGCCGATTTCGCCGGCAGCACCCGTCAGGATGTTGATGACGCCCTTTGGGAAGCCGACTTCCTCGGCGAGCGCGCCCCATGCAAGGCCGGAATACGGCGTCTGCGAGGCCGGCTTGACCACGGCGGTGCAGCCGGCGGCAAGCGCGGGGCCAAGCTTGCGGGCAAGCATCGAGGAGGGGAAATTCCACGGCGTGATGGCGGCAATGACGCCGACCGGCTCCTTGGTCACCAGGATGCGGCGATCGCCCCATGGCGATGGCACGACATCGCCATAGGTGCGGCGGCCTTCCTCGGCAAACCACATGATGTAGGCGGCAGCCGAACCGATCTCGCCCTTGGATTCGGCGAGCGACTTGCCCTGCTCGATGGTGAGCAGTTCGGCCAGCACATCCTGATTGTCCATCATCGCGTCATGCAGCTTGCGCAACAGCTTCGAGCGCTCAAGCGCGGTCGTCTTGCGCCAGGTCTTGAAGGCTTCGCTTGCGGCTTCGATGGCGCGGCGGGTTTCCGCCTTGCCCGACTTCGGCACGGTGCCGATCTTGAGACCGGTGGCCGGGTTGTTGACGTCGACCGTCTGGCCGCTGTCGGCCTGCACCCATTCGCCATTGATGAGATTGGCCTGGCGCATGAAATGGCTGGTTTTCTGCAGCATGGTCTAGCCTCCGTTCGGCGCACTGACGGGCCGGTTTCCTGGATCTCTTGAACGAGCGTGCACAATGGCGGCGGAGCCGACACGCTGAAGCCACTGCTCTTTACCTAGGGCAAGCCCGGCAAGCAATTGCAAGATGGCATATAGGCTTTGGGCCAGCCCAACGCCAGAGAAAATTCACATGTAAATTAGTTTGGGCCGCAGCCTTGTCAAAGACCAGCCTTGCCAAAGACCAGCCTTACAGAAGACCAAGCCTACCCAAAGACATGCACCACCACCGTCAGCCAAAAGGCGGTTGTAACAACCGCGCTTGCCGTGGCGATGGTCATCTGGTTCGACGCCAACGCCTGGCCGGTGTTGAACTGCACGGCGATGAGATAGGAATTGATGCCGGACGGCAGCGCCGCCACCACGACCGCCACTTTGGCCGTCAAGGGCGGCAGGCCAAACAGCCAGACCAGGCCGAGCACCAGCGCCGGCATCAGGAACAGTTTCAGCGTCGACAGCGCCAGCGCCGGTCGGATGTTACCGGAAATGCCGAAACGGCGCAGGCTGAGCCCCATGGCGAACAGCGCCACCGGCCCGGCGGTGTTAGCCAGCGCATCGGCCAATCGCATGGCAAGGTTCGGCAGCGGCGCGCCGGTGAGGCGCCATGCCAGCCCGGCCAGGATGCCGATGATCAACGGATTGGTGAACAGTCTTCTCAGAAAGCTCTGGATGATGCGCAGCGGGTGTACGGGCTCGCTGACGCCGCGGCCAAATATCTCGAACATGATGATCGAAGCCATCATCATGGTCGGCAGATGCACGGAAACGAGCAGCGACAGCACTTCGAATCCGCTGGACCCGAATACGCCGAGAACGAAGGGAATGCCCAGCAACACCACATTCGAGAAGGATGACGACACTCCACCGACGATGCCGGTGCGCGCGTCCCGCCCGAAGATCCGTGTCGTCACCAGATGGCCGGCGGCCCATGTCATTGCAACCGCCGCGAAATAAGCACCCCACAGCGACCAGGGCGCCACGCCGTGGAAATCCGAATTCACCATCGTCCGAAACAGCAGCAGCGGCATCGCGACGTTGATGGCGAATTCGGAGATGCCGTCCCCGCTGGCCGGTTTCAGATAGCCGGTGAGCCCGGTGACATAGCCGAGCGCGACGAGGCTGAAGACGAAAAGAACGGTTTCGGTGAGCGGAGACATTTTTCAGGGATAGGCGAGCCCGGATTCCAGCGCAATCGCCATGATCTTCAGAAACTGATCCTCGATCCGCCCGGCGCCTGAATTTGATAATGGTCGGGTGGCAGCGCTATACAGGCTTGGTATCATCAGGGCGGACACACAGCGAATGGTTGCGACGCCGAAACAGCGTCATTTCAGACAGGGGTGGCCGGTCAGACAAGTGTGGCTGGTCAGACAGGGGTGGCTGGCGGGTTTCGTCGCTATACTGCTTTGCCTTGGCGTATCTGAGGCCCAGGCCGCCGAGACCAAAAGTCTCAAGGGCGTGGCGCTGATCATCGGCCAGTCGAAATACGAACACATCGCAGCCCTTGCCAACCCGGCCAACGACGCCCGCGACATGGCCAAGATGCTGACCGACCTCGGCTTCGACGCCCGCAACGTCACCGATCGCGATGCCGCCAAGCTGAAGCGCGATCTCGGTCGCTTCGTCGAGGATGCCGAAGGCGCCGACGTCGCCTTCATCTATTATTCCGGCCACGGCATCGAGGCCGGCGGCGAGAACTATCTGGTGCCTGTCGACGCCGACGTCTCGTCGCTGAAAAATGCCGGTGAGGCGCTGGTGCCGATTTCAGCCGTTATGGACGAGCTGAAAAAGACCGTGCCGGTGACGATCGTGCTGCTTGACGCCTGCCGCACCAACCCGTTTCCGCCGGACGCGGTCGTGCGACGCGGGCCGACGGCTTCCGCCGAGCCTGTCGGCGCCGGCGGGCTGGAACCGGTGCGCGGCGCAAAAGCCCTCGCCGATGCCTCATTGGATGATGCCAGCCTGGGAACCGTGGTCGGCTTCGCCGCCGAGCCGGGCCGACCCGCACTTGATGGCGCCGCCGGCGAAAACAGCCCCTACGCCGCCGCCCTGCTGCGCCACCTCACCGCGATGAAAGGCACGGAATTCGGCTCGGTCATGCGCATGGTCACCGAGGAGGTCTATCTCGACACTAAGGCAAAGCAGCGCCCCTGGGTCAGCGAGAGTCTGCGTCGCCTGCTCTATTTCGGCGTCGCGCCGCCGGAACCGACCGGCGACGACGGGCTGATCACCGGTGAGCGGCGGCAATTGCTGCTGACCATTTCCGACCTGCCCGATCCCAAACGGGCTCAGGTGGAGTTGGCTTCTCTGCAGGACGGCGTGCCCCTTGACGCGCTCTACGGCGTGCTCAAGGCGCTCGGCACGGAAAAGATCCCTGAGGATCCCAACGACCTGCAGAAGGTGCTGGACAGCCAGGCCGAGCGTCTGAAGAAGATGATGGCCGAGCGCGCCGCATTACGCACCGACGATCCCGAGATCAGTCGCCTGGTCGCATCCGCCGACAAGGCCATAGGCCAGGGCGCCATGGTGACGGCGCGCAAATTCCTCGACGACGCGGTCGGCCGGATCGAGGAAAACAGCGGTGCGGTCGACGAAGCCGAGGACCTGCTCCGGCAGAAGCGCATCGCCGACGCCGCCATCTATGCCAAACGCGCCGACGCCGCCGCGCTGGTCTTCGACTACGAATCCGCCGCCAGCGACTACGCCAAGGCGTTTTCGCTGGTCGAGAAGTGGGACGAAAAGCTGCGCTGGAACTACAAGAACCAGGAGGCCGAGGCGCTGAACGCTTATGGCTACGCCACCGGCGACCTCGATGCACTACAACAGTCCATCGAGGCCTATCATGTCATCTTGAACTTCATTCCCAATGGCGAACAGAGCCGCGATTGGGCAATCACTCGCAACAACATGGCGGTCGTGCTGCAAACCATCGGCGAACGCGAAACCGAGACCGCGCATCTGGAAGAGGCAGCGCAGATCTTCCGCGGTTCGCTTGCCGTTTTCGAGCGCGAGAAAGATGATCGCAACTGGGCCGCTGCGCAGAACAACCTGGCCAATGTGCTGCTTAAGATCGGCGAACGCGAAAGCGACCCCAAGCGCCTGAACGATGCGGTGGCGGCAATGCGCGCCACGCTGGAGAAGCGCCCGCGCGACAAGCTGCCTTTGGACTGGGCCTCTTCGCAGAACAATCTTGGCCTCGCCCTCTATGCGCTCTCCGAACGCGAACCCACCGGCGAGCATCTGAAGCAGGCCAAAGCCGCCTACCGGCTGGCGCTCGAGGAGTACACGCGCGAAAAAACGCCGGTAGAATGGGCGATGATCGAGAACAATCTCGGCAACACGCTGGTCACGCTTGGCATCCAGCTCAACGACAAGGCGAAGATCAACGAGGCGGCCGACGCGTTTCGCGCCGCGCTGGAAGTGCGAACCCGCGAAACTTTCCCGGTGTCCTGGGCGACCAGCCGCCTCAACCTGGGCAATGCGCTGAGCGGTATCGCCCGCTTCGATATGGGCACGGCTACGCTCGAAGAAGCTGCTGCTGCCTATGACGACGCTCTGACGGTGTTTACCCGCAAGCGCTTCCCGATGGACTGGGCGTCAGCCCAGAACAATCTCGGCTCGATCTATCAGACGCTGGGCCAGCGCACGCGTGATGCGGCCAAGCTGGAACAGTCGGCGGCAGCCTTCCAGGCGGCACGGCAGGTCTATGTCAGGCGGAAGTTCCCGCAGGACTGGGCGATGAGCTACTACAATCTCGGCAACACGCTGCAGCTTCTCGGCGGCGTCACCGACAAGCCCGAGCATTACAGCGAGGCGGTCGACGCCTACGGCAATGCGTTGCGCGAGTACAAGCGCGAGACCAACCCGCGGCAATGGGCAATGGCCCAGGCCGGCCTGGGCTCGACGCTGCACTGGTTGAGCATGAGCAATGGCGATGCCAAGACGCTGCAGGATTCGATTGCGGCGCGGCGGGCAGCGCTCGAAATACTCACCATCGAGGCCGCGCCGGTCGACTGGGCCAACGCTCAAAATGGCATCGGTATGAGCCTGCTCAATCTCGGCAATCTCCAGCGGACCGACAAATATCTCAACGACGCCGAAGCGGCGTTCACGGCGGCGCTGAAGGTGTTTACGCGCGAAAGTCAGCCGCTGCAGTGGGCCTTCGAGCAGAACAATATCGGCGACGTCCACTGGAACCGCGCCAGCTATGGCGCGGGCAAGCCGGAATATCTCAAGGCGATCGAATTCTTCGAGAACGCCAAGCAGGGCTTCACCGAAGCCGGCTACACGATCCCTATCCCGCTCACCGATCAGAAGATCGAGCTGGCGAAGAAGCAAATGGCGAAAATGTGAAGCGAACCGAGGGTTCGCCTTTCGCTTGTCTTTGTGCCGGCTTTCCGATCCCTATATCAGAATGACCGGAGCGGCATCCGGCTCCCGGAAAGGTTTCGATGATTCGATTTGTGCTGTCGCTGTTCCTGCTTGCTGTTCCCGCCGTCGCCCACGCGACCGACGCCGGCTGGGCGCTGCTGCGTGACGGCGGCCATGTCGTGCTGCTTCGCCACGCACTGGTCACCGGCACCACCGACCCCGCCAATTTCGACATCGACAACTGCGCCACCCAGGTCAATCTATCGGCGCGCGGCAAGCAGCAGGCGAGCAAGATCGGCGCGCTGTTCGGCGCCCGCGCCGCCCCCATCGAGCGGGTGCTGTCCAGCCGCTATTGCCGCTGCCTCGACACCGCCCGCATCGCCTTCGAGGCGGAGCCGGAGCTTTTTGCGCCGCTCGACCTCCTGAGGAGCGATCCGACCGAGAAGGCCGCGCAGCTCGACGCGGTGATGAAGGAAATCCGCGCCTACACCGGTTCCGACAATCTGGTCATGGTCACGCATCTCGAAAACATCGTCGCGCTGACCGGCGTCTCGCCGCGCGAGGGCGAAGCGGTGGTGGTCGAGCCGCAGGGCGATGGCTTGCGCGTGCTCGGCCGCGTCACGTTCTGAGAAAGCCAGTGGTCAAGCTCCGTGAAAACTAAGCTGACGTAACGTCAACTGGGAGGGCCGCCGGCTTGTCGGGCGGCCCTTCTTGTCTTCACGGGAGGGCCATCCCATCTGCGCCCGGCGCATCAGGCCTTTTCCTGCCGGAAAAAACCGATTAGACAGCGCCCAAACCAGATGCGGACAGATTCCGCCCGCAACCGAAGGAAGAGCCCTTGTCCACCACGTTCGACAAAGTCGCCAAGATCATTGCCGACACCAGCGAGATCGATATCGACACCATCACTCCCGAGAGCCACACGATCGACGATCTCGGAATCGACAGTCTCGATTTCCTCGATATCGTCTTTGCCATCGACAAGGAATTCGGCATCAAGGTGCCGCTGGAAAAGTGGACCCAGGAAGTCAATGACGGCAAGGCTTCGACCGACGATTACTTCGTCATGAAGAACCTGTGCGCCAAGATCGACGCGCTGGTCGCCGCCAAGACCGCCTGATATCGGCTGGCGCGCGGCCTTGACGGGCTGCGCCGCCTGACCCACAAAGCCGCTCATGAGCAGCCCTCGCGACGTCGTCATCACCGGTATCGGCCTTGTCTCCTCGCTGGGAGAGGGTCCGGATACCCACTGGCAGAAGCTGGCGCAGCCGGGCCTGCAGCCGGTGCTCGAATCCGCACGCTTTGCGCCCTACACCGTGCATCCCCTGCCGGAGATCGACTGGAACCTGCAGATCGCCAAGCGCGGCGACCAGCGGCAGATGGAAACCTGGCAGAGGCTGGGCACCTATGCCGCCGGCATGGCGCTGGATGACGCCGGCATCAAGGGCAATGACGATCTCTGCACGACGATGGACATGGTGGTGGCCGCCGGCGGCGGCGAGCGGGACGAGGCGGTCGATGCCGCCATCCTCGCAGCGTCCGAGAGCCGCAACGACCGCGACGTGCTGCTCAACGAGAAACTGACCACCGAATTGCGGCCGACCCTTTTCCTGGCCCAGCTCTCCAATTTGCTCGCCGGCAACATCTCCATCGTCCACAAGGTGACGGGGTCGTCGAGGACCTTCATGGGCGAGGAAGGTGCCGGCGTCGCGGCCGTCGAGACCGCCGCCGCGCGCATCCGCTCCGGACAGTCGACGCACATACTGGTCGGCGGCGCCTTCCAGACCGAACATTCCGACATGCTGCTCGGCTATGAGCTGGCCGGTTATCTGCATCGCGGCCCATGGAAGCCGGTCTGGCAGAGACAGGGCGCCGAGGGCGGCGGCCTGGTCTCCGGCTCCGGTGGCGCCTTCCTGGTGCTGGAGCAGCGCGAACACGCGCAAAGCCGTGGGCGGAAAATCTATGCCGAGCTCGGACCGGTCGTCTCAGGCCGCGCCCGGCGCTCGCGCGGCGAGCTTGACGCCGAGATCGCGGCATTGCTCAAACAGGCGGCTCTCCCGAACGGCAAGTTGCTGGCCCTGTCGGGCGCCTCCGGGGCGCATACCGCAACGTCAGCCGAAAAGTCAGCGCTGGATGCCAATCCGGCGATATCGGCGCGCGGCTTCGCCACGCTGACCGGGCATATGAAGGAAGCGCAGTTTCCATTCGCGGTCGCCCTCGCCGCCCTGGCCGTCGACCGCAAGGCCGCCTACCCCGTGTTCGACGCCGCGGCCGAGAAGCCGTTCGAAGGCATTCCCGAAACCGTGCTCGCAACGGCGATCGGCTATCACCAATTCGAGGGCATGGCGCTGGTCAACGCTGCTTGAAGCAGCGCTGCGCGATCATGCTGCAAAGTTAAGAGGTTCCGGATGGCCAATCTCAGAGATCACATGGGCAGGCCGATCGTCGCCGTCACCGGCATCGGCGTGGTAACCTCGCTCGGCGTCGGCAAGGCAGACAATTGGGCGGCACTGACCTCCGGCAAATCGGGCATCCACCCGATCACCCGCTTTCCCGTCGACCACCTCAACACCCGCATCTCCGGTATGGTCGATTTCCTCGACTCAAGCTCGAAAGGCGCCAGCCTGCTGACCTACGAGCTGGCCGAAACCGCAGCGAAGGAGGCGGTGGCCGAATCCGGCCTCGATTCCTCTGATTTTGGCGGGCCTCTGTTCCTCGCCTCGCCGCCGGTCGAACTCGACTGGCAGGATCGCTTCGCGCTCTACAATTCCGACGCCAAAGGCGCCGGCGCCGAAAGGCTGCTCAGGGTGGCGCGCGGGCTGAAGGAAACAGATACGTTCGCAAGCACCCAGTTCGGCGCGATCGCCGACCGGCTGGCCGACCGCTTTGGCACGCGCGGCCTGCCGATCACGCTGTCGACGGCCTGCGCTTCGGGCGCCACCGCCATCCAGCTCGGCGTCGAAGCGATCCGCCGCGGCGAATGCGACCGGGCGCTGTCCATCGGCGCCGACGGTTCGGCAACCGCCGAGGCGCTGATCCGCTTTTCGTTGCTCTCGGCGCTGTCGACCCACAATGACATCCCTGAAAAGGCGTCAAAACCCTTCTCCAAGGACCGCGACGGCTTTGTGCTGGCCGAAGGCTCCGGCGCTCTTGTGCTGGAATCGCTTGAGGCAGCCCTTGCTCGGGGCGCCAGCGTTCTCGGCATCCTGCGCGGCTGCGGTGAAAAGGCCGACGATTTCCATCGCACCCGTTCCAAGCCCGACGGTTCGCCGGCGATCGCAGCAGTCCGCGCCGCCCTTGCCGATGCCGGCTTGAGCAAGGACGAGATCGACTACGTCAACGCTCACGGCACCTCGACACCGGAAAACGACAAGATGGAGCATCTGTCGCTGTCGACCGTGTTCGGCGATCGCATCGGCTCGATGCCGGTCTCGTCCAACAAGTCGATGATCGGCCACACGCTGTCGGCGGCCGGCGCCGTCGAAGCGGCGTTTTCGCTGATGACCATGCGCGAAAGCGTCATTCCGCCGACCATCAACTACGACAATCCCGACCCGGCAATCGTGCTCGACGTGGTGCCCAACAAGAAGCGCAATGCCGAGGTTCGTAGCGTTCTGTCGAACTCGTTCGGCTTCGGCGGCCAGAACACTTGCCTTGTCATGGCGCGGGAACCGGTCTAAGCGACCTTTTTCAGCCAGACTGAACTGACAGGCCCCATGCGCGCACTGCAACTTATCGAGGACCGCCGTCTTGAAACGGTGGACCTGCCGCCCCCGCCGCCCCCCGCATTGGGCGAAGTCACGCTGCGCATCAAGGCGGTGGCGCTGAACCATATCGACGTCTGGGGCTGGCGTGGCATGGCCTTCGCCAAGCGTAAGCTGCCGCTGGTCGTCGGCGCCGAAGCCTCCGGCGAGGTCGAAGCTGTCGGCCCCGGCGTCTCCAGCCTGCTGCCCGGACAATTGGTATCAATCTATGGCGCGCGCACCTGCGGCCTTTGCCGCGCCTGCCGCGAAGGCCGCGACAATCTCTGCGAACATGTCTCGGGCGTCCACGGCTTCCATCTCGATGGCTTTGCCCAGGAGAAGATCAACCTGCCGGCGCGCCTGCTGGTCCCTGCCCCTCCCGGCGTGACCGATGTCGGCGCGGCTGTCGCACCCGTTACCTTCGGCACCGTCGAGCACATGCTGTTCGACAATGCCAAGCTGCAGCCCGGCGAGACCATCCTCATCCATGCCGGCGGCTCCGGCATCGGCTCGGCGGCGATCCAGCTGGCCAAGCGCATGGGTTGCACCATCATCACCACGGTCGGTTCCAACGACAAGATCGACAAGGCCAAGGCGCTCGGCGCCGAGCATGTCATCAACTACCGCGACGATCGTTTCGAAGGGGTCGTGCGCAAGCTCACCAGGAAGAAGGGCGTCGACGTCGTCTTCGAACATGTCGGCGCCGACACCTTTGCCGCCTCGATGCTGTGCCTCAAGCGCGGCGGCCGCCTGGTCACCTGCGGCTCGACCTCCGGCGTGTCGACGCAGATCAATCTGATGCAGCTGTTCCAGCAGCAGCTGAAGCTGCTTGGGTCCTTCGGCTGCCGCATGGAGAACATGGCCAACGCCATGCAGAAGATGGCGGCGGGACAGGTCGCACCTGTCATCGACACCGAAGTCGGCTTCGACGGCATCGACGCCGCGTTGAAGCGCATGGAAGGCCGCGACGTGTTCGGCAAGATCATCCTGCGCGTTTCTTAGGACTATGGTCGGCAAGGTGTTAAAAAAAGCCCGCCGGGACTTCATGTTCCGCTATGGCCGAAGACTGCGCCAGATGGAGCACTGGCTGGTGGCGCGCGTGGCGATGACGATCATCTCGCTGCTGCGCCTCCTGCCCGCGGACAGGGCGCTCAATTTCGCCGACCGCGCGGCCCGGCGCATCGGTCCGCGGGTCGGGCGCCACCGTGTCGCCATCGACAATCTGCGCCTTGCCTATCCCGAAAAGAGCGATGTCGAGATCGAGGCCATCGCCTCCGACATGTGGGGCAACATGGCCCGGCTCGCCGCCGAATACATCTTTCTTGACGCGCTCTTCGATTATGATCCGAAGGCAGCGACGCCCGGCCGCGTCGAAGTCGGTGGCGCCGATCATTTCCATCAGATAGCTGGCGAGGACAAACCGCATATCCTGTTCACCGGCCATCTCGGCAATTTCGAACTGCTGCCGGTGGCTGCCGCGACGTTCGGCATGAAGATCACGGCGCTGTTTCGTCCGCCGAACAATCCTTACCTCGCCGATTATATCCATTCGACGCGGCGTTCGAGCATGGGCGCCTTGCTGCCGTCTTCGACCGGCGCCTCCTTCGCGCTGGCGTCGATTCTGGAGAAAGGCGGCAATATCGGCGTGCTGGTCGACCAGAAATTCTCCAGCGGACTGGAGACAATCTTCTTTAACCGCCCATGCCAGAGCAATCCGGTTCTGGGCATGCTCGCCCGTCACTATGATTGCGACGTCTATCCGGCGCGATGTGTGCGGCTGCCTGGCAACCGCTTCCGCCTCGAGATCGAGGACAAGCTGACCTTGCCGCGCAATGAAAGCGGCAGCGTCGATGTCGCGGCCACCACCCAACTGCTCGCCGACGTGGTCGAGCGCTGGGTGCGCGAGGATCCGGGACAGTGGATGTGGTTCCACAAAAGGTGGGAAATCTCAGGCCGGCGTCGCCGCCGGCGCGGACAGGCCAACGCCACCGGCCAGGGGCAGCGTCAATCTTAAGTCGTCGAAAGCCTCAGTTCGTCACAACGATCCGCGTATTGCCGAAGCCGACTTCGCGCACCATCGCATAGAACATCGCGGCATTGGCGGTGTGCAGCCGCACGCAGCCATGCGATGCCGGACGCCCTAGCTGCCTGACCGCGCCGGTGCCGTGGATGGCGTAGCCGCCATGGAAGAACACCGAGTAAGGCATTGGCGACATGTGGTATTTTTTCGAATACCACATCCGCGCCGTGCGTTGCGGCCGATAGGTGCCGCGCGGCGTGAAATAGCCGCTGCGCGCGGTCGACACGCTCCAGCGATAAAGCACCTGGCCGTATTGGCTGACGGTCATGGTCTGCGACGAGACGTCGATGCTGGCCACCAGCGAGGCAGCCCTGCTTTCGATGGACGTGCCGAACAGCATCGCAGCAAAAGCAGCTGCCATGAGAACGATTTTAGTCATGAGATCAAACCCCTTTGATGCCCCTTGCCTGCCCTGTCATCACGCGGTTTTTCATCTTTTTAACGACAGGTGAGTGATCTAACACACACTCCTTGATAAATTCGCCAATCTAAAGCAGCGAATTTGAACGATTTTCCCGCCATAGTTGCCGCTGCGACACGAAGTTTCGGCGCCAGTGGCGCGATGCTTGCAAAACCACCCCCTTGCCTGCTCAAATCCGGGAATGAGCGAACGACTCTTCAAAGCGATAGACGCCCGTGTTGATGACCTGGTCGCACTGACCGCCGACCTGATCCGCTTCCCGACCATCAACCCGCCCGGCGAAGCCTATCGCCCCTGCGCCGAATATATCGGTGCGCGCCTAGGCAGGCTTGGCTTCGAAACCGAATTCATCCGCGCCGAAGGCACGCCCGGCGACACCGACCGCTATCCCCGCGTCAATGTCGTCGCCCGCTTCGACGGCCGCTCGCCTGGGGCCTGCGTCCATTTCAACTCGCACATCGATGTGGTCGAAGCCGGCGAAGGCTGGAGCGTCGATCCCTTTGCCGGGGTGGTGAAGGACGGCAAGGTCTACGGCCGCGGCGCCTGCGACATGAAAGGGGGCATGGCCGCCTCGATCATCGCGGCGGAAGCCTTCATGGAGGTATTCCCCGACTTTCCTGGCGCCATCGAAATCTCCGGCACCGTCGATGAAGAGTCCGGCGGCTTCGGCGGCGTCGCCCATCTGGCGAAGCTTGGCTATTTCTCGAAACCCAAGGTCGACCACGTCATCATCCCCGAGCCGCTGAACAAGGACCGCATCTGTCTTGGCCATCGCGGCGTCTGGTGGGCGGAGATCGAGACCAAGGGCGAGATCGCGCATGGCTCGATGCCGTTCCTCGGCGACAATGCGGTGCGCCATATGGGCGCCGTGCTGCAGGCCTTCGAGGATGAACTGTTTCCGGCGCTCGATCGCAAGGTGACGCGCATGCCTGTCGTGCCCGAAGGCGCAAAGCGCTCGACCATGAACATCAACTCGATCCATGGCGGCCAGACCGAGGATTTCCGCCCCGGCCTGCCCTCACCCAACGTGCCCGACGCCTGCCGGCTTACCATCGATCGCCGCTTCCTGCTCGAGGAAGACCTTGCCACGGTCAAGAGCGAGGTGACCGATATCCTCGACCGGCTGAAGCGCGAGCGCAAAAAGTTCGACTACGAGATTCGCGACCTGATGGAGGTGCTGCCGCTGATGACCGAGCGCGACGCGCCGGTGGTCAAGGCGGTGGCGCAAGGCATCATGGCGATCTTCGACCGTGAGCCGGATTATGTCATTTCACCAGGCACTTACGACCAGAAGCACATCGCCCGCATCGGCCACATCTATGATTGCATCGCCTATGGCCCGGGCATTTTGGACCTCGCCCACCGGCCCGACGAATGGGTCGGTATCTCTGATATGGTGGAGTCGGCCAAGGTGATGGCGATCGGGCTGAATGTGCTGCTCAGGGGCACGGCCGCGGACTGAACCATCGGCTTCGCTGAAAAAACATTCCTCCCCGCGCCGCTGCGGAGCACGAAACGCAATTTACTCCACCTCGAAATCACGCTTCTATCGCATCAGGGTTCGAGCATTTGGGAGTTGCACGATGAAATTGTGGAAAACCATTCTTGCCGCCACGGTGCTGGCACTGGCCGGCAGTCAGGCATTTGCCGCACGCACCGACCTGGTGATCGGCATTCCGCTCGAGCCGCCGCATCTCGATCCGACCGCCGGTGCTGCCGCGGCGATCGACGAAGTGCTCTACGCCAACGTCTTCGAGGGCCTGACCCGCATCGGCCCGAATGGCGAAGTGCTGCCCGACCTTGCCGAGAGCTGGGCCATTTCCGACGATGGCAAGGTCTACACCTTCAAGCTGCACACCGGCGTCAAATTCCATGACGGCAGCGATTTCGACGCCGGCGACGTGAAGTTCTCGCTCGACCGCGCCCGTGCCGACAATTCCGTAAACGCGCAAAAGGCCCTGTTCGCCGCCATCGATACGGTCGAAGTCGTCGATCCGACAACGGTCAAGGTGACGCTGAAGAACCCGCAGGGGTCGTTCCTCTACAATCTGGGCTGGGGCGACGCGGTGATCGTGGCGCCGGAGAGCGCCGACACCAACAAGGAAAAGCCCATCGGCACCGGCCCGTTCAAATTCCAGAGCTGGGCCAAGGGCTCGTCGATCACGCTGGTCAAATCCGACAACTACTGGGGCGCTCCGGTATCCCTCGACAAGGCCGAATTCCGCATCGTTCCCGACGCCGCCGCCGCCGTGCCGGCGCTGCTCTCCGGCGACATCCAGGCTTTCCCTTTCTTCGATCCCGACAGCGTCGCGCAGGTCAAGGACGATCCGCGCTTCAAGGTGGTGATCGGCTCGACTGAGGGCGAGACCATTCTGGCGATCAACAACAAGAAGCCGCCTTTCGACAAGCTCGAGGTGCGGCAGGCAATTGCCTTCGCGCTCGACCGCAAGGCGATCATCGACGGCGCCTCGGCCGGCCTCGGCGTGCCGATCGGCTCGCACATGTCGCCGGCCAGCAAGGCCTATGTCGACCTCACCGGCCTCTATCCGCACAATGTCGACAAGGCCAAGGAACTGCTGAAGCAGGCCGGCCTGGAGAACGGCTTCAAGGCGATGCTGAAACTGCCGCCGCCTTCCTATGCGCGGCTTGGCGGCGAGATCATCGCTTCGCAGCTGCGCGATGTCGGCATCGACCTGGAAATCATTCCGGTCGAATGGGCGCAGTGGCTGGACCAGGTGTTCACCAAGAAGGATTACGACCTGACCATCGTCTCCCACACCGAGCCCAACGACATCGATATCTACTCGCGCAAGGACTACTACTTCAACTACGACAACCCCGCCTTCGACAAGATCATCGCCGAGCTGAACCTCACCTCCGACGACGCCAAGCGCAACACGCTGCTCGGCGAAGCACAGAAGATCCTGGCCGACGACGCCGTGGTCGGCTTCCTCTATGAACTGCCGAAGGTCGGCGTCTGGGACGCCAAGCTGCAGGGCCTGTGGGAGAATGCGCCGATCCAGGCGAATGATCTGACCAAGGTGAAGTGGACGGATTGAGGCGGCGGGCCAAAGGGCGGCGTTTGCGCTCCGTCACACCCCCCTCTGCCCTGCCGGGCATCTCCCCCGCAAGGGGGGAGATCGGGCTCTCATCTCCGCTTTCGCCTATCGCGAACGTTGAACGCTGGTCGACGACACAGAACCTGCTGATCTCCCCCCTTGCGGGGGGTGAGGAGTGGTCCGCGCAGCGGACGGAAAGCCAACTGCTTGGCTTTCCGAACAACGAACGCCCGAAGCGACAGCGAAGGGCCGGGTCCGGCAGGACAGAGGGGGGTGGGGGGGAACTCGACTTTCAAGGCGCAGCCGCACCGGGCGCCCCTCCACCATGACCGCCTACCTCCTCAAACGCCTCGCCATCGCCATCGCAACCTTGATCCTGGCCTCGATGGTCGTCTTCGCCGTGCTAGAAATCCTGCCCGGCGATCCGGCGCGGCTGATGCTTGGCCTCAACGCCAGCGCCGAGCAGGTCGAACTCCTGCGCAACCAGATGGGCCTCAACGCGCCGCTTCTCCTGCGCTACCTCCACTGGGTCGGCGGTCTGCTCAGCCTCGATTTCGGCCGCTCCTACACTTATTCAGTGCCGGTCATCGACCTTGTCCGCGAGCGCATGGCGGTTTCCCTGCCGCTGGCGCTGATCGCGCTGGCGCTGTCCACCATCATTGCCATCCCGGTCGGGCTCTATTCCGCCAGCCGGCGCGGGCGGGCCGGCGATACGATCGCCATGGGCGCCGCCCAGCTCGGCGTTGCCATCCCGAACTTCTGGTTCGCGCTGATGCTGATCTACCTCTTTGCCGTCTGGCTGCGGCTGGTGCCGGCCGGCGGCTTTCCCGGCTGGAGCGCCGGCGCCTGGCCGGCGCTGAAATCGCTGCTGCTGCCGGCCATCGCCCTCGCTCTGCCGCAGGCGGCGATCCTGGCGCGCGTTGCCCGCTCGGCGCTGATCGAGGTGCTGAACGAGGACTATATCCGCACCGCCCGCGCCAAGGGCCTGCCTTACCGCGCCGTGCTATGGCGGCACGCGCTGCGCAACGCGATGATCCCGGTTCTGACCATTCTGGGCCTGCAATTCGCCTTCCTGCTCGCCGGCACCATCATTATCGAGAACGTCTTTTATCTCCCCGGCCTCGGACGGCTGGTGTTCCAGGCGATCACTCAGCGCGACCTGATCGTGGTGGAAAGCATCGTCATGCTGCTGGTCGTCGCCGTCATTGCGGTCAACCTCGTCGTCGACGTCTCCTACGCCATCGTCGATCCGCGCCTTCGAGGCCGGCAATGACGCTGCACATCGACATCCCGCAGGAGACGTTGGGCAGCATTCTGGCCAAGGCCTTCCGCAACCGCTCCTTCCTCATCGGCTTCGCCATCACGGTGCTGGTGGCTGCAATAGCGGTCATCTCCTACGTCTGGACGCCCTACGACGTGGCCAAACTGGTGATCTCGGACAAGACGCTGGCGCCCTCTGCGGCGCACTGGTTCGGCACCGATCATTTCGGCCGCGACATCCTGTCGATGATCATGGTCGGCGCCCGCAACTCGATTGCCGTGGCGCTGGTCGCGGTCGGCATCGGCATGGGCGTCGGCGTGCCGCTCGGCGCCTTCGCCGCGGCGCGCGGCGGGTTGGTCGACGAGGCGCTGATGCGGCTGACCGACCTCGTCTTCGCCTTCCCGGCGCTGCTGTCGGCGATCATGATCACCGCCATCTTCGGACCGGGCGCAATCAACGCCATCATCGCCATCGGCATCTTCAACATCCCGGTGTTTGCGCGCGTCGCCCGCGCCGGCGCGCTGGCGATCTGGCCGCGCGAATTCATCCTCGCCGCCCGCGCCGCCGGCAAGAGCAAAGCGCAGATTACAACCGAGCACGTGCTGCCCAACATCGCCACGCTGCTTCTGGTGCAAGGCACCATCCAGTTCGCGCTTGGCATTTTGGCCGAAGCCGGCCTCTCCTATGTCGGCCTCGGCGCCCAGCCGCCAATGCCGAGCTGGGGCCGCATGCTGTTCGACGCTCAGACGCGCATGGTGGTGGCGCCTTGGATGGCCATCTTCCCCGGCATGGCCATCGTCGTCACGGTGCTTGGGCTCAATCTGCTCGGCGACGGCATCGCCGACATACTCGACCCGAAATCGCGGCGGCAGCGATGAGCCTGCTGCAGATGGAGAACCTGTCGCTGGCCATCGGCGACACGCCGATCCTGAAAGGGGTCGACCTCTCCGTCGCGCCCGGCGAGGTGATGGGGCTGGTCGGCGAATCCGGCTCGGGCAAATCGATGACGGCGCTGACCATCATGCAGCTTCTGCCGCATGCTGCGCGCGCCACCGGCCGCGTGACCTTCGACGGCATCGATATTCTGGCCGCAACCGAGGACCAGATGTGCGCGCTGCGCGGCGACGACATCGGCATGGTGTTCCAGGAGCCGATGACGGCGCTCAACCCCGTCAAGACCATCGGCGAGCAGGTCGCCGAAGGCATACGCTGGCACACTAGGGCAAGCCGTGCCGACGCCGAAGACCGCGCGCGCAAAATGCTCGACCGCGTCGGCCTGCCCGAGGCCAAATTCCCGCTGTCGCGCTATCCGCACGAATTGTCGGGCGGCCAGCGCCAGCGCGTCGTCATCGCCATTGCCTGCGCATTGAAACCCAAGCTGCTCATCGCCGACGAGCCGACCACGGCGCTCGACGTGGTGCTGCAGGCGCAGATCCTCGACCTCTTGCGCGGCCTTGTCAGCGAAAACCGCATGGGCCTGCTTCTGATCTCGCACGATCTCGCCGTCGTCACCGAAATGGCCGACCGCATCACCATCCTGCGTCATGGCGAGGTGATGGAAGCCGGCGACACCGCACGCACGCTATCGGAACAGCTGCATCCCTACACGCGCCAGCTGGCGCTGGCCTCCATGCACGTGCCCGCGCGCGCCAAGGTTCACGCCACCGGCCAGGGCAAACCGCTGCTTGAGGTCGAAGGCGTGACACGGGACTATCCGGGCCGGCGCACCTCCCTGTTCAAGTCAGCGGCTCCGATCCGCGCCGTCGACGACGTGTCCTTGTCGCTGGCGCCGGGCCAATCGGTGGCGCTGGTCGGCCGCTCCGGCTGCGGCAAGTCAACGCTTGCCCGCATGATCCTGGCGCTCGACAAATCGACATCGGGAACGATCCGCTTTCGCGGCGAGACCATAACCGGCAAAAGCGAGGCGGAGCTCAAAGCCGCGCGGCGCGACATGCAGGTCGTGTTCCAGGATCCCTACGGCTCTTTCGACCCGCGCCAGAAGGTCGTAAAACTGGTCGCCGAGCCGCTGCATGTACTGGAGACGAAGCCGACACCGGCTGAGCGGCGCGAGATGGTGGCGCATGCGCTGCACGAGGTCGGCCTCGGCACCAGCGACATGGACAAATATCCGCATGAGTTTTCCGGCGGCCAGCGCCAGCGCCTGTCGATCGCCCGCGCCATCATCACTAGGCCGAAGCTGGTCGTCGCCGACGAGCCGGTCTCGGCGCTCGACGTCTCGATCCGCGCCCAGATCCTCGATCTGTTCGCAGAGCTCAACCAGAAGCTCGGCATCGGCTATCTCTTCATCACCCACGATTTGACCGTCGCCCGCGCCATCACCGATGAGGTGCTGGTCATGCATGACGGCAGGATCGTCGAGCGCGGCAAGACCGGTGACGTGCTCGATCATCCGCAGTCGGAGGCGGCCAGGGCGCTGGTCGCGGCTGCGCCCGATCTGCATCGGGCGATCGCTCACCGTATGCAGGAACAGGGGTAAGTGACCGGTTCGCGCAGCGAATTCATCGTGCCAGTGGCACGATGAAAGGTCACAAACGCTGGGACGCTGCGAAGCAGCGGGGACCCGGCTGGGCGGCCGTTGCCCCTGGTCTGCCTCACTCCTCCGGCTTCACCACATCGACCGGGCTGATGTCGAGCAAATCGAGCGTGCGGCGCAACAGCCGCACTTCGCTCTCGGCCAGTTTGGAATCGGCTTTGGCGATCTCCGCCATGTGGAGCGCCAGCAACTTGCGCCGTTCGACATCGAGATCGCGGAACAGCGCAATGGCTTGCGAACCGTTGGTCTCGTAGCCGAAATCATTGAGATATTCGATGACCGCGTCGATGCTGGTTTCCGGGATGCCGAAGGCGTCCTTGCAGATGCGCCGGAAGGCGACCATCTCGCTCTCCGAAACCGAGCCGTCGGCCAGGATCATGCGAAACAGCATCAAGAGCTCCGCCGACAGCACAGGGTCGTCGGCAACCTTGCGCACGCCGGGGTCACCATCGAAGATCGAGCGTATCTGGTCGAGCAATGCCATCGCCAACAGTGTCCCTTTCCCGAGCCCGCCCAGCGCACATGACCCAAAACTGCGCAGCGGTACTGAGATAATGACATGCACCACAGGAAATCCAAGCGCAACGCGCTTGGATGGACGTAGCGCGGAATCGGCCTTGCGCAAACCGGATGGCCATGAGAAGGCGCGGCACCACCTTTCCCGCCGGAATGTTCAGAAAATCCCGATGCTCGACCTCGCCACCCAGACCGTCATCATGCTTGCCTTGGCCGCTTTTGCAGCCGGCTTTGTCGATTCGATAGCCGGCGGCGGCGGGCTGATCACCATCCCGGCCCTGCTGCTTGCCGGCTTCCCGCCGGTCGCAGCACTTGGAACCAACAAGCTGCAGGGCATTTTCGGCACCGCTTCGGCGACCATCCACTACGCCATGAAGGGCCATGTCGATCTGCGCCGACAGCTGCCATCGGCGCTTCTGGCCCTTGCCGGCAGTGCCGTCGGCGCCTTGCTGGCGGCATTCGTGCCGGGTGATCTCCTGCGAGCGCTGCTGCCGCTGCTTTTGATCGCCATCGCGATCTACTTCGCCGTGAAACCCAACATGAACGATGTCGACCGCGCCGAGCGCCTGTCGCACTTCCTGTTCGGGCTGGTCATCGCCCCTTTGGTCGGCTTCTATGACGGGCTGTTCGGGCCGGGAGCCGGCTCCTTCTATATGCTGGCCTTCGTCAGCCTTGCCGGCTTCGGCGTGCTCAAGGCGACGGCACACACCAAGCTGCTCAATTTCGCCTCCAACATTGGCGGCTTCATCGTCTTTGCCGTCGCCGGCGTCGTCTACTGGAAGATCGGGCTGATGATGGGCGTCGCCCAGTTCCTCGGCGCCCGGCTCGGCGCCAGCCTTGCCATCCGCATCGGCGCCCGGCTGATCAAGCCGCTGCTGGTGATCATCTGCCTGTCGCTGGCGGTGAAGCTGCTGGCCGACCCGGCGAACCCATTGCGCCAGCTGATTGGTGTATAAGCCTCACGCCTGATAGAGTGCCGTTGTACGAATCATGTTGGAGGGACCACACATGAATCTTAGTGCACCCACTCAGCTTGTTTTCATCATATCCCTAGTTATCGCCATCATCGGCGTGCTCGCCGCGCTTGGCGTTCTTGCGTTCATTCCTCTGGCTGCGGTGTGGATTGTCCTCATCGCATACATCGTGCTTGCCGCCGCCTGCCTGATGCGCGGCGCCTAGGCACCCGCGACTTCTGCATTCGAAGCGCCCGGTCAAAGCCGGGCGCTTTTGCTTTGGATGCATGGTCTGTTAGGCTCTTCCGCGCGGAAGGATGACCATGAAGCAAAGCGGACGCGCAGACCCGAGGATGGCGAAACGGTGGACGGTCCTACCTTGCTAACCCAAAAATCACATCGCACTCAAGATGGCGCTCCAGCTCGGTGGCGATCTCGTCCAGCGCTTTTTCCACGTCCGCGCGATAGTCGATGCCGCCGCCTTTCACGCCGAGGCTTTCCAGGAATCTCGCCCGGAAAGCGTCGGCGGAAAACAGGCCGTGCAGATAGGTGCCAAAAACCTTGCCGTCGGCGGAAATCGCACCGTCGTCGATGCCGTTGATCACAGCCGACGGCCGCGCCATGTCCGGCCCGGTGGTGCGGCCGAGATGAATTTCGTAGCCCTCGAGCGCCAGGCCGAACGGCACTGAGCGGGCGCTGACATTGCGCACCGTCTTTTCCGGTTCCATTACCGTCTCGATGTCGAGCAGGCCGAGTCCCTCGGCCTCGGTGACACTGCCCTCGATGCCATCGGGATCGCGCACCAGGCGGCCGAGCATCTGGAAACCGCCGCAGATACCGACGACATGGCCGCCGCGTTTGCGGTGCGCGAGGAGATCGCGATCCCAGCCATTCTCGCGGAACTTCATGAGATCGCCGATCGTCGATTTGGAACCGGGAATGACCACCAGGCCGGCATTCTCCGGCAAGCGCTGCCCCGGCGGCACGAACACCACTTCGACCTGCGGTTCGGCCTTGAGCGGATCGAGATCGTCGAAATTGGCGATGCGCGACAGCATCGGCACGGCGACCTTCAACGCCCGCTTCTCGCCCGACGTCAGGCGTTCGAGCACGACCGAATCCTCGGACGGCAATCGCGCCGCCGCCTTCAGCCACGGCACGACGCCAAAGCAGCGCCAGCCGGTGAAGCTTTCGATCGACCGGATGCCGTCGTCGAACAGCGAGACATCGCCGCGGAACTTATTGATGAGGTAGCCGACGATCATGCGCCTGTCTTCCTCCGGCAGGATCAGATGCGTGCCGGCGACCGAAGCGATGACGCCACCGCGGTCGATGTCGCCGACCAGAATCACCGGCACGTCGGCGCGTGTGGCAAAGCCCATATTGGCGATGTCGCGGCTGCGCAGGTTGATTTCGGCCGGCGATCCGGCGCCCTCGACGATGACCAGATCGGCGCCCTCACCGACCTTCGTCCAGGACTCCAGCACGGCGTCCATCAGCCCCGCTTTCATTGTCTGGTAGTCGCGCGCTCGCGCCTCGCCGAACACCTTGCCCTGCACGATCACCTGCGAACCGATGTCGCTCTGGGGTTTGAGCAGCACCGGATTCATATGCACGGTCGGCTGAACACCACACGCCAGCGCTTGCAGCCATTGCCCACGGCCAATCTCGCCGCCGCCGGGGCGGTCGTCGCCCGGAATGTCAGCGACGGCGGCATTGTTCGACATGTTCTGCGGCTTGAACGGCCTGACTTTCAGCCCGCGATTCCTGGCCGCGCGGCAGAGCCCCGCCACCAGCACCGTCTTGCCGACATCCGAACCCGTGCCTTGCAGCATGATCGCCTTGGCCATGCTCAGCCCCTGCCCTGCGCGCCGGAAACGGTCGATTTCTGCGCCAGCGGCCCGCCGCGCCAGATGTAGAGCGCCAGCAACGCTTCGCTGCCGGTGCGCATGGCATGGCTGACATTGGAGGCGTGATGGATAATTTCGCCCGCCTGGCGGGTGTGAAAGCCGCCTTCGCCCATGCGCCACTCGGTGCCGCCGGTCAGCGGAATGTAGATCTCCTCGGCAATGTGATGATGGTCGGGATAGGTGATGCCGGGCCCCAGGATCAGCAATCCGGCCGCGACCTCTTCATTGGCGAAATGGCCGCGCGTGCCAAACACCTCCAGCCAGCCGTATTTTTGCAAGAACGCTTCACCAAAATCGCTCGCGTTGTAGGTCTGCCCCCAGCACAGATCGTCACGACGCTCCGCCAGCAGTTGCACCAGGGGCTGCGGGTCCGGCGGCGCCAGTTCGACAATGCGGTCGAGCAGACCAAGGCAAGGCAGCGGATGCGCTTCGAGCACGCGCGCCGTCATATTCCAGCCGATCCGGGTCACGGCGTCCCGCACCAGCGCGTTGTCCACGCCCCGGAGATAGGCATGGAAGCGGTCGAGCAATTCGTCGAAATATGTCGGCACGCAATGCTCCGTTGATCCATTCATGCACAGCGGCTGCGCGGCGAGCCGGGTTGCGCGGCGGCATCATTGGTCTAGATTGAGCGGCGCGCAAAGCCAAAAACAACAGGCCAGCAAGCCAACCCCAGCTGGGGAAACATAGGGAGCACGCCATGGACGCCGCGGTCGATGCGAGCACCAGTCAGTTCGAACTCAATGAGGAGCAGCGCGCCATCCAGGAGATGGCACAGGCCTTCGCCGCCGATCGCGTTGCGCCCAATGCGCTCGAATGGGACCGGGCAAGACACTTTCCCGCCGATGTAATCCGCGAGACCGGCCCGCTTGGCCTTGGCGGCATCTATGTCAGGGACGATGTCGGCGGCTCGGCGCTCGGCCGGCTCGACGCCGTGCTGATCTTCGAGGCACTGTCGCACGCCGATCCGGCGTTTTCCTCCTTCATCTCGATCCACAATATGGCGGCGTCGATGATCGACCGCTTCGGCGACGACGAGCAGCGCCAACGCTTCCTGCCGAAGCTGACCTCTATGGAATGGCTGGCGAGCTACTGCCTGACCGAGCCGGGCTCAGGCTCGGATGCCGCGGCGCTGACGACGCGCGCGGTGAAGAGCGGCGACGACTATGTGCTTAACGGCGCCAAGCAGTTCATCTCCGGGGCCGGCGACAGCGACCTCTATGTCGTCATGGCGCGCACCGGCGCCGACGGGCCGAAGGGCATTTCCACCTTCGTCGTGCCGAAGGATGCGCCCGGCCTGTCCTTCGGCGCCAACGAGCACAAGATGGGCTGGCACATGCAGTCGACCCGCCAGGTGATCTTCGAGGACTGCAAGGTGCCGGCTGCAAACCTGCTGTCGGGGGAAGGCGCAGGTTTCGGCATCGCCATGGCCGGCCTTGACGGCGGCCGCCTCAACATCGCTGCCTGTTCGCTCGGCGGCGCGCAATCTGCGCTCGACAAGGCGCTGTCCTATACCGCCGAGCGCAAGGCTTTCGGCTCGAAGATCAACCAGTTCCAGGCGCTGCAGTTCAGGTTGGCCGACATGGAGACCGAATTGCAGGCAGCGCGGATCTTTCTCTACGCCGCCGCCTCGAAACTCGACCGCAAGGCGTCGGATGCCGGCAAATGGTCGGCCATGGCCAAGCGCTTCGTCACCGACATCGGCTTCAACGTCGCCAACGAGGCGCTGCAGCTGCATGGCGGTTATGGCTATCTTCATGATTACGGTATCGAAAAACTGGTGCGCGACCTGCGCGTCCACCAGATCCTCGAAGGCACCAACGAGATCATGCGCGTCATCATCGCGCGGGCGTTGATTGGACGGCAGTAGGCAGTAGGCAAAGGATGACCGGCAAGATCAACTCGTACAAGGATCTTATCGTATGGCAGCAGGCGATGGATCTGGCTGTCAGCACCTACTCATTGACCAAGACATGGCCCAAAGAGGAATTGTATGGGCTGACCAGCCAAATCCGCCGTTCAGCAACCTCTATCCCTGCAAACATCGCGGAAGGCTATGGCCGAGACAACCGAGGCTCCTATCAGCAATTTCTCAGGACAGCCCAAGGCTCGCTGAAGGAGTTCGAGACACACCTCCAAATCGCTCAACGCATTGGCGTTGCCACGCATGGGCAAGCTGAGCACCTGCTTCTGGCGGCCGAGGCCATCGGAAAGATGCTTCGCCAACTTGTTATCAAACTCGCACCCGAATAGGTCGCCCTACTGCCTACTGCCTACTGCCTACTGCCTACTGCCTACTGCCTACTCATCATGGAGCACCGCTATGACCACCATCGCCTTCATTGGTCTCGGAAATATGGGCAATCCGATGGCTGCCAATCTCGTCAAGGCGGGGCACGCGGTGCACGGCTTTGACCTGATGCCGGAAAACCTCACCGTCGCCCGCGAGCATGGCGTCATTGTCATGGCGAATGCCGTGGCGGCGGTGAAGGACGCCGATGTCGTGATCACCATGCTTCCCGCCGGCAAGCACGTGCTCTCGGTCTACGAGGACATCGCACCCAAGGCCAAACCAGGCGCCCTGTTCATTGATTCCTCGACCATCGATGTCGAGTCGGCCCGCAAGGCGCATGCCGTAGCAAGGAAGCAAGGGCTGCATTCGATCGACGCCCCCGTCTCCGGCGGCACCGGCGGTGCTGCTGCGGGAACGCTAACCTTCATGGCCGGCGGCGCCAAGGATGCCTTCGCCAAGGCCGAACCGGTCCTGAAGCCGATGGCAGGCCGCATCGTCCATTGCGGCGACGACGGCGCCGGTCAGGCAGCCAAAATCTGCAACAACATGATGCTCGGCATTTCGATGATCGGCGTCGCAGAGGCCTTCGTGCTGGCCGAAAAGCTCGGCCTCTCGCATCAGGCCCTGTTCGACGTTGCCTCGACCTCGTCGGGCCAGTGCTGGTCGCTGACCACCTACTGCCCGGTGCCGGGTCCCGTGCCGGCCTCACCCGCCAACCGCGACTACAAACCGGGCTTTGCCGCGGCACTCATGCTGAAGGACCTGAAACTGGCGCAGGAAGCCGCCCAAAGCGCCGGCGCGGTGACGCCGATGGGGGCCGAAGCGGCCCAGCTTTATGCGCTGTTCAACGCCCAGGGAAATGGCGGCGACGATTTTTCCGGCATCATAAATTTCCTTCGCGGCAGTTCTCTATAAGTTTCGAAATTTGGCAGCACTTTTCTCGATTTTTATTGCGCGGAAAAATTGCAAATTTAGATTTGCTTAAGCTCTCGATAACCCGGCGGTAACGATGTGCCTATATAACGGATGGCGAGGCGGACACATCGCATCCGCCCGGCGCTCCGGATCAGGTCTCGCGTACCGGAGCCCGTAAGTTTCGCAAGTGTATTGTTGGCGAAATGCCATGCGTATCTGGCAAAGCCGCGTTCCGATGGAGCGCGGTTTTTTGCGTTTTGCAGTCCTATACTGTTCGGTCTGAATTATATTCCGATTGCAGCGTTCGGAATTGCCTGATGGTCTTCATTGACCAGCACGATCGGTGCGCTGACCCCTTCGACCCTGACGATAAGCAGGCGCACAGTCCGGGCGCCCTGATTGCAAGGCGTCCGGCTGTCGTTCCATCTACTTCTTGCGCAAATCCGCTTGCGCCAGATCCAGCGCTTTGGCGATGCGATCGCAAGCCATGTCGATCGTCGCGCGGGTCCAGATCAGCGGCGGCGACAGGATCATCGTGTCGCCGGTGGCGCGCAGCATCAGGCCTTGCGCGATGGCGTGGTCGCGGACGGTGACGGCGGCACTGCCCGCCGGCAGGAAGCGCTCCTTGGTCGCCTTGTCCTTGACGATCTCGACCGCTCCCATCAGCCCGATCGATCGCACCTCGCCGACCAGTTCGTGGCCGGCAATGCGCTCCTGCAGCGCCTGGGCGAAGTAAGGTCCAGTGTCGTTCCTGACCCTGTCGACTAGGCCTTCTCGCTCCATGATCTCGAGATTCTTCAGCGCCACCGCGCACGCCACCGGGTGACCCGAATAGGTATAGCCGTGGTAGAATTCGCCGCCCTTTTCGACCAGCGTCGCCGCGATACGGTCGCCGACCAGCAGCGCCGACAGCGGCTGATAGCCCGAGGTCAGTGCCTTGGCCGTGGTGATGGTGTCCGGCTCGATGCCGAAGGTCTGCGCCGCAAACCATTCGCCGGTGCGGCCATAGCCGGTGATGACCTCGTCCAGCATCAAAAGCACATCGTATTTGCGGCAGATGCGCTGCACTTCCGGCCAATAGCTCATCGGCGGTATTTTCACCCCGCCCGCTCCCATCACCGGCTCGCCGATGAAGGCGGCGACCTTGTCGGCGCCGGCCTCCAGAATGGCATCCTCGACCGCCTTGGCCGCGCGCAGGCCGAAATCATGGTCGCTTTCGCCAGGCAGCGCCAACTCATAGGCATAGGGCATCATCACATGGACGATGTTGGGAACCGCCCCGCCGAGCTGCTTGTGCATCAAATCCATGCCGCCGAGCGACGTGCCGGCGACGGTCGAGCCGTGATAGGCCGACTTGCGCGAGATGATGCGGTTCTTCTCCGGTTTGCCTTCCAGCACCCAATAGTGGCGCACGAGCCGCAGCGCCGTGTCGTTGGCCTCCGAGCCGGAGGAGCCGTAAAACACCTGGGCGATGCCCTTGGGCGCCAGCTCGGCCAGCTTCTTCGACAGCAGCACGGGCGTCGGCGTCGAGCATTTGAAGAAGGAATTATAGTAGGGCAATTCCTTCATCTGCGCGTAAGCGGCGTCGGCCAACTCGTCGCGGCCATAGCCGACATTGACGCACCACAGCCCGGCCATGCCGTCGAGTATTTCGGTGCCGTCGGCATCGTAGATGAACGGGCCGTTGGCGTGGGTGATGATGCGCGAGCCGGTCTCGCGCAATTCCTTGTGGTCGGTGAAGGGATGCAGATGATGCGCGGCGTCAATCTGCTGAAGCTGCTTCAGCGAATAGTTCTGGTAAGTCATGGGTTTGCTCTTTCCTCTGGAATCAAACCGGCAAGCTGCCGGGGCGACTTCGTCAGAGGACGGCGGGCGGCGAATAGCCGATGCGGGCGCACAGCCTGAGCAGTTCGGCGCGCAGCGTGCGCGGCGACGGTGTCACCGCGACCCCGAAGGCGCCGGATGTGCTCATGTAGACCATGGCGGCAGTCTATGCCGCCCGAGGCCCGGAATTCAAGCGGTGCCGCTCAATACCCTTTGCAGGAACACGTATTTCATGGCGGTTTGCGCCGCTTGCGGCCGGCGGTCGCCGCGCCCGCCATGGCCGCCTTCCGTCTCCTCGAAGAACAACGTCTTGCCGTGACCTGCTTCCTGTAGCTTCGCCGCCATCTTGCGGGCATGGCCGGGATGGACGCGGTCGTCGGCGGTTGATGTCGTGAGCAGCACCGGGGGATAGACGGCATCGGCCGAGACATGATGGTACGGCGAATAGGCGGCGAGCCACTTGGCTTCTTCCGGTTTTGCCGGATCACCATATTCGCCGATCCACGAGGCGCCTGGCGGCAGTTCGGTGTAGCGCAGCATGTCGAGCAGCGGCACCTCGATGATGACGGCGCCGAACAGTTCGGGATGCTGCGTCAGGGAAACGCCGGTAAGCAGGCCGCCATTCGAGCCGCCCTGGATGCCGAGGGAAGCAGCGGTGGCGATGCCGCGCCTGACGACGTCCTGCGCCACCGCGGCGAAATCGTCGAAGGCAGTCTGGCGATTGCCCTTCAGCGCCGCCTGATGCCAGGCCGGCCCAAACTCACCGCCGCCGCGAATGCAGGCCTGCACATAGGCATTGCCCTTCTCCAGCCACAGCCTGCCGCGCACGCCGGCATAGCCGGGCAGCAGCGGTATTTCGAAGCCGCCATAACCATAGAGAAGCGCCGGTACCGGACCCTTCTGGTCGCGCCGCCTGACGACGAAATACGGGATCATGGTGCCGTCCTTCGAGCGCGCCTCGAACTGTTCCGAGACCAGCGGCGCGGCGTCGAACCGCGCCGGCTGCGATTTCACGGTGGCCAGCGTCACTCCGTCATCGTCCGACCAGATGATCGAACTCGGCGTCAGGAAATCGGTGAAGGAGAAGGAGACGCTGGAACCGAAATGCTCGGCATGCGCGATGCCGACATTGCCGTTCTCGGGCAGCGCCACCGGCTTCAGCGACCAGCGGTCGCCGCTGCGCTCGGCGACAACGACCTTGCCGCGCACATTGTCCATCAGATTGATGAACAGCCGGTCCTGAGTGCAGGCAATGCCGGCGACCGAAACACGGTGCGCTGGCGCGAGCATGGTTTCAACAGGGCCCAGGTCGCCGGTGTCGATCCAGTGTTCGAAATCGAAGGAATAGAGGCCGTCCGGCAAGCACTCAGTGCCGCCCGGCGCCGTCCATGGGCTGCGCACCCCGAACACGAACCGGCCCTTGAACAGCGCGGTGTCGGTGACATCGTCCGGCAGCGGGATGCGCCGGTTTTCGCCCGACGGCAGGCGCAGAAAACTGTGCGAGGAGAAGAAGGCGATCGTGCGGGCCAGAAACAAATACTGCCTGTCGCCATCATGCTCGACCCCCGCGCCGGCCGCGAGATCCTGCTTCTCGGCCTCGAAGATCGGCGTCGCCTCCTCCAACCGGGTGCCGCGCTTCCACAGTTTGACGACGCGCGGATAACCGGACTGGGTCTTGTCGTCTTCATTGAAGGCAGCCGAGACAATGACCGTGTCCTTGTCCAGCCAGGAAAAGCCGGATTTCGAGGCGGGAGCGCGGAAGCCGCCCTCGATGAATGATTTGGTCTCGATGTCGAATTCGCGCATCTCGCTGGCATCGCCGCCATCCGGCGACATCGCCACCAGGCAAAGGTTGAAATCGGGGTAAAGGCGGCTGGCGCCGCTGAACACCCACTTCACCCCCTCCTTGGCCGACAGCACGTCGAAGTCGATGATCGTCTCCCACACAGGCTTCTCGGTCTTGTAGGAAGCGACCGTCGTGCGGCGCCAGAGGCCGAGCACATTGGTCTTGTCCTGCCAGAAATTATAGACTTGGCCGTTGAGCGCGGCACCGACCGCAATGTTGTCCTCGGCCGTCATCAGGTCGAGCGCCGTCTCGAAGGCCGCCTGGTAGGACGGATCGCCCTGTAGTTCGGCCACGGTGATCTCGTTCTGGCGATGCACCCAGTCGAGCGATTCCTTGCTGGTCCGGTCCTCCAGCCAGAGGAACTTGTCCTCCACGGTGGCATCCGTCTGGCGTTTTGTCGTCGATTGGGTCACGCATGGTCTCCAGGCTAGTGGCGGGCAGCCCTGCCTACATCGCGTTGCAAGCGGTTCTATTCAAGATGGTACGTCAGGTCATCGGGGGAATGCGGCCTCAAACCATCCGCCGGCGCAGGACCGTGGCCACAGCCAGTGCCAGACAAATCGTGCCCAGCGTGATCGGCAGGCCGGAGGCGCCGATCACATCCATGACGCCACCCGCCAGCGGCGGCACCACGATGCCGCCGACGCCCCACATCAGGGAGAAGGCGGCATTGCCGGCGACCAGCGCCGAGCCGGTAAAGCGCTCGCCGAGCTCGATGATCGACATGGTGTAGATGCCATAGGAGACCGCGCCCCAGATAAAGACGCAAGGCCAGATCAGCGGCGTCTCGATGAGCAGCGGCAACAGGGCGCAGCCCAGCACCGTCACCACGACGCAGATGAATCGCACCAGCCGCGCCGTCAGCCGTTCCGCCAGCAAGCCGAGCGGCACCTGCATGGCGATGTTGCCTGCGATCATCACCGACAGCAGCGCCGACATGCGCGCTTCCGCGATGCCATGGTGCGTGCCGTAGACCGGCAGCAGCGCCAGCACGCCCTGTTCGAAACCGGCGGCAACGACCACCGCCGACAGCAGTAGCCATGCCAGGGGCATGAAGCCCATGACCGAAACCCTGTGCCCGGCTTCGTCGACCTTCGGCAGTCGCGGCAGCACCAGCGCCAGGCAGGCGCCGCAGAAGATGAAGGCGGCGATCCCCACCAGGAATGGCGGCCATCCCACGGTGCCGACCGCGAGCAGGCAGAGCGGCCCGGCAGCGAAGCCGGCCGAGATGATGGTTGAATAGACACCCATGACGCGACCGCGGCGCGATGGCGGCGCCAGTGCAATGACCCAGATTTCGCTCAAGACATAGAGCGGATTGGTCACCACCCCGATCAAGAAGCGCAGCGGAAACCACAGATAGACATTCTGCGTCCAGCCGATCAGCGCAAGCACAATAGCCGAAAACGCCGCGCAGGTAAGCGCGGTGCGCCCTGCCCCGAACCGGCGCGCCAGTGCCGGGATCAGCGGCGACGAGACAATGAAGCCGATCGGCGTCATTGCCGCCGAGAGCCCGATGATGGCCGGCGAAACGCCCTGGCGTTGCAGGATGAAGCTCAGCAGCGGATAGGACAGGCCTTGCGCGATGGCGAACACCGAGACGGTCGCGATCACGCCGCTGATCGCCGCCCACTGCATCTTCTCGTTGTCAGCTTCCGCCAGGTTCATCATTGGCACCTAAACCAGGCTCAGGACTAGCTTTTCTGTCCGACGCGGGTAAGCCCCGCCCCGGGAAAAACCGTTTGCTCCAGACAAGGCCTGTCATGAGTTTGGGCCTGTCAGGAGTTTTTGGGCCTGTCAGGAGTTTGGCGCTTGAACGATCGGTAAAGCGCGAAGCTCACCAGCAGCGCGTCGAGTCCGGCGATCACCACCGGCAGACCGAGCGGACCGATGGTCTGCATCAAGGCACCGGCGCCAGGCGGGCCGACAATGCCGCCGGCGCCCCACATCAATGCGAAGGCGGCGTTGCCGGCGACCAGCACGGTTCCCCTGAAGCGGCTGCCGAGCTCCACCAGCGCCATGGTGTAGACGCCGTAGCCAACAGCGCCCATGACGAGAAGGACGAGCCAGATCGCCGGCGTCGTGATCAGCAACGGCAGCAAAACCGCGCAGGTCGTTGTCGCCAACGCACAGAAGATGATCATCGCCCGCCCGCCGAAACGCTCGGCCAGCAGGCCGAGCGGGATCTGCAGGAAGATGTTTCCCAGCGACAGTGCCATCACCAGGGCCGCCAGCGTCCTTTCGGGCAGGCCATAGGCGGCACCGAAGACCGGCATCAAAGCGTAGGTGCCCTGCTGGACCGCCGCCGAAACCAGCACGGCAAACAACAGCGCCGGCGCCAGCCTGGCGAAACCGAAAAAGCCGCCGGGCAATTGGCCGTCATCCTCGAAGCCGGCGAGGCTTGACGAAACAGCACGAAGGATCGCGGCGCACAGGATGAAGCCGGCCATGCCGACCAGGAAAGGAACCCAGCCCGATATCCCTACCGCGGTCAGGACCAAAGGCCCCGCAGCATAGCCAGCGCCCAGCACGGTGTTGAATGCCCCCATCACCCTGCCGCGGCGCGACGGCGGCGCCAGCGACAGCGCCCATACTTCGCCCAGTATATAGAGCGGGTTGATGACGATACCGATGATGAAGCGGATGACGAACCAGCCCACCCAGTCCTGCAGGTAGCCGATGCCGAGGAAGCACAGCGCCCCAATCAATGAGCAACCCACAGCCAGGTTGCGCGCGCCGACCAGCCGAATGGCTGCCGGCACGAACGAGGCCGAAAGGATCAGGCCAAGCGGCATCATCGCTGCCGACAAGCCGATCAGCGCCGGCGACATGCCTTGCTTCTGCATCAGCAGCGTAAACAGCGGCGAGCTCAGCCCTTGCGCCGCACCGAACATCGCGAGGGCGGCAGTTACGCCGGCAAGCGCCGCCCATTGCGTCCCCGCTTCGCCATCGCTCGAACCGGTCGCAGCCATGATGCCTTCCACATGAATTGCCGGCCCATCCAGCGGCAAACCACTGAGCTAGCGGTTCGATTTAGGGAAAGGAAGGGCCGCGCCTGAAATCCCCTTGCGCCAAGAGCCGCAGTGGGCGCGTCCTGTCCGCTAATCCCCGGCAAGGTTGTCAACTATCGGACTGCCGTTCGGGCATGTCGCTTCCCTCGTCCTAGTGGTCGCCGCCTCCGCAATGGCCGGACAGCCGCCGGTCCATTATGCCGCCCGCTACCAGCATCGTACGAGGACCATCATGACCGCCGCCCTGCATCCAGCCGAACCGCCTTTGGCAACCGACCGGGCCCGTCGCGGTGGCCGTGCGGGCAAGCGCGCCGGCGGCTCGGCCGCCTTCGAACAGCCGGCTTTTCGGCAACTGAGAAATCCGCTAACGCCGACCAAGCTGGTCTCTGACGACGAGCTGGAATCGATCCACCTCGCCTCGCTGCGCGTCTTGAGGGAAATAGGCGTCGACGTGCTGCATGACGAAGCGCGCCGCATGATGAAGGAAAACGGCGCCGATGTCCGCGAGGGCAGCGAGCGCGTGCGCTTCGACAGCGACATGATCCTCGATCTCATCTCCAACTGCCCGTCGGAATTCACGCTCCATGCCCGCAACCCGGCGCACAATGTGCGCTTCGGCGGCAACAATGTGATCCTGTCGATGATGGCGTCGGCACCGAACTGCTCCGACCTCGATCGCGGCCGCCGTCCGGGCAACCAGCAGGACTACCGCAACTTCCTGCGTCTGGCGCAGATGCACAACATCCTGAACTGCACCGGCGGTTATCCGGTCGAGCCGACCGACATCCATCCTTCCGTGCGCCACCTCGAATGCATCCGCGACCTCGCCACGCTGACCGACAAGGTGTTCCACATCTATTCGCTCGGCAAGGAGCGCAATGTCGACGGCATCGAGATCGCCAGGATCGCCCGCGGCATCAGCCATGAGCAGATGCTCGAAGAGCCGTCCGTCTTCACCATCATCAACACCAATTCGCCGCTGAAACTGGATGTGCCGATGATGGAAGGCATCATCCAGATGTCGAGCAAGGGTCAGGTCGTCGTCATCACGCCCTTCACCCTGTCCGGCGCGATGGCGCCGGTGACCATCGCCGGTGCGCTGGTGCAGCAAAATGCCGAGGCGCTGTCCGGCATCGCCTTTGCCCAGATGGTGAGAAAGGGCGCGCCGGTTGGCTATGGCGGCTTCACCTCGAATGTCGACATGAAGTCGGGCTCGCCGGCCTTCGGCACGCCTGAATATATGAAGGCGCAGCTTGTCGGCGGCCAGCTTGCCCGCCGTTACAAGATCCCCTACCGCACCTCCAATACCTGCGCCGCCAACACGGTCGACGCGCAGGCAGCCTATGAAAGTGTGTTCTCGCTGTGGGGCGCCATCCAGGGCGGCGGCAATCTGATGATGCACGGCGCCGGCTGGCTCGAAGGCGGCCTGCGCTGTTCCTACGAGAAGACCATCCTGGACATCGACCTGTTGCAGATGGTGGCCGAGTTCCTCACCCCGCTCGACCTGTCCGACGAAGCGCTCGGCTTCGACGCCATCCAGTCGGTCGGCCCCGGCGGCCATTTCTTCGGCACCCAGCACACGCAGGACCGCTACAAGACAGCCTTCTACTCGCCCATCCTCTCCGACTGGCGCAATTTCGAGACCTGGGCCGAAGCCGGATCGCCGACCGCGCTGGAAAAGGCCAACAAGGTCTGGAAGGAGCGGCTGGCATCCTACGAGGAACCCTATATGGACCCGGCAATTCGCGAAGAGCTCAACGACTTCGTCGAAAAGCGCACGTCCGAAGGCGGCGCGCCGACCGATTTTTGATCAATGTTGTTGATGAACAGTCGAGGGGCGGGCCCCCCCGCCACGGCGGAGCACCCCCCCCCCCCCCCCCCCCGCCGCGCCAAGCGACCGCGCCGAAAAGACGCGAGCAAAAAAGTGGGGG